>JAEZXS010000244.1 GCA_023442755.1 Pseudomonadota bacterium | reverse complement strand
CCCGGTAGAGTCCCCCGCCCATGCTCACAATCCATTCAAACCAGGAGGGAGGCAGGCGTTTGAGCGCGTCCTGTATTTTACCCCCGTCCGCGCAGGCATCGATCGGCGACCCGGCAAGCGTGAGGGTGTTCACCCTGTCGCTGTTGAGGGCCGTATACATGGCGCCCTGCCAACCGCCCTGGCACAAACCGACAAGGTTAACGCGTCTTCCCAGCCAGGAAACACACTGGTCCGTCTGAATCATGAGATCTTCCAGCGATTCGTTGGCCCTGTCGTAAGACGCGCTCTTCCAGTCGATTGCGTAAACACTGCGCATGCCGTGGTCCAGGAAAGTCCGAACCAGCGAGTTTCCCGGACCGAAATCGCAAATGCTGCTGTGGTGCCCGGCCTGGGGCGGTAGAATCAAAACGGGATTTTGATCGTTTTCTTCCGAAAACCGGCGCAGCCTGAAAACGTTCGTTTCCAGAACGATCTCGTTTTCCGTAGCAAAAGCAGGCTCCTGTATCGGCCGGCAGGCCTCGTTAACAAACCTCATCCAGCGCATGTACAGTGATAGCATACCTTGGGCCTCCCTCCCGGTGCGTCCCGAAATGGCAAAGCGAATCGAGATAAACCTGGTTAAAGCTGATGAAATCCAAAGCGTTTCCTTCGGCAGCGGACGTGCCCCCTCCTCCGTCCGTTCCACGTGGATGGAACCCGGATGGACGAACCTCCGCCCTGTCGGTGAAATGAATACCCATTTTCTGTAAAGGGGATTTTCGGGGCAGCCTATTCGAAAAAGGAAGAAATTGCAAATAATAAATCGCATGTACGCGAAAATGATTCT
Organism: Pseudomonadota bacterium; assembly: GCA_023442755.1. Classification (GTDB taxonomy): domain Bacteria; phylum Desulfobacterota; class Syntrophobacteria; order Syntrophobacterales; family Syntrophobacteraceae; genus SbD1. Next base: position 65,634 of record JAEZXS010000244.1, on the reverse strand, counting down.
ATAACAGTTAATATTTGTCAATTATATGTTTATTTCGTCGTATACAATTTAACATTCCCGAAAGAAGTGTTCTGTTGCCGCATCGCAGCCGCAAACCGCTCCCACAGAGTCGGAGGGCTCAACCGCGGGAGGGATTTCAGGCTCGATTGCATAATGATGTTTGACGATTAAACCGTCCCACGTTATTGTCTTTTTTAGGTGCCTTGCCGAGGCGGGACTGAGAAGAAACCCTTAATACCTGAATCTGGACCTCACCAATTTACCATCTCTGGCTTCTGCCCGCGGTTGACTTTATGAATGATTGTAGGCACTCACAAGTTGTCCGCGTTAATCCATACGAACTCATCCGAAAATATCGTTGCTGCTCGTGTGGCGTTGCCGTGAAGCAACTCGAAGAGAGCGGAGGCAGTATGAAAAAGGGACCGACTAAGGCCACCTTGAAAGATGGTGAAAATATGCGGGCGGAATACGATTTTACAGGGGGGACCCGAGGCATGCACTATCGAGCATTGCAAGCGGGCTATACTATTACGATCCATCGGACAGATGGCACAACCGAAGTAAAAGAGGTGAAACCCCAAAAGGGGGCAGTAGTTTTAGCGCCGGATGTGCAGGAGTATTTCCCGGATTCACAATCTGTCAATACCGCACTGCGTTCACTCATAAGGCTCATTCCAAGGAAGCGCTGCTCGGCAAGGAAGAAAGCGCAGGGAACCAAGAAAGACTGATGCAAGTTTTCCGGGCACTTAGTATCAACGCGAAGACGGATCGATTTCCCGACCATAGCCGAAGAACCGGTTGCTTTCAGGAAGGCCGAATCCGACTGGATTAAACATGGTGTTTGACAATTATATAAAGCGGCGTTAAGATTTTTGCCGACAGCCGTTAGGGGTGTCCTGTCGAGGCAGGACTGAGAAGAAACCCTTAATACCTGATCTGGACAATGCCAGCGTAGGGAAATGGCTTAAGAAAAGGGTTTTTCGATTTGCTTTTTCTGACCGTTCCCGTCGCCGGGGAACGGTTTTTTTTTGGCAAAAGCGATGCGAAGCCTGAGCGAACTCGAGAAAAAGATCTACATCCGCAACGTGCTCATCCCGCAGATAGGAGAAGCAGGGCAGGTAAAGCTGCTGGAAAGCCGGGTGCTCGTGATCGGCCTGGGCGGACTGGGAAGCCCCGCCTCACTCTATCTCGCAGCAGCAGGCGTCGGTGAGATCGGACTGGTGGACTCGGATACGGTGGATCTCTCCAATCTCCAGCGCCAGGTGCTCCACGGTCGCGAAGACGTCGGGGAAGACAAAATCCGATCCGCCTCCCGTACCTTGTCGCGGTTGAATCCCGACGTGCGGCTCAACCCCATCAAAACCGCCGTTTCCGCCGAAAATATTCTCGACCTTGTTAGTCCATATGATTTCGTGATCGAGGCGACCGACAACTTCGAATCGAAGTTTCTCATAAACGATGCCTGTCTCCGGCTCGGGAAGCCCTACTCGCACGCAGGAATCCTCGGCGCTTTCGGACAGACGATGACCGTCGTTCCCGGGAAGGGCCCCTGCCTTCGCTGCGTTTTCGAGGAGGTCCCGCCGGCGGGCACATACGAAACGCCGGACAAGGTCGGGGTACTGGGGAGCGTGGCCGGGGTGATGGGAACCATCCAGGCAACCGAGGCGATAAAGTGCCTGACGGGGGCCGGCCGTCTTCTTGTGGGACGAATGCTTACCTGGGATGCGCTGGGGATGCGGTTTCGCGAAGTCGAACTCCCCGCCGCCCAAAGGTGCGGGATATGCGGGTCGCACGATCCCGCCATTTGCACGGAAAGGTGAAGTGAAATGGAAAAGCCGTTGGTAATCGCTGGACGGACCTTCCGGTCGCGACTGCTCATGGGGACCGGGAAATTCTCTTCTCCCGAGGTCATGGTGCGGGCGCTGGAAGCGTCCGGGGCCGAAATCGTTACGGTTGCGCTCAGGCGTGTCGAACTGGAAAACCCGAAAGACAGCATCCTGAGCGCCATCGATTCCGAAAAGTACCTGCTCCTGCCGAATACGTCGGGGGCGCGGGACGCGGAAGAGGCGGTGCGCCTGGCGAGGCTTGCGCGCGCTGCCGGGTGCGAGCCCTGGATCAAGCTCGAAGTGACCCCCGATCCGCACTACCTGCTGCCCGACCCGATCGAGACGCTCAAGGCTGCGGAAATACTGGTAAAAGACGGCTTTACCGTTCTGCCTTACATCCATGCCGATCCCATCCTGGCCAAGAGGCTCGAAGAAATCGGGACGGCAACCGTCATGCCGCTCGGGGCGCCCATCGGATCGAACCGCGGAATCCGGACCCGCGACGCCATCGAAATCATAATCGAGAAGGCGACCGTCCCGGTCGTGGTGGATGCAGGGCTCGGCGCCCCCTCGCATGCGGCCGAGGCCCTGGAGATGGGCGCCGATGCGGTTCTCATAAACACCGCCATTGCGGTGGCGGGCGATCCGGAGTCCATGGCGTCGGCATTCAAAAAAGGGGTCGAAGCGGGCAGAGAGGCTTTTCTCGCCGGCCTGGGCAACACCCGGGCGACTGCCGAAGCATCCAGCCCGCTCACCGGTTTTCTGAGGTAAAGAAGATGAGTTTCTACGATGAGATTTTGCAGACAAGCTGGGAAGATGTAGAGCAGGAAATCGGGGAACGCACCGCAACGGACGTGGAAGCTGCCCTGGCGGCAAAAGATCCATGCCTCAGCAACCTTATGAGCCTGCTCTCCCCGGCCGCGGAACCGTACCTCGAACAGATGGCCCAGCGCGCCCATGCGGTCACGCAGCTGAGGTTCGGAAAAACCGTCAGCCTGTTCGCTCCGCTCTACGTTTCGAACCAGTGCACGAACAGCTGCGCCTACTGCGGCTTCAACATTCAGAACAAGGTAGATCGCCTCACCCTAACCCCTGAACAGGTCGTGGAGGAAGGCGCCTACATAAACAAGCTCGGTTTCCGGCACCTGCTGCTCGTATCCGGGGAAGCCCCCAAGGTCGTCCCGGTGGAATATTTCGCGGATATCGCCGACAGGCTGCGCCCCCTGTTTTCTTCCATCTGCGTGGAAATTTACCCAATGAGCACGGAGGATTACGGGACCCTGATCGCCCACGGCGTCGACGGCCTGACGGTCTTTCAGGAAACGTACAACCAGGAACTCTACAAAGAGGTGCATCGCGGGGGCAGGAAACGCAATTTCCAGTGGAGGCTCGAAGCTCCGGACAGGGGCGGCGAGGCCGGTTTCCGGCGCATCGGGCTCGGGGCGCTCCTCGGCCTGGGCAACTGGCGGACGGAAGCCTTCTTCCTGGCGCTCCATTCCCGCTACCTGATGCAGCGCTTCTGGAAATCTCAGATATCGATCTCCTTCCCGCGGCTTCGACCCGCGGCAGGTGCGTTCCAGCCGCAACATCCCGTTTCCGACCGGCAGTTCGTGCAGCTTCTGACCGCGCTCCGGATGACCCTGCCCGACGTGGGATTTACGCTTTCCACGCGCGAAACGCCGGAGCTTCGCGATCACCTGATCCCGCTTGGAATCACTTCCATGAGTGCGGGGTCGCGGACGGAGCCCGGAGGATATACATTGGGAAACGAGGCGGAAGCCCAGTTCGAAGTCGCCGATCATCGGAGCCCCGAGGCGGTGGCGGAAGTGATCCGCAGGAAAGGCTACGAACCGGTCTGGAAGGACTGGGACTGCGCTTTTCTGATGTAAATCGAGACTGGAACAGTTTACGGCGGACGGGTATCATGGAAATAAAGGTAAACGGCGAAAATCGGCAGTATGCGGGCGCACCTGTGCTGGGTGAGCTTTTGCGAACTCTGGGCATCGAACCGAAGTCGGTTGCCGTCGAACGCAATCTGAGGATACTCGCCCGCAGCGAAATCGAAACCGAACCCGTCGAACCGGGCGACTCTTTCGAGATCATCCGCATGGTCGGCGGGGGGTAGCGGCACTGCGTTGCCTGTGGGAGCGGCTTGCAACCGCGCAGACTGTTGAAGAAGCCCCCAATCCGTCACCCCGACGAACCCCGGATCGGGTCCGGGGCAGGCGTCGGGGGCCAGAAATGCTTGAAAACACTAGATTCCGGCTTTCGCCGGAATAACGATCGCTATGATTTTAGAGTTTGTCATCAACCTGTGCGGCTTGCAACCGCGATATTTTTTTCTTCCCAGGCAAGCCCCGCGAAGCGCGAGGGCAAAAACGCCAAAGAGTAATTGCAGGCAGAGATACTGGATAAATAGTCATGGATTCGGATTCAGTTGCACACAACCTGGCGGAGATACGCGCAAGGATAGAGGCGGCATGCAGAGTGGCCGGACGCGATCCTTCGGGCGTGAAGCTCGTCGGCGTGACCAAAACGGTGCCGGTTGAAAGAATACGTGAAGGAATCGGCGCGGGTATTACCATCCTTGGAGAGAACTACATCCAGGAAGCGCGCAAAAAGAAGGAAGAACTGGCCGGACTCGACGTAACCTGGCACTGCATCGGGCATCTCCAGACCAACAAGGTCAAAGTGGCGCTGGAGTGCTGCGACTGGATCGAAACACTCGACCGCGAAAGCCTGGCAACCGAACTGGACAGGCAGGCGGCCAAAGCCGGGAAGAAGGGCCCCGTCCTCATCCAGGTAAACATCGGGGATGAACCGACCAAGAGCGGCATTGCCACGGAAGGACTCCTTCCGTTTTTCAAGATGGCGTCAGGCTTGGAGCACCTGCAAGTCCGGGGACTCATGGCGCTTCCGCCCTTTTTCGATCAGCCCGAGCGGGCGCGGCCCTTCTTCAGGCGCATGCGCGAGCTGCTGGACATGCTGCGGGAAAACAGTCCGCGCCCGGAAGACCTAACCGAGCTTTCCATGGGGATGAGCGGCGATTTCGAGGTTGCAATCGAGGAAGGAGCCACCCTCGTGAGGATCGGGACGGCCCTTTTCGGGAAAAGAAGTCCAAAAACGGCATGAGCCGAAGGCCGGTTCGAGTCCGGCCTTCGGCTAGCTGGAAAAATGCTATTCTTCGAACGGATTCCGAACGATTATCGTCTCGTTACGGCCGGCGCCGACGGAAACCATGCAAATCGGAACCCCGGCGTGCTTTTCGAGTGCTATCAGATACTTCTGCGTATTTTTCGGCAGATCGTCCCAACTGCGCACACCGCTTATATCCTCCGTCCAGCCGGGATATTCCTCCAGGACGGGCTCGCATGCGGCGAGGGCGTCCAGCTCCGGGGGTACTGTATCCAGCCGCGAGCCGCGGCAGTTGTAAGAAACGGCCATCTTTAGGGTCGGAATTCCGGTCAGGACGTCCAGCTTGGTTATCACCAGGCCGGAAAGGCCGTTCAACCGGACCGAACTCTTAACGACCACCATGTCCAGCCAGCCGCAGCGGCGGGGCCGCCCGGTGGTAGCCCCGAACTCCCCTCCCACCTTTCTGATGTGCTCCCCCGTTTCATTGAGAAGCTCGGACGGAAACGGACCGCCTCCCACGCGGGTCGTGTAGGCCTTCACCACTCCGACGACCTTGGCGATCCGGGTCGGACCGATTCCCGACCCGCAGCACGCATTGCCGGCAACCGTATTGGAGGAAGTCACGTAGGGATAGGTGCCGTGATCGATGTCGAGATGCGTACCCTGGGCGCCTTCGAAAAGGATATTGCGGCCGGAGGCATCGGCCTGCTGCAGCAGTTCGGAGACGTTTCCCGTAAAGGGACGCAGCCGTTCGCCGTAAGCCAGGTATTCTTCCTCTATTTCTTTGATGTCGAGGGGTTTTTCTCCGAAAAACTTCTCAAGGAGGAAATTTTTCTCTTCCAGGTTCTTTGCAAGCTTTTCCCGGAGCACAGCCCTGTCAAGCAGGTCATGCACACGGATGCCGCCCCGGCCGACTTTGTCTTCGTAGCAGGGGCCGATGCCGCGGCCGGTGGTGCCGATGGCGGTCTTGCCCTTCTTTTTCTCGCGGGCCAGATCCAGTGCGCGGTGATAGGGCATGATGACGTGGGTGTAGAGGCTGATGTGCAACCGCTCCGGCGTGACGGCTATGCCGGCTTCGGCCAGACTGTCGAGTTCACAGATAAGCACGCCCGGGTCCAGCACCACCCCGTTTCCGATCACGCACACCTTGCCTGGATGCAGAATTCCGGACGGTACCAGGTGGAAAATGTATTTTTTATCGTTCACGACGAGGGTATGTCCGGCGTTGTTTCCGCCCTGGAACCGGACAACATAGTCGGCTTTTTCCGTAAGAAGATCGACTACTTTGCCCTTCCCTTCATCGCCCCACTGGGTGCCGATTACGACCACGTTAGCCATTTCAGCTTCTTCCTCTCAAACCTGAGCGTTTACCTGACTGTCCAGGCACAAAGATTCCCTCAGCTTTTCCGTAGAATTTCGGGGGATGATTGGCCGGATAGGTACACTAGTTGGAATTTCTCTATACCTGTAACGAAAATTATCGCCGGTGTCAAAGCAAAGGAAGATTTCAGGGCGTAAAATATGCGATTTCGATTACTTTTTTCCCAAATCATGCATCAGCAAGACGCGAAGATAGATATTTCGTTCGAACGTGCGAGACCGAGCGCTCCGCTCCCCGCGCTTTGTGCCTTAGCCTTTTTGTGCAGTCGCCTTTAAGCGCTGGCGCAGGACCTCAGACAGGGCGATGGTTGCGGCGGAGGCGGCGTTGAGCGATTGGAGCGGGCCGGAGGCGGGGATGCGCAGAAGCAGGTCGCACGCGTTCCTTACAAGCGGCCGCATGCCTTTCTGCTCGTTTCCCACTACCAGGCAGAGCGGAACGGTGAGGTCCGCATCATAGATCGTTTTATCTCCCTGCACATCGAGCCCGGCGGTCCAGAACCCGGCTTCTTTCATTTCATTCAGGGCGCGGACGAGGTTTGTCACCTGGACGACGGGAACATAGGAGGTCGCTCCGGCGGCGATCTTTATAACTGCCGCGGTGACGCGGGCGGAGCGGTCCTTCGGGAGGACGATGGCTTTTGCGCCGAGGAAGCAGGCGCTCCGGAGGATCGCCCCCAGGTTCTGCGGGTCCTGGATGCTGTCGAGTACGAGGACCGGGTCGCGCTCTCCGAGGGGTTTTTCGAGAAGGTCTTCGAGGCCGGCGTAGGGGAATTCGGCGATTTCGAGAACGGCGCCCTGGTGGTGGCTGTGTCCTGCCAGTTCGGAGAGGCGCTCGCGCGTGGCATGGTCAAACGGAATATTTCTCAGGCGAGCAAGCTCTTCGAGTTCCCGGCCTCTCGGGTCGCTGCGCGAGAGCAGGAGTTTGCCGGCCGGCAGCCCTTTGGCGCGCAGGGCTTCCCGGACGGGGTTTATCCCCGATATCCAGATTTGTTTTTCCGTCCGCGGATTGCTTTTCATGCAGAAAAGGTAAGTCGTCAGGCCTGGGGAAGCGACATCAGGAAAGCCCGCAGGCGCGGAGCCTGCACAAAGCGGCCGCACCGGCCGGAGCGCAGAATCGCCTTGAGGTCCAGGATGGCTTCCTCCAGTTTGTCGTTCACGACGATGTAGTCATACCATGGGGCTTCCTGCAGCTCCGATTGGGCAGCAGCGATGCGTATGGACAACTGTTCGGGCGTCTCGGTGCCCCGGCTGCGCAACCGTTCCTCGAGCACGTTCATGGAAGGAGGCAGGATGAAGATGGTCAGTGCCGAAGGGTATGCGCATCGGACGAGGCGCGCACCCTGGATGTCTATATCCAGCAGGACGTCGTTTCCCGATTTCAGCCATTTTTCAATGGGGATAGCATCTGTGCCGTAGTACTGGCCGTGGACCTCGGCCCATTCCAGGAATCGTCCGGAACCGATCCCGCTCAGAAATTCCTCTTTCGAGAGAAAACAATAATCGATTCCGGGAGTTTCCTCCGGACGTGGAGGACGCGTGGTGCAGGAAACCGAATACCTCAGTTTCGGACATTCGGAGAGAATGTTCCGGATGAGTGTGGATTTTCCCACTCCGGAAGGAGCGGAAATGATGAAAAGCTGCCCGGAGTAAGCAGGAGAAACCATGATCAGTCTTTGAGCTGTTTTAAGAGATTTACCTCTTTGGTGTTTCCGTCGATCAGCAGTCGCTGGGCAATGGTCTCGGCCTGAACGCCGGAAAGGATAACATGGTCGCTGTCAGTGATGATGATCGACCGGGTGCGGCGGCCCATAGTGGCGTCTATCAGTTTGTTTCCCTGCCGGGCGTCCTCTTTGAGTCTTTTCATGGGAGCAGAAGCCGGGGAAACGATCGCGACCACCCTGTTCGCAATGACGGTGTTGCCAAATCCGATGTTGAGCAATTTAACTTCCATAGACCTCTCCTGACCCGATTCGAACATCTCCCCGCTACGGGGAAACGTTCCTCAGCGCTTCTGTCTGGCTCGCCTAGACTGAAAAGCTCCCATTTTTCCTGAATTCTAACGGCTTTCCGGATGATATCCGGCTCAGACTGGTACTTTTGCCCCTGAAGTTCCTGTTTAAAACAGGCCTGAAGATTCTCATTGAATGCTTGAGGAAATGCAAGAAAATTCCTGGGACGGAGACAGAATTTCTGGATTTGGGAATAACTATGGCGTGTTGCCCGAGGGAGATTTTCCGGAATGGCCTGAAAACAGGCGAGGCGGGGATATGCGGGGAAAACTTCGGCGCGGTGGCGGGCTCTCAAAAGCTGTTGCCTCAGCAAGGCCCCGTTGCTGTCAACTAAGGCCAAACACATTCACCGCAGGGGACGCCGTAAAACTGGGGCAGAGACCGCCGAGGGAGGTAAATGAGACTGCTTTGCGTCGGGCTGGCATTAATGCTCATTTCCGTTCTTCCTCCGCGATCTCTGCAGCTCCGCGGTGAGACTTTTCCCGCCGGACTAGAGGAACTCCCACACACTGTCGGCCAGGCCGATCGAGTGGGTGGCTTCGAACAGGCGCACGGCCTCTTCATAGGCATGCTCGGCCGTCCTCTTCTTGTATTCGATCGGAAGAGCGTTGAAGAACGGGGCAAAAGGCTTGTTGGCGTTCTTGATGTTGCCGCCGGTGTTGTTGGTCTCCTTCGCCCATTTTACCATTTCCTCCCACAATTCGTCAGGAATGCCTCGATAAGGCCGCTTGATGTAGCTCCTGTCCTCCCTGGTCAAGGCGTTTCCGTTCTGGTTCATTGCCAGGCCGAAAGCGACGTTCTGCCAGAGGGTCCCGACATTGCCCTTTCTAATTCCATATTGAATGAAGGAAGATATCTTGTCGAGAGAGGTTCCCGTAATTCCATGCTGGGCGATGTCCACCGACCAGGATTGAATTGCTTCCCAGATGGAGCGGGTAAGCTCGAGCTGAATTCCTTCCTGGGATGTGCCGAAGTAGGTTCCGTGAATCGACCCGTTGTTGATCGCGAGCAGATCGGGACGAACCCCGTTCTTGTCGAGCTCGCCGATGAACCATTTGGCTTCCTCCGGCTGAGTGAAACCTTCCGCGCTGCCGCTCTTTGCGCCAATTTCCCCCAGTTCGACCTCGAGGTTGAGCCCCGCTTCGATGATCGGCCTGGCCAGGCGGATGGTTGCCGCCAGGTTCTTCTCGTTTTCCATATGAGAGGCGTCGATGGCAAAGGAAGTGAAGCCCGCTTCTATTTCCTTTGCGATCAGTTCGGCCGTCGAATCCACCTCTTCGGGTTTCTTCACGGTTGTGTGGTCTGCGTGCACGGCAAACGGCACCTTGGTATTTCCCAGCCGCTCGTTTTCCTCGATTATGAATTCGGCAAAGCTGTATGGCGTAAATTCCGTGTAACCCAGTTCCGATTTCGCTATTTCATATATAACGGGGGCCTTCGCCGCCATCGATGCCATGGCAATTCCGGCCACCGGGAGCCGGCAGCGGATGTTGGTTGCCATAATCATGGCGGTGTGTTTCCTGGCCGCCTTTATCAGGGCCTTTCCGTTGACCAGGGGAACTACACTGTTGGGAAAGCGCTTTTTCACGTTTTCAGGCCGCTTTTCAGCGCACTTTTTGTCCATTCTCTCCTCCGTTAAATTAGATATGAGAAAATACCTGCTTTCATCTGTACAAGCCGTTGTTTGTGATTATCATTTTTCAAACCTCGGCCGTGGGATCCGCGATGCCAAGTCCCGTGAATGCGCACTGGCATTCGGAAAACAGGCCGCGTTTAATTTTGGCACAAACAGGCCCGTTTAGATATGAAAAACAAAATCTAGGCATTTGGCCCGGCAAAAGGAAGGTCTTTGGACTGATCGATTTTTGAAATTAGAGGAGGAGAGCGGCTTTTTTCCCTTTTCATCCCCGGGAGATTTTCCGATTGAAGAGTAATCTCTGTTTTCAGGTCAAAAAAGGCTTGATCTGAAATTGGAGACTCTTTATTGTAACGGCCAATCCCAGGGATGCGATGTTCAAAATTTCAGCAAATTAGGGAAAAGCCACATGAGAAAGAAGAAAGTCGTTGCCCTGTGCCTTTTTATCGTTTTCTTAGCACTAGGCTGCTCGATTTCCTTTGCCGCAGGCGACGAAGAGTTCACTGCAACCGTACAAAAGTTCGAATACCGGGTACCGGACCTGACTGTGATCGGCGCTCCCCGCTGGTACAGCATCAAGGACAAAGATACGCTTCTCGATCTGGCAAGGAAAAACGGACTTGGGTACAACTCTCTTGACCTCCTGTTTCCAAAAATGGATGCGTGGATTCCACCCAGAGGCAAACGGATCTTCATTCCGACCACCTGGGTGCTCCCCCCAAGCCAGCTCTACCAAATCGTGATCAACGTGCCTGAGCTCAGACTCTACTTTTTCGATCGCAACAGCTCCACCGTCCAGACCTACCCCATCGGGATCGGCGACGAGGGGTGGGAGAGCCCTCTCGGAACTTATTTCGTAAATGAGAAACGGCCCAACCCGTCCTGGTACATTCCTGCCTCGCTACAGGCAAAATATGGTATGGCCGTTATGCCTCCCGGACCCGAAAACCCGCTTGGGGAATTCGTCATGAAGTTTTCAGCCGGTGCATATGGGGTTCACGGCACGGCGATGCCCTGGGGAGTCGGCCGCCTGGTCAGCCATGGATGCATCCGGTGCTACCCCGAACACATCCGTATCCTCTATCCCCAGGTTGCCATGGGTACCAAGCTCGAAATCATTTACGAACCAGTCAAATTCGGCCGCAAGAATGGCCAGGTATATGTAGAAGCGCACCCGGACGTATATAAGAAAATTCCGGACTATTCCAAATATGCCTTCGATAAACTGGCCCAATATCCATACGCGAATCAAGTGGATCAGAAGAAATTTGCCGTGGCGATTTCCCTGCAAAACGGGGTGCCTACGGACGTGAGCAGGATGTCTGGTGAAGACCATTCGCTCAAAGTTGCGGAGATGACGCAGGAATGATAGCGCGGGCGTTTGCCAGCCTACGTTTGGTAGAAAAATTGCTTGATTTTATCAAATAGCTGGCGTAGCATCTAACGCGTTTTTATCAGAAAGGCCGCATAGCTGGTCTAAAACACTGCATAAGTTGCATTTCTATCCTGTATGGGAGAGGAGGTGGGACTACCAGAGTTTTTTACGGAGGGTCTTGAAGTTGAAGACAAATCAAAAATTATTTCGCTTGGTTCTTAAGGAGGAAAGAGTATGAAGAGAATAGTGGCAGTTTTGTTTGTTGTAGCATTGGCTTTCACCATGATCTCCGGCTGCGCCTGTTCCCAGGATGCCAAGAAGTGTACTGAACTCTGCCAGGCAGCTATGGACAAAGCTCAGGCAATCGAACAGCAGTGTACAGCCAGCGCCAGAGCAGCTGAAGCTGCCGCAATGAGAGCTGAAAACGCCGCTCGCAGGGCAGAAGCCGCTGCTGACAAGTGCGAATCCATCTTCAAGAAACACATGAAGAAGTAACTTCGCATTTCTATTTTTATGAAAGAACAGGCCGGCGGAATCCCACCGGCCGTTTTTTTGAAGCGAAAAGAGGGCCGGATGAACAACCGGCCCTCTTTTTTTATTCCGGGGCTGCGCCGGTTCGGCATTCCCCGAATGCGGTGCTCACAGTCTCTTTCGAAGCAGAATTTCGTGTCTCCCCGGCTTGATCAGGTTATCCAGGGTGGCGATCTGCTCGAAGCCCATGCGCAGGTAAAACCGCTGCGCGTCCAGGTTGAAGGATGAGACGGTGGCCCAGAGATTTCCGGCCGTCGGGTACTGGCCGCATATCCAGTCGATCAGGCGGGCGCCGATCCCCTTACCCCGAAGGTCTCCGAAAAGGGCGATGAGTTCCAGAAAAGGCCCGAACAGCCAGGGATGCCTCAGGGACATGACTCCGGCAACCCTGTTCGAAACGAGCACGGTATAGCGTTTCAAAGCCGGATCGGCACGCAGGAGGTAGAAGGAGATGACTTCGGGCTTGTATTCCAGGGTCAGCCATGGGTCCATCGATGCGAGGTTCAGGCTGATCTGCTCCACATACCTTGACCGAAGCGGCTCTACCGAAATATCGCGCAGAATATATCTGTCCTCGGTGTTTTTCATCCCATTCCTCTTTCAATTCCAGGATGAGCGGGTAAAATCATTCTGCCGTTTTACCAATTCTTATTATAAACGCAAATGGATTCCATTGATGTCCCGAAACAACCTGCTTCTTCTCGCCGGAACCGTTGCCTGTCTCTTTACCTGTTTCCCTTTTTCGCACACTCATGCTCAGCAGCCTCTGCCGCTCGAACTCAGGAAATCCATCCGCGAGGTGCGCATTCCGGACGGCAGGAAATTGCTTTCCTTCACCTTCGACCTGTGCGAAGGTCCCCGCGAAACCGCCGGTTTCGATGCGGAACTCGTCGATTTCCTGAGCGACAATTCGGTCCGGGCGACCTTCTTTGCCGGCGGCAAGTGGATGCGGTCTCATCCGCAAGAGACCATGCGCCTGATGTCCAGCCCCCTTTTCGAAATAGGCAGCCACAGCTGGGACCACGCAAATTTTTCGCACCTTACGGCAGGTGAGGCAAAAGACCAGATCATCCGCACCAGGGACGAATACGCTCTAATCCGGGCTTCGCTCGCCGCGCGCAATGGGCAGGCCCCAACCTCCGGCATCGCACAATCGCCCCGGCTTTTCCGCTTTCCCTACGGCACATGCACTGGCGAATCGCTTACCGTCCTTGCCGATTTCGGCATGCCGGCCATCCAGTGGAGCATCGTTTCCGGCGATCCCGCAAAAGACCGGACCGCCGCAGGAATCATCGGGACCGTATTGTCCAGGGTAAAGCCCGGGGCAATCATTGTCTTTCACGCCAACGGGAAGGGGCACGGCACGCTGGGAGCGCTCCGGGTCCTCGTCCCGAACCTGCGAAAAGCCGGCTGGCAGTTTGTGACCGTGGACGAACTCCTGCAAGAGGGGCAGCCCGTTTCCTCGCCCGTATGCTACGAAATGACGCCGGGAGACTCGGCGCGCTACGACAGGCTGGGGAAAAGGACTCGACCGGCGCCCTGCCGCCAGGACGACTGATGCGTATATCGACGCTTGCCGCAGTAATTCTCATCCTGCCGGTTCTGCTCTTCCCCGGACAGTCCCGGGCAGAGCAGCACGTCACGATAGCCATAGATATCGGCCACTCTGTGGAATCCAAAGGGGCCCTAAGCTCCAGGAACCGGCCGGAGTACGTTTTCAACCGCAGGATGGCAGCGGTTGTGCTTCGAGAATTGAAAAAGGATGCGCGCCTCCGGCCGTTCATAATCAATCCCGACGGCAGCGATATTTCACTCCAGGAAAGGGCCGGAATCGTCAATGCGGCCAAATCCGACATCCTCATCTCCATCCATCACGACTCCGTGCAGCAGGAATTCCTCTCCGATTGGATCTACCGGGGGGTGCCCGCCCGGTTCTGCGATGCGTATCGAGGGTATTCCCTGTTCATCTCGGAGAAAAACGGACGGCCGGAGGCAAGTCGCAGGCTGGCGATTGTCGCCGGGCGCGAATTGAAAAAGGCAGGTTTTCTGCCATCGGCGCACCACGCCGCGCTGCTCAAGGGAGAAGGCAAGCAGCCGGTCGACAGCGCCACGGGCGTTTACAGGTATGACGGACTGGTAGTACTTAAAGAGGCGAAATGCCCGGCGGTGCTCCTCGAATGCGGCATCATCAGGAACCGCAGCGAGGAAACCCTGCTGCGCAGCCGTGCATACCAGGCGCGAATGGCCAGGGCCATCCGGCAGGCTCTCGTCGATTTTTTGAAAGACAGAAAGCACGCACCACGCTGAGCATACCGGAGTGCATTCCCGCGTCAATCGCGTTCATCCCCGATACAGTGCTCTGTGGGAGCGGCTTGCAGCCGCGATCAAGCCATGCTTTCTCCAAAGCATTCCCTTTTCGGCGGGACTGAAAGTCCTATCCCACGGGAGACGGCTGATCGCACTACCTTCGCCGCGCGTAATCCCTTGTCTTTTTGTGAGAGGTCCTCTTTGACTTATCGAGCCAGGCTCGGTCGGAAAATGAGGTTTGGTGGTTGACCACCGGCTGGATTGTGGCCGGATTGTACTCGTTTTTCATAATCTGTTTCCACTGCTCCTGCAGCTGACGGAAACTGTCGTCGAGTCGTGGTCTTTCCTGTTGGGCCATGGCTTCGAATGAGAAGGAGAAGGCCGAAAAGGAAATAGCGGCAGAGACAACGAGTATTTTTCTGATCCCCAATGTTTAACTCCAGTTTTTTAACCTGATTTCAACATTTTCACACCAGAATGCCTATTGCATGGAATTTTGGGCGTCGCCAGACATGGCTTCACCATACGATGTTTTCGGAACGTGGTCAATTTTTATTATTTTAACATACCGATTATCCATTTTTGCAGTGTGGGCGCATCGGGTCATATTGGGCTTCAGATGGGCGGGCCTGGCGGGGGAAAATTGCCGGGCGAGACGGAAAGGTGAAATAGTTTGTGGCAATCGAGGGCGAAATTTCCTATTATATTTAGTTTAAGCTGTCGTTTATCCGGGGCTTTGGCCCTATTGGAGGCTGGAATGAACCGCTCTTTAACCGTTTTCCTCTTGTCGTTTGTGCTGATCGCATGCTGTTCCATGCTCCCGCATTCCGCTTCCGCACAGGGGCCGATGCCCGTTGTCGTCAGCATTCTCCCACAGAAGTACTTCGTTGAAAAGATCGGAGGAAGCGCTGTCGATGTCGAAGTGATGGTTCCGGCCGGGGCGACCCCGGAGCAGTACGAACCCAAGCCGAAACAGATGACTGCACTCGGGAAGGCAAAGATTTACTTCGCCCTCGGCGTACCGTTCGAGACTATCTGGTTGTCCAAGATAGCGGCGGCCAATCCGAAAATGCTTATCGTGCATACCGAGAGAGATATTGAAAAGAGGGAGATGGAAGCGCACTCCCACGGTCACGAAGCCGGCGCCGGAGAGGCACACGGGGAACACGAAATCGCCGATCCGCATGTCTGGCTTTCCCCTCCCCTGGTTATGCTTCAGGCCAGGGCTATTTTCGTGGCGCTTGCGGCTAACGACCCGCACAACCGGCAGGCCTACGAGACAAACTACAAGAATTTCATCTCGGAACTGACCGACCTCGACATGTCCATCTCGCGGCTCTTTCCGTCCGGAGGCGGGTTCATGGTATTCCACCCCGCCTGGGGATATTTCGCCGACGCGTATGGACTCAAACAGTTCCCGGTCGAAATCGAGGGCAAAGAACCTAAGGCCCGCGACCTGGACAAGCTGATCAAGGAAGCGAAGGAACTTAAAATAAAGACTATTTTCGTCCAGCCCCAGTACTCCCCGAGGAGTGCTCAGGCCATAGCCGATGCCATTGAAGGCAAACTGATCTTTGCCGACGATCTTGCTCCCGACTGGGCGAACAATCTCCGCCAGGTTGCCGGCCAGATCGCCGCATCTGTAGGCGGGCAGCAATAAAGGAGGGCCGACTCATGACCGGGCCGGCAATAGACATTCGGGACGTGGCATTTTACTACAACAACCACGCGATCCTGCGAAACGTGAACCTGCAGGTCAGCGAGAGGGACTTTCTCGCACTGATCGGACCGAACGGAAGCGGCAAGACCACCCTGCTGAAAATCATCCTCGGAATTTTGCGCCCCCAGAACGGAAGCGTGAAGATTTTCGGGAAAGACCCGGCGGAAGTCGCCGGCCTGGTCGGATATGTGCCCCAGGATACGGGTATCAACAAGGATTTTCCGATCTCGGTGACGGATGTGACCCTTATGGGACGGCTGGGACTCCCCGGAAGAGACCGAAGCTACAGGGGCGAGGACCGTGAAAAGGTTCGGGAGGCCCTGGAAAAGGTGGGCATGTGGGAATACCGCAACCGCCCGATCGGCAAGCTTTCCGGTGGGCAGAGGCAACGGGTGTTCATTGCCCGCGCACTGGCCGCAAGCCCCCGTATCCTTCTCATGGATGAACCGACGGCAAGCGTGGACGCCCAGTTCCAGAGCGAACTCTACAAATTCCTGAAGGAACTGAATGAGTCGATCACCATAATCGTCGTCAGCCACGACATGAGCGTTTTGTCCAGCTACATCAAATCGGTCGCCTGCCTCAACCAGACGCTTTACTACCATAACGGGTCCGAGGTGACGGACGAGATGATCCATTCCGCCTATCACTGCCCCGTGGACCTGATCGCCCACGGAATGCCCCACCGTGTCCTGCGCAAGCATGAGCACGAGGAATCTTAGAAGATATGCTCGAAGCCTTTCAGTCCGAATTCATGCAGAATGCTCTCCTCGCCGGCCTGCTCACCAGCATCGTATGCGGGGTCATTGGAACTCTTGTGGTCGTTAACAGGATTGTCTTCATTTCGGGCGGGATCGCCCATGCCGCCTACGGTGGAATCGGCATAGCCTTCTTTTTCCGGCTCCCGCCCCTGGCTGGGGCCGCCGGTTTTTCCCTGATCATCGCGATGATAATGTCCGCGGTGACCCTGAAAAACAAACAGCGAGCCGACACGGTGATCGGCGTTCTGTGGGCGGTGGGAATGGCCCTGGGCATCATTCTCATAGATCTCACATCCGGCTACAACGTCGACCTCATGAGCTATCTCTTCGGAAGCATCCTGACGGTGCCCAGGCTCGACATCATCCTGACGGGAGTGATTGACGTCCTCGTCCTGACAATCGTCTGGCTCTTCTACAACAGCTTTCTCGCCATGTCCTTCGACGAGGAATTCGCCCGCGCCATGGGCGTTCCTGTCAATGCGCTCTACTACGTCCTGCTCGCAATGATCGCCCTTTCGGTCATCATGCTCATCCGCGTCGTCGGGCTCATCCTGGTAATCGCCCTGCTCACCATCCCCCCCTTCATCGCGGAAAAATTCTGCGGGTCGCTCAAAGCGATGATGGTTCTCTCCGTCATCCTCAACTGCATTTTTTCCCTCGTAGGGCTCTGGTTCTCCTACACGCTCAACCTCACCTCGGGCGCCGCCATCATCATGGTGGCCGCGGCTTTCTTCTTCGCCTCGATCCTGCTCGAACACCTCAGAAACCGCTTTTCCCCGAAGAGCGCGTGATCAAGGGACGCAGATCGCTGGGAGAATGAGCACCCCGTAAGATGGGTGCGGGGAAATCCCGCGAGGCGCATATGGGCGTCAACTTAACACTTCGTGCGAATATCCGTTCCTTTATGGATCAAATCAAATCAACCGCAGAGGCGCTGAGAACGCGGAGGAAAAACGAAAAGTACAAATTCAGCGGTTCGCAATGATATCTCCATTTAGCTTGCTCTGCGTTCTCTGCCTTTTTCGCTGTGCAGATACTAAGGCCGCAGAGAGAGCATTTATGCCCAATTTTGGAAAGCCTCATGCGTGTTTCTCGGCGTCCTCTGCGTCTCTGCGGTGAGCTCTTTTTGTCTTACCCCGACCAGTTCTCAACAGTCACCTAGTTGACGGCCATGTGCGAGGCGCGGGATTTCCCCGCGATTTAAATTGTTGTTACGCCGCGTCTTCTTCCCCCTCTTCAAGCGCTTCGCCCAGGGCATTCAGAAGGTCTTGCGCTCCCTGGTTGCCCTTTTTGGAAGACTTCCGGATCATGGTCACTGCCCGGTCGTACGCCTCGCCGGCTTCCTCAGATCCGCCGAGGGCCTGCTGCTGAAGTTGCTGGAGGGGATCGAGCAGCCCCTGCAGGGTCCCGGCCACTCCTTGGGTGAGGCCTCCTACGGTTTTTCCGAGCCCTCCGACGACTCCTCCCAACTCTTCGGTGAGCCCGCCCAATGCCTTCTGCAAGCCGGCGCCCAACTCGTCTGCCGCGAGCGCTTTCTTTTTAGGTATGCTGCTTCTCACGCTGCTTCTTTTTGGCGGTTCGGCCATATCTGCCTCCTGATAATTTTATTAGCAATATTATGAAGTTAACAACAAGGCGCCGCCATGTCAGGATATCCGGACATCAGTTATCGGGCCTAGCCATATCTGAGAATCTTTCGCTAATGCTTCGTAGATGATTATTTTAGATTAAAAAAAGAAAGGAGTATCCCATTGAGATATATTGCCATTCCATTGCTGATTTTGGGTCTTTTTATACCGATACTTTCTCTCCCCGCCATGGCTCAGGGCCAGAACGAAGTTGCACGCCTTGAAACCGCCACGGCGGTGCTGCGGGAGATCATGTCCATTCCCGAACAGGGAATTCCGGCCGACCTGCTCAGACATTCCTTCGGGATTGCCGTAATTCCGAACACGATGAAGGTGGGGCTCGGAATAGGGGGAACTTACGGGCAGGGAATCATGGTGGTGCGGACAGCGGACGGGAGTTGGAGCGAGCCCGGATTCGTGACTTTGTCGGGGGGCAGCCTCGGGTTCCAGGCGGGAGTGCAATCGTCCGACCTCGTGCTGGTGTTCAAGACTCCCAGGAGTGTGGAAGCCATGCATAGGGGTAAGTTCATCCTGGGCGGCACCGTTTCCATAGCGGCCGGTCCGGTGGGCAGGACCGCCGAGGCGAATACGGACGCACAACTGGCGGCCGAGGTCTACTCCTATTCGAGGAGCCGCGGATTGTTTGCCGGTGTGGCTCTCCAGGGCGCGCAGCTGGCTTTCAACCATGATGCCAACCGTGCTTTTTACGGCGTCTCCGATCCGATCAGAACACCCGCCAGGAGCTTCCCCATGGCGGCAAGAACTTTTTCCTGTATAGTAGCGCAATATACGGGCGCCCCGTCGCACGTTTGCGCTTAACAGATCAGACTATCCCCTCCCCGCTTCACGGGGAGGGAGTTCCGGCAGCAGCTTTGCGTTGGAGAGCAGGATCATACGGGGAGGATTATTCCGGCATGTACTGCAGACCCTCGACGGAAGGCTGCAACCCCCTCACGATTTCTTCCAGGACCGAATACAGGTCCTTTTCCGGGCAGATTCGCACTTCGCCGGTCTGCCTGATCTTCAATTCCACTTCGCCGTTTTTCTGGTGCTTCTGGCTGACCACGATCCGGATGGGAATGCCGATCAGGTCCGCATCCTTGAGTTTGACGCCTGCGGACTCGTCCCGGTCGTCGTAGAGGACCTCGTAGGTTTCCCCGAGCCGATCGTAAATGCGTTCGGCCATTTCCACGATTTCAGGCTTTTTCCCTATCGGGCAAACCGCGACCTGGTAGGGGGCAATGTTGATCGGAAAGCGCATCCCGGACTCATCGTGCCATTTTTCCACCGCGGCTGCCATCAGCCGTTCGACGCCGATTCCGTAGCACCCCATGATGACGCGGTGCTTTTCCCCGGAATTGTCCAGATAGGTGACGTCCATGCTTTCCGGCGCGGTGTATTTCGTCCCGAGTTTGAAGGTATGTCCGAGTTCGATTCCGCGGCGGATCGCCAGGGTAGCCGCTCCGCAGGCCGCGCAGGTGTCGCCTTCCCGCACTTCCGTGATGTCGACCTTTTCGGCGACCGGAAAGTCGCGTCCCGGCAGCACGTTTTTGACGTGCATATCCGGAGCATTCGCGCCCGCGACATAGAGCATGCGGTCCGAGACCGAGGTGTCGATCACCATCCGGACGTCTTTGAGGTCCACGGGCGAGAGGAAACCCGCAAAGAGGCCTTTTTTGGCCAGAAGTTCTTCGGGGGCGAACTCCAGGTGGACAGCTTTGAGGTGGTTGGTCAGCTTGGTGTCGGAGACGTTGAAGTCCCCGCGCACAACCGCCAGGACCAGTTCGCCGTCGGCCTGGTAGGCCACCGTTTTCAGGAAATGTTCTTCGGTGGAATCGAAAAAGCGCATCAGGTCGGCTATGGTCTTTACGCCGGGGGTTGCGATCTTTTCCATCGAAGGTGGATTATCCGGCAGTTCGTCCCCGGACGGCTTCAGACCCGCAGCCTTTTCGGTATTGGCCCGGTAGCCGCAACCCGGGCAGATCACGAACCGGTCCTCCCCGTTCGGCGACTCGAGCATGAACTCGTGGGAACCACTTCCGCCCATTATGCCGGAATCGGCCTCGATGGGGACCGTCTCAAGCCCGCACCGGGAAAAGATGCGCAGGTAGGCATTGTAGATTTTCGGGTAGTAGGCGTCCAGGTCGGCAAAGTCCGGGTGGAAGCTGTAGCCGTCCTTCATGAAGAATTCGCGCACGCGAAGGAGTCCCGCTCGCGGACGGGCTTCGTCGCGGATCTTCGTCTGGATCTGGTAGAGCATGATCGGCAGGTCGCGATAGGAGCGCAGGAACTGCTTCGCGATGTCGGTTATCACTTCCTCGTGGGTCATGGCCAGAACGAAGTCTCGGTCGCGGCGGTCCTTGAACCGGATCAACTCCTCGCCAATATCGAAATAGCGCCGGGTCTTTTTCCAGAGTTCCGCGGGATTGACCACGGGCATGGTGAGTTCGTGTCCGCCGATTCCGTCGAGTTCTTCGCGCATGATCCTTTTGATCTTCTCGATCACGCGGTGGCCGAGCGGCAGGAGCGAATAGAACCCCGCGGCGACGGGATAGATGTAGGAACCGCGGAGAAGAAAAATGTGGGAAGGCGTTTCCGCCTCTTTGGGCACCTCGAAAAGGGTATGGATGAATGCCTGCGAATATCGCATCTTCTGTCCTCGTTTACATTGGATTTGGCGAAACCGGGCCTGGGGTCGTGAAGCAATCGAAGATATTAACATTTATTGAACAGGATATCTACTTCATAGGTATTTCCGAGGAACTCGGGGGTGAGCCTGGATACGGAAATAAGAGAGTATGGCAACGGCGGGAATCTTCAATGACTTGAAAATGAGAAAGACCGAACGTCCACTCGAACCGTTGCTTCAGGGCGAGTGGGCATAGGCGAGACTGTCATCCGGACCCGGATCAACTATGATCACGGAATGATGTGGCTTGATACGGGCGCCCATGAAAAGACAAAAAAGCGAGACCCTCAGCGTCACACCGAAGATCCCGCCGGTTTGCTCTTGCAGTGAAGCACCGGGCTTCTTGGCTAGGCCAGGCTGCCCTGGAGCCACATGAAGTAAATAAACGCTGCCATACCGAGCGATATCGCCAGAAGAAACGCCCAGTACCCGTACATAGAATCGAGAATCGCCTTCATCTCATTCCTCCACTTGGAAAATCGGTCCCTGTCCATTGTGTCCTCGGCCCACAGGGTCTCTGAAACCGAAGACGACCCGAAACCACTCTCCCTTGCCCGAAGGAAACCGGGGCCGGCGTTGCGGGCGCTGCCGGCGCAGGGAAAGCCTGTTTTTTTCTCACCTCGGATTGAGGGCAGCGGTTGTGAATTTTTATGCATGATAGCGGTTATTCTTTGCTATCCAAAACTGATTTAGTGTATAGGGAATATCTAGATGACATAGATATTATGCCGTGAGTGGTACCGAGGCCCGATCGCTCGGATCCCCTCGCGCAGGTTCTTCGCCTGAAAAGCGGGTTGCCTTCAGCACGCCGGACAGGCTCCTGGGGGCCGAAATGACCGACGAGAAAAAACCAAGAAAGCGATCGACCGCCGGACACGGCGAGTTGCGGGAAACCCCTTCAGCTTTCCACCCGGAGGCGTACTACCCGGAGCTTCTCGAAGCATGGTTTGCATGGCGTGCCTACCCGGCTTCGGAGGGGTTATCGGCCTGCTACGCCGATATCACCGCCCGCGAACGGATCCGGGAGGTAAACTCCATGCTGGCGGCAATCGTCGAGTTTTCCGATGACGCAATTATCGGCAAGTCGCTGGACGGGGACATCATCATCTGGAACCGGGGAGCGGAAAAGATCTATGGCTATACGGCCCAGGAGGCGATCGGCCGGAATATATCCATCCTGGTTCCGGAAGAGCTTCAAAGCGAGGTTTCGGAAATTCTCCGCAGGATCAGCAGGTCCGAATTCGTCGACCACTACGAAACCATTCGCCGCGTGAAATCCGGCGCGCACATACACGTTTCCCTCTCGGTCTCGCCGATCCGGGATGCATCGGGAAAGATCGTCGGCGCCTCATCCATTGCCCGAGACATCACGGAAAGAAAGCGGATGGAGGAGGAACTCCGCAGAGCTTACGGCGAGCTGGAAAACAGGGTTGCGCAGAGGACTGCGGAACTGGCTGAAAAATCGAAGCACCTGGAAGAGATCAATACCGCGTTAAAGGTTCTTCTCAAGCAGAGAGATGATGACAGGACGGAACTCGGCGAGTCCATACTGGCAAACATACGGAACCTCATCACTCCCTACCTGGACAGGCTGAAAAACAGCAATCTGAGCAGTTCTCATGCTACGCTGGTGGAAATCCTGGATTCGCACCTGGCTGAAATCACATCGCCTTTCAGCAGGACTCTCACCATGCAGCACGCCGCACTGACTCCAACGGAGATCCAGGTCGCAAGTTTTGTGAAGGATGGAAAATCGACTGCGGATATCGCGGAAGTACTGTACATCTCGGACAGGACCGTTGCATGCCACCGGGCGAACATCAGGAAAAAGCTCGGACTGCAGGGGGACAGGCATAATCTCAGGTCGTATCTTCTGCTCATGTCCTAGGAAAAGGGCCGGAGACTCCCCCGGCCCTGCGCAAAGAGTCTTTTTCTCTTTCATACGCGCGAAGTTCTGCCTGGCATTCCACCGACGTATTGATTGCCGCTGCGCGGCTCCCCGGTAAACCTCACCGGGAGCCACTGCACCTCCATACAGAAATTCCACTGGAGTCGGCCGTTGAACAATAACTCTGCATCAGAACCATTTCACGGTACAGGAGGCCCATGTCAAGCCCGCCCCGAAACCGACCATCACCAGGTGGTCGTCCCGCCTGATCCGCCCGCTCGCGGCGGCTTCGCTGAGCGCGATCGGGACGGAGGCCGCAGAAGTATTACCGTAACGATCGATGTTCACGATAACCTTTTCCATCGGGAGGTCGATCCTCCTGGCCGCAGCTTCGATAATGCGAATGTTTGCCTGGTGGGGGGCAAAAAGATCGATGGCGCCCGGGTCCAGTCCGGCCTTGTCGAGCACGCGCAGGACGGAGTCTCCCATGGCTTTCAAGGCGAAGGTGAACACGCTCCTTCCTTCCATGTGCATGTAATGCAGCCCGTTTGCGACCGTTTCCTCCGCGGCGGGCATGCGGCTTCCGCCGGCCGGCACCACGATATTCCCCCTGCCCGCTCCGTCGGAACCCAGATCGGCGGCCAGCAGCCCATACCCCTCGGGCACTTCCGCCAGCACCGCAGCCCCGGCGCCGTCGCCAAACAGTATAACCGTCTGAGCGTCGTTCGGGTCAACTACCCGGGTCATGCTGTCGGCGCCGATGACGAGCACTTTGCGGTAAAGCCCGCTCGAAATCGCCTGGCCGGCCATTACAAGGGCATAAATGAATCCCGAACAGGCCGCCCCCAAGTCGAAGGCGGGAGCGTTTCCGGCCTTGATGCGCGCTTGAACCGCAGCGGCAGTGGGGGCGATGCCGTCATCGGGAGTGCAGGTGGCCAGAACTGTCAGGTCTATTTCCGCGGCATCGACACCCGCATTCTTCAGGGCCATTGCGGCGGCGGCCGTCGCCATGTCCGATGTGGCCTCTCCGGGGCGGGCAACGCGCCGCTCCCTGATGCCGGTGCGATGCAAAATACCTTCGGGGGGCATCCCTATTCTGTCCGCCAACTCCTCGTTGGTCAGGATTTTTTCCGGAACATAATGGCCCAGGCCGATAATTCCAGCTCTCATTGCAGACCGATCTCCTTTATGCGTTGAATAAGTATGCTCCTCAATAACGAAGCGTGAACCAGAGTATTTATTATAGGAGCACCCGATAGATCAAAACAAATCCGCTTGCCGCACCTGCGTGTGCCTGGTGACGCCAGTGCGCCTTACGGATGATCGGCCCGATTTCGGGATTCGAAGGCAGTCCTGGAAATATAAAATCACCAGGTCATTCGAGGGGAGTCCATCCGGGAGGAGTACATCATGCAGGATGCCAAAGCGCTACTCTGACCCGTTGCGGCGGCCGTCGGCGCTGGGGCGAAGGACCACGTCCACCACGTTTCTGAGATACCGCTCGTCAGTTATTCCCTCCAGGGCTTCCTGCGGAAACTGGACGATCGATTTCAGGTGTGCCGCCATTTCACCGAAAAGGGAGACCCTTGCGACAGGATCGAGCTGGTCGCGTCGCAAAAGCGCGCGCATCACCAGGTAGGCTTCTTCCGGCGAAACGTTGCCGCGCAGGCGGGCGGCCCAATGCGGATATTCCCGAAGGGAATTGTATTTGTCCGGCAGCAGTTTTTCCAGGTTAGGCTCGAATATTTCGGGGTTCCTCACCACAACGGTATTCGCCGCGATATCCCCCACTCTCTGGCCACGAAGACTCAGGAGGGAAGCCACTCCACCCACCATGTAGAAAAAGGGCAGGCTGTCCACCGCACGAAGAAGATTGCGAACTACGATCTGGCTGAACTGCAACCGCAATCCTTGTGCGTCCATCACCCGGAGGCGCAACAGCCGCTTACCGATCGTCCTTCCCCTCCACAACCATTCCAGGGCTATCCCATAGCCAACGGAGATTGCGAAATATGACAGAACCAGCAGGGCCATACCGAGCTGTTCGCTGACCACCGTAACCATTTTCAGCAGGTTGCCGACAAAAACCGCCGCCGCGGAGATGCAGGACGCGTCAATCAGACAGGCGAGAAAACGGCTCGCCGGTCCTGCGATCTGCAACGAAAATTCAATCCCTTCGGGTGTCCTGACGGAGAGCGTTTTGGTTTTGTCGGGCATGATTGAATCCCCTCACGCCGGTTCGGAATTCGGGTTTTTTCTTGCCAGAAACAGGATGAGAACGAGCAGTTCGGCAACCCCGAAGACGATCTTTGCGGCATAAGGAAGGTTGGGCTCGTGGTACTGTGAAAAGAATGCCTCTATTATTCCGGCCCAGACGAGCATGACCGCGGTCCCGCCTATAAGCACCACCAAGTCGGATGAGACGCCGCGCAGCCGGGCGCCCAGCGGCATGCAGTCCCGGCGGCCGATAAGCGCTCCCGCAAGGACGAGCCCTGCCTGGCCCGCGATCAGAATGGCCGGTATTTCAACCGAACCGTGCGGAAGCAGCCATCCCATGAGAAAGGCCGTATGTCCCGCCCTCAGGTAGTCAAGAACGACCACTCCAAGGATTGCGCCGTTGTAGAAGAGAAGCACCAGGGTGCCTGTCCCGAAAGTGATGCCCATTGCCAGGCAGAGTATTGCAACCCGGATGTTGTTGGTCATCAGTTGACTGGAAAAGACAATTTTGCGTTTTTCAAGTGCTTCATTCCCCCCCAGTTCTTCTTTTGCGACGCGTTCGGAAGGACTGCCGAGAAGCTGGTCGAAAGGCAGAAGGGCTTCCTTGGCATCGCTGTCGATTACCAGCAGCGCCGCCCCAAAGAAAGCGCCTACCAGCATGGCGGCAAGGGCCAGCCGGAAAGCCGCTATGCGTCGGCGAAAGACCCCGGGAAATGAATTGAAGAATGCCCCGCGAACCCGCACTCGGGAGCCCCCCGGTCCGCCGTCGTGGATCTCGCCGAACGCGCGAGCGACCAATGACTCCAGGTAGGCCCGCAGTTCGGGCTCGCAGGCGAAACTCCGCAGTTTGCCCAGATCGGCGGAGGTAACCTGGTAGAGATAGTGAAAGCGCTTTATCTTCTCCAGGTCCATCCGCGCGCCGGAATCTCTTTCCAGCACGCTCAGCAGCTCATCGAGTTCGCGCCAGACTCCCCGCTGTTTCGCAATGAATTTTTCGAGGTCCAGTATCACAGAACCTGCCTTCGTTTGATATCGACGTAGCGATCGATCATCTCCACGCCCAGATTTTCCCGGTCGGCAAGAGCAAAGCCCATCCCGCGCCGCCGGAGCAGGACATCCAGCTGCCGAAGATTGTTCCAGACCAGGTGCCCTCCCAGCCGGCTGTAGATATCCCGGTCGCCGGCCACCTCCCCGTCGGAAAAGAGGGGGCGCGCCGAGGAATGCCTGATCATATTGACAAGGATGATGTGCCTGCGGGCGACCGCTTCCAAATCGGACATGAAACTGTCGGCCAGGGACGGGTCATCCAGGCTCGTCAGGAACAGCAGCAGCGCTCTCCGCCTCAGGTTCTGCAAAATTGTGCCGGCAAGCTCCTCGAAATCGGGAGTGACCGGCTGTGGATGCAGGTTCAGCAGGGCATCGCGGCAGGCTCGAAAATGCATTTTGCCCCCGGCGGCCCTGATGAAGGTCAGCATGCGATTGCTGAAAGCGAGCAATCCGAACCGGTCGCCCTGTCGCTGGGCAAAATCGCCGAGAATCAATGCCGAACCGATATAACGCTCCAGAAGAGGTTCAGCCGCGTCCGGGCCGGCAGGCCGGGCGCTGAGCCGCGAAGCGTCGATGACCACGTAAATCTCCTGCGTACGCTCCAACTGGTATTCCTTGGTCACCAGCCTGTTGCGTTTGGCGGTCATCCTCCAGTGCACGTCGCTCATGCTGTCTCCCGGCAGGTAGTCCCGAAGTTTCTCGAACTCTTTCCCCTGGCCTCTTTGGCGATGGACATGAATACCCGCTCCACCCCGGCGCGGGAAGAGAGCCCAAACTCTCCTGTGCTCGCTCAAAAGGTCCGGGTAAACAAAGATTCGGGTTCCGGCCGGCAGGCTTCCCTGCTTCATCCACAATCCGAGACGGGACGGAACGCGAAAATAGCACCTGGAAAGCACATACTCCCCTCTCGCCTTCGCGTTTACAGGCCAGGCGATCGGCAGCCCTTCGCCTTCCGGCGGCAGAGCGACAACCAGCTCTCTGCGCGTCGTCTGCACCTCGCGAGGCAGGGCAAGCCCCATATACAGCGTCCCGAACGGGCGATCGTGATAGACGGTGAAATTCAGGAACTCGTCATGTTTCCGAAGGAGATTAACCTTCTCCGGAAATTTCACATGCAAACCTCTTATCGCTCGGCCGGCATGCAGCGCATCCAGCAGGCTGATCAGCGTGATTACCGCGAACGTTCCAAGCAGCAGCGGCAAAACGGCGGGAACCGCCGCGGCGACGACCGACATGGGCAGAGTCGTGACTCCCACCAGGAACAGCAGCCTGTTGCATGGAACTATCATCTCGGTACGGCTACCTCCTGGAGCAGCGATTCCACCACCTCGGAAACCGTCGTTCCCTGGATTTCATATTCGGGGCGCAAAATCAGCCGATGCACGAGGGCGTGCGGCGCCAGGAATTTCACATCGTCAGGGGTCACGAAATCCCGCCCCGAGACCGCGGCATAGGCGCGGGCAGCCAGCAGCAGGCTCTGGGTCGCGCGTGGTCCCGCGCCCAGCAGCACGGCGTGATGCGTGCGGCTCGCGCGCACGATGTCCAGAACATACTCGATCAGTTCCTCGCGAACGGTTATCGAACCAAGGTCTCCTTTGAGCCGCGTCAATTCGCCGTCCGCAACCACCTGGTTTACCGCACCCCTTGCCAGCACATCCTCCGGGGTGTCCGAGCCGAGCATGCGTTTCGCCAGCATGAGTTCTTCTTCCCTGGCCGGACTGGTCATCGAAAGCTTGAGCATGAACCTGTCCCTCTGGGCTTCCGGCAACGGGTAGGTACCCTCGAATTCGACCGGGTTCTGCGTGGCGAATACGATGAATTCCGGTGGGAGCGGGTAGGTCTGCCGGTCGATGGTGACCGCTTTCTCCTGCATGCCCTGAAGCAATGCCGACTGAGTCTTGGCCGGAGCCCGATTGATTTCGTCGGCCAGAAGGAATTTGGTGAATATGGGACCCTTGGCCAGTACGAATTCGCCTTCTTTCATGTTGAAAATATGCGTACCGGTGATATCTGCGGGCATGAGGTCCGGGGTGAACTGGATTCGGGAGAACTGGCCTCCGAACACATGGGCCAGGGTGCGAACGAGCAGGGTTTTGGCCACCCCCGGCACACCTTCCACCAGGATGTGCTGCCCCGTCAATACCGCCACCAGGGCCAGGTCGATGGTATCCTTCTGGCCTATGATTACCTTGGCCAGCTCCTCTCTTGCCCGATTGAGGCTCTCCTTCAATCGGTCCGCATCGTCATAACCATTCATCTGCGTATCCTGTCTGAGAGAATTCGGGAAATCTCCCTGTAAGCCGCGGCATTGTCCCGTTTCTTGCCGGTTTCCTCCCGGACGACGTCGCGCGCCTGCCGGATTCTATCATCCATCCCGCGGCGGTCCCGTCCGGCGGTCTTCTCCCACTCGTCAAAGCACGTTGCCAGAAGAACCCCGGGTTTTATGTTCCTCCCCAAAAGATTCACCAGGCCGTCCACCTGGTCCCCCCCGGGAGAAACGCCCGGATTTTTGGCGGGTTCATCCATCACTTCCGGGATAAAGCGGACCATGTTGCGCCAGAGAAACAACCCCGACAGCAATGCCAGTGCGGCGAAAAAGCCGTGCAGCCGGTATCTTCGCAAAAGCGTCATCATTCCCGGATGCTCGCTCACCCCGAGATGATGCTCATCGAAAACGATCGACCGGCAATTGCCCGCAAGCCATGAGAGCAGACACGGGCTGCGCTCTTTCAGCATGGCTTCATTGCTGAAAATGAAGGAATCGGCAACCAGGACCAGGCCTCCGGCCCCAAGGGGACGTTCTATGATGATCGGACATTCCCCCGCGGAATAGAGGACCTTCCAGTCACGGCCGAGGTCTTTGAAACAGAAGGCGGAGTGCAGGGGGAAATCGTCAGGCAACCCGGCTGCCCCCTCCTTGAGAGACGCAACGGCAATGTCCCGCTCATTCGGCTGAAGGGCCGGCAGGTAAGACGCTTTCACCCCCCACTTCTCTCCGGCGGATTTCCTGGCTTCCTTTTCCCGCTGAGCGTCTGCTGCCTGCTGTTCATCCGTGTCTTTTTGCGAATTCTGCCGGGGATTTTCATTCTCTCCGGCGGTTCCCGGCGGCACAATCCTGGCGGCCGGTCTTCTCACCCCAGACCGGAATGCCATAACCACCCTCGCGCCCTTCCCGGCCAGTGCCTCGATGCCGTCCACGACCTTATCCGGACCCGAGGCCAGGAATTCCGGCCGCAGGCCGAGATAGAAAAGGGTCAGATTTTCTTTGCCGGCAAGCTTCGTCAACGGCCGATAATTACGCTCGATGGAGACGCCCGGAATCCGCTCGAAGGCCTCGAAAAGCGCCTTTGCGCCAAGAGGGTCCGGGCGCAGGGAGGAGTATGCCGGATAGACGTCCCCGGTTTCGAAGCGCAGCATCAACACACCG
Source organism: Pseudomonadota bacterium (assembly GCA_023442755.1). Classification (GTDB taxonomy): domain Bacteria; phylum Desulfobacterota; class Syntrophobacteria; order Syntrophobacterales; family Syntrophobacteraceae; genus SbD1. The sequence goes on along the minus strand of JAEZXS010000244.1, from coordinate 36,058 downwards.
TAAAGGCCCGCAGAAACGCAGCCCAGCAGCAGGACGAGAAGAAATGCAGCGGTCTTATCGGACATGCGCATCTGCCGTGATCTGTTCCTGATTGTCCAGGAACTTCCGAATTGTTCCCTGCCCGGCACTGTGCATCCCATACCAGACTTTTTCCAGGATCGTGATATTTTCGGAAAATGCGTCGATCAGGCCGGGAAAGGCGTGGGCGCGTCTTCTGAGCTCGCGCTCGTAATCCCGGTTGGATTTGAACCTCGAGACAGTCAGAAGGCTCCGGTCGGACAGATGGACCAGGGCGGCAAAATGGAATGCCCGCAATGCGAGACGGTACTCGCCATCTTTCAGCAGATTCTTCGCCAATGTCAGCCACCGGGACTCCGGCAGTTGATCGGCCGAGATTTGCTCATCGCTCAGGTCAACTTCGGACCGGCCCGGCGCTTCTCCCCCCACGGCTTTCGCGCAAGGCTTTCCGGCTTTCAGGACCTTCCGGAGCAGCAAGGCGACGGTAACCGCCGCAACGGCCAGCAACAGGGTGAGCCAAAGCTTCACGCTGCCGGACATGCCGGAGCGCTTGGCCGGCGCCGCGTTCGATTGCTCGCCCATCAGCTTCCCCAGCCATTCGCTCAGCCATTCGACGGCATCGACCAGCCAGCCCCAGAGCTTTTTCAGCCAACTGCCAACCGTCTCCAGGACCTGCCCCGGAAAACCGGAAGATTTGGGCTCCTCGACCCGTTCGCGAGGAAGTCTCCAGGAATATTCCGTTCCCCCGATCACGTCCGAGATGGCGCGGTCGAGCCTTTCCGGAGGCACGGTTTGAACGGCCGGTGGGGTAGAAATCCCGGCCCCGGCCGTTTCGTTATGCGAAAAGAACAGCGTGGCGACGGTGATCGCGAAGACCAGAACCGTCCGGCCTGCAAAGCGGTGGAGCCTGCCCCAGTCTGCCAGGATGTCCCGCCCGGAAGACAGGGATTCCCCGTAAAAGCAGCGCAGGACGTAAGCGGCCTTTATGAGCGGGTTTACGCACAGGTAGGTAACGCAAGCCATTGCGAGCAGGAAGGTGGTATTGAGGAAAAAAGCGCTGTTGCGCGAGAAAACGGTCTCGATTCCCAGCAGGCCTTTCAGCAGCACTGTCGGGACGAGGTAGGCCGCCGCACAGATATTGAAGAAGGCAACCACGGTGAGGACCAGGTAAATGAGAATGATCTTGTGGTTTTGTGCCGGCCACAAAAGGCTCTGGCGCCAGGCGCTCCGCGTGCTCGTCTTCAGTTTGCCGCATCCGTCCCCGAAAATCGAGATGTTCTGGAAAAATGCATAGCACCAGCCGAAGGGCAGCGCAACAAGAAGGGCAAGCGGAAGGAGTATTGCCATACAGGGTGTCAAGGCCGACTGTATACCGACGAGCCGGAACAGGCGCGCCCTGTTCCACCCGGCGGGAGGAGCTTCCTCCAGGAAAGAGCGGAGCCTGGAAACGAAAACCGCCTGCCAGCACTTCATCCAGATGTAGAGGACGGCAATACCCAGTGACGCATGTGCCAGGTGGGGGCCGGCAGTCCCCCTGCTGCTCATGTCGACCCAGAATAACAGGAACCCGAGCACAAAAGGGGCGGTTCCCAGATAATACCGGAGAATGTTCCCGACGGGAGCCACCCTCAGCAGGAGGCTCGCTTCCTCGATAATTTCCAATGCCCCTTTTTCAGGTCTGCGGGAATTGCCCGGAATCATTTTTCTGGTCTCTAGAACAGGTGTTGAAAAGGTTCATGAAATGTAGAAGGCATGCTCAACAGGATTTTCCCGAGATAGTAAAACACTGCCCAGAGAAAAATGAAGCTCACCAGGCTTACTATCCCGTGAAGCATCACGGCGGCGCGTGAGCGCTTCCCCCGGCCGTCTTGCCCTAATGCCGACAGGCACTGGGCGCAAATTACCCGATTTTCGTGCTCGGTTATGCACTCCCGGCAAAAGGTCCGCGAGCATGCGGGGCAGCGCGCCACCGCCTCCCGGTTGCCGTGGTTGAAACACCGGAGTCGGGATACCTCTGTCATGCGCCCGAACCTTCCCGGATGGAGGCGGAGGCATCCGCACCGGATGAAGGCCTGTTCCGGGACTGCCTCCGGTGAACCGCTATTACGGCCAGCCCCCATATGGCGAGGACGACCGATACGATGATGTAGCAGACATATATCCTGGACATGAAAGGATGGGCATCCGGGGTAAACTCGAGGAGGGAGGATAACGGATCGGCTTGAGACCTCGGGCCTCTTTTGAGCGTCAGAATCACTGTGGCTGCGAACATGGCAACGAGATTAAAGACAACGAGCATCACGGCGACCGTCCAGGTCCATCCCTTCAAGGTGCGGGGAAGCGAGCGCCGGTGTTGCTTGACAAGCGCCGTCACCACCAGCGCGAAAAGGAGTGCGCCTGTGACGACATTGGCCAGTCTTACCATGGAGTGGCCGGAGTGGAACTCGAGCACCGTGACCAGGACTTCGAGGAGCAAAGCTCCCGATAGCAGCGTGTGAAAGAAACAGGAACCTTCCTGCACCGCCCCGGTCGGTGGTAAGCCGTTTACCCGCGGCTTCGAATCCGGCAGGGTACCGGAAACCTCCCCGCGCAACCACTGGGACCGGATCTCATCCACATCCATCGGGCCCTGGTACTTTTGCACGAGAGGGGTAATTTCCGCAAGGATACGCTGTGCATATTTCAGCCTGCAAACGGACTGCAGGTTATGAACTGCAAGGGGCATTCCGACATGGCAGGTACATGTGGCGCCACGGATCAGGTTCATTGCAAGCGCGATCAAAGATAGCAGAAGGGCTATGCCGCTGACCAAGCTCAGTCCCAGGTAGTGCCAGGCGCCCGCTGCAATCATTGAAACGGCGCATAAACCGGCCGCTGTGGCCGTCACGATGTTGCAGGCTGCAAATCTGTTGGTTTTTCGAACGATAATGGCCTGGAAATCCCTGAAGTAGAGCCGGTTATATCTTTCGTTGAAGTAGTTGGATTCTACAGCCAGGAGGTGATCTTCACCAAGCCAGAGGGTGTTCTGACGAAGGAAGACCTTCTTTTTTCCAGGGAGGCGTCTGTATTCCACCTGTGATTCCTTGTCGAACGGACCCGCCATCAGCGGTGTATCAGGGACAGGACTCCGGCCCATCCGCCCAGTTCCAGCAGCGCTATGATGATCGCCAGGATAAACCTGATCTTCGTCCTGCCCAGAATGCTCGTCGGTGATTTCCAATGCCGAACGGAAATATATATTGCCATGGGCGCAGTAACTATTGTCATGATTATTATCAGCAGGGGCCATACGCCCAGCGCCCAGGCAATGCTGTCGTAGAGCGTCCGGTACGTCACCAGCTCGACTATCCGCTCATCGTTCTTTCCCAGTTCCAGGCAGTTCGGGCAGAGCTTGCGGCCGGATATGCCTATCTCGCACAGGGAGCACAGAAAACGGCCGCAACTTTCACATGCGGTTACCGCGCGTTTCTCCGGGTGATAGAAACAACTTGCTTCGTCATCGGTTTCCAGCGCATCGCCGTACTGCACCCGGGACGTTCCATTGACCAGTGCGGGAAAAACAAGCACTTGGGACTCGGCGCCGCACCTTTCACACGGAACCGGCAGTTTCGTGTGAAACACACCGTCCGGCAAGGCTGCTCCGCATTTGGAACAGTTAAAGATGGCCGTGCCGCTGGATTCATCCATCATCTACGGACTACCCGCGTGTCGCAGACCCTGTCGTGAAGGGCTCTTTTCTCGCTGTCAAACCCGGCCATTATGTACCCGATCCCGATGATGGCAGCGCTCAGACCCGTGGCGAAATACCGGCCCAGCGCCCGCATATAACTTATCTTTTCGCCATCCGGACGCACAACATTCAGCCCGCATATCATTTTGCCCGGAGTCGCGCTGTAGTTCCCGAGGAACCATACCTCATAAGAAAGCCCCAAAACCAAGGCTGTGGCTATCTGCAGCAGGGTCATTACGGTGAATTGACTGGGGCTGGAGGGCTTTACATCAATGGCAAAAACCAGTGCAATGCCGGCAACCACAATATAGTTGGCGACCTGGAGAATAATAGTATCGATCACCCTGGCTCCGAAGCGTATCCAGAAACCACCGTACCGTACCTGCCCCGATGCGGCCAACCCCTGTTGGACCATTTGTACATAGTTTGGTTTGCAGGTCGCACAGACCCATTTATCGCCAAACCGGACCATCACGTCCTGCGGAAATACATTGCCGCAAAGTGAACATTTTTCCTGAAAAGAGGTAAGCGTCTGCACGAAAGGTTCACCGCTCTGATCTGTCTGGGAACTCATGACGTCTCCTCAATTTGTCGGCTTCGAGGTTCGACCGGTTTGGCCCCGGGTTTTGGTGACTCGCATGACCGGGGTTTTCCAGCACTTCCACCAGGTAGGGAAAACAAAAGCACAAAATTAAGAATTTCTCAAACTAAACGAAAATCTCCAGAAAAATATTATTGCATTTCAAATGGGGGCGTGTGCCGCTGAGTTGGGTATCTTCGGGCCAACAGTTCTTTTTGCTTGAATATGCATTACGTATTGGCAATGATTACAGCATCCGAGATTTGCCGCACACGGAGGAGGATTCGATGGAGTTGGGAGTGATCATCATCATAGCAGCCGCAGCCGGCCTCTGGTACGTGATCGACAGGTGGATCCTGCCCGGGATGGAAGGCTCTTCCGGCTGAATACCCTACGAGCACGGAATCGGTGATTTCGCGAAAAAGAAAAAGTCCTGCAAATAACCTGACCCGAATCATCATATAGATGATCGCGGAAAGGCGGCCGGCAAGGGCTCAGGTACGGCCCAGCCGGCATTTTCCGTTGTATTGTCGCGACCGAATCAGCTCAAAAACCGGCTGACCTGCTGCCGGTCCAGATCGTAGCCGATGAGAGTGAGCCGCGGCCGGACCTCTTCCGAAAAAGGTGTTACGGACACATTCTCGCCGACAATCTGCAGGTTGACCCATCCGCCGTCCGGACTCGGGAAAATCCCTTTGCCCCGATAGACCCTTCCGAAACTTCCTTTGATGACGGCAGAGGTGAACTGGTCCAGCCGGTCCCTGGAAATCGGCTGACCGGGGACCATGCTGAAACACTCCATCCCGATGCTGAACCTGCCCATGGAGAAAACCTTTTTGGTCCTGCCCGACGGCAGAGGGCTTTCCATCCGGCAGAATGTCGTTTCCACGCTCAGCGCGGAAGGATTCAGAACTGAGACTCGCCGGGATACCTTTTCGAGTTCCTCCGGGGAAACCATGTCGGTTTTATTGATTACGATAAGGTCGGCGTTGGTTACCTGGTCGAGGAAGAAGGTGCCGAAGGTTTCCGGCTTTGAAAACTCGAGAAACGACGACGCGTCCACGATGGTGATGACGGCATCGAGCCGGACAACATCCGCGAGCACTTCGTCTTCCAGCACATTTATGACCCCCGAGGCCTGGGCAATGCCGCTTGGTTCTATCAGAAGCGTATCCGGCTTGATCTTTTCGGCAATCGTCCGGATGCTTTCCTTCAAACCTTCCTGCTGGCCACAGCAGATGCACCCGCCGGGCACCTCCACGACATCGACCCCGTTCTTCGAATCGATCAGCGAACCGTCGACTCCCAGATCGCCGAACTCGTTTACCAGGACCGCCGTCCTGCCTTGAGAGGTTTTCACATGCTCCATGATAAAGGTGGTCTTGCCCGCTCCCAGAAAGCCGCTGACCAGTAAAGTTCCCAATTTGTGTGGTGTTTTTTCCGTCATGAACTCCGAACCGGCTCCTTTAAATGGCGTAATGACAAGCGCCTTGCCCGGCGCTTCAGTTTTTGTCGGGATTTCGAGCCTATTTATCATCCGTGCCGGCAAAGGGCCAGCAATTATTCTTCAATCCCGGGAAGCTGTATCCGGGAGCTGAGGCGCCTTCCGCGGAGTCTTGGGATGCCCGCATGGGAGGGCGGCGACGACAAACGTGCCTGAAGGGCGGTGAGGATCCAACAATGATTATAGGTCCGTTAAGTTTTTAGTTTTCAGCCTTCCTTACCGACTAGAGTCTAAGACTGGAGAATTCATGTCCCACCCGCAGTTCGGGCCGCAGTATCTTAACCGGTAACCGTCTTACGGAAGAGTGTCGCTTCGGAATGGAGGGAAAGCAAATGTTCAAGGGTGCAACATTAGGGCAGAGAATCTTGGTTGGTTTCAGCCTGCCGTTCGCGATCACTCTCTGCCTGGGTACAGTTATTTTCATCATGATAGGCGGACTCAGGGATAGGTCCTTCGAAGTAAGGGATCAGGGCAATTCCTCGCTTGCCGAGGTCGCTTACGAGATGAAGCTGGACATCGTCCAGGTTCAGCAGTTCCTGTCCGATGTATCCGCAACCAGGGCGCAGGACGGCCTGGATGACGGATTTAAAAAAGCCGAGGAGAACAGCCGGGCCTTCAAGACCAACCTGAACAAATTCCGGAAGATATATGAGAGGCAGGACAACCGCGCGCAGATGCAAAAGCTGGATGCATTGGAAAAAGCGTTCGAAGAATACTACAGTCAGGGCAAAACAATGGCAAAAGCCTACATTGACGAAGGTCCGGCGGGAGGCAATAAGAAGATGCCGGCCTTCGACAAGGTTGCGGATAGACTCGCGGAGGAAATTGACCCTTTTCTGGAACAGCAGACAAAGGAACTGCACGGCAGCCTGGATGAGGTCGCCTCACGCAGCCAGTTTATGCGGATAGTGGTCCTTGCATCGGGAATTCTTATCATCCTGACAAGCGTAATCGTTGCCTGGATCATCACCCGCTCCACCACGGGAATTTTACGCAAGATAGTGACGGGGCTCACCGGCGGAGCCGAAGAACTGGCCAATGCTTCGGGCCATCTTTCTTCGACGAGCAGGCATTTTGCCGAAAGCGCATCGGGACAGGCCGCATCCATTGAGGAGACTTCCGCTTCACTCGAGGAAATGTCCTCCATTACAAAGCAGAACGCAGCCAACGCCACACATGCCAACCAGCTTATGACCGAGGCCGGCAAAGTCGTCGAGAAGGCCAACGAATCGATGCACAATCTCACACTGTCCATGGGAGAGATCTCGAAAGCGTCCGAGGAAACGCAAAAGATTATAAGGACCATAGACGAAATTTCCTTCCAGACCAATCTGCTGGCGCTAAACGCTGCAGTGGAAGCGGCGCGCGCAGGCGAAGCCGGCGCCGGATTCGCGGTCGTAGCCGATGAAGTGCGCAATCTGGCGATGAGGGCGGCGGAGGCGGCGAAAAACACGGCAGGGCTAATTGAGGGGACCGTGAAGAAAATCAAGGAAGGATTCGGACTGGTTGAAAAGACGAACGATGATTTTCTGCAGGTTGCTTCCAGCGTGATCAAGTCCGGAGAACTGGTCGGCGAGATCGCGGCCGCCTCCCAGGAGCAGGCCAAAGGGATTGAACAGCTTAGCCAGGCAGCAGGAGAGATGGATAAAGTCACGCAGCAGAGCGCATCGAGTGCCGAAGCATCTGCCCAGGTATCCAAACAAATGAACGCAGAGGCCGAAAAATTAAAAAAGTTTGTCTCAAGCCTTACCGTTCTCGTCGGCAGTCATGGGGATGGAGGGAAAAATAGTCAGACGAGAGCCTTGCTTCCATCCAATGGTGAGTTGCCCGGCCTTGCTCAACCGAACCGAATAGGGAAAGAATAGTATTATCGGCATTGCATCCCTTGAGTTGAAAGGTCACCGGCTATGTTCGATCTTCCCGTTACCGGCGCCCCCAGGGGGCGAGTGCTTAAACTCACTCTGGTTCTAAGCGGCTACGCGATCGCCCTCATCGCAGCCCTGGCGGTATGCTGGGTTCGGGAACTTGCATTCCAGCGAAACCATGTGGATACTTCGGGGGGAATGTACGCGTGGGGCGACCTTATCACCTTCTCCATCGTGTTCGGTCCCCTGGCGCTTGTTGCGACTGGAGCGGCGCTGTTCTTTCTGCGGCGCGCGGGAAAGTTCTGGTCCTTGCTCTCCATCGCAGCTCTGCCGCTCGCCCTCACCGGCCTCGCCGGCCTGATCCTGAATGCCTTTTTCACCGCTCAAAACATGCAGCATGGCTGGCGCGATCTGGCGCTTGTCGGCATTCTCCGGATATACCCGGCTCCCGTGTTCCTCTTTATTTTCCTTTTCTGCTGTTTTTTCGCACCGGCCGGAAAATATCGCCGCCTGATGCTGGCGGCCGCAGCCATTGAAATTCCCGCAGCCGCCACCTCCTTCTACTTCATCGCGGGACCGTTCGTCCGGCTCTTCTGGCTCCGCCTATTCGGGTAAAACCCTTTCCAGCCGTCAGGCCAGTACCGCTTCGATAAGGCTCGGGCCGCGGTCGGCCAGGGCGCGGGTGAGCGCATCGGCCAGGGCGGCATCGGTGTGGACGGTGCAGCCCGGAACGCCAAACCCTTTTGCCAGGGCGGCCCAGTCTATCGCCGGCCCGGAGAGATCCGTCAGGTACTGCGCCTTTGGGCCGGGTTTCTCGGTAATTCGTGCAAGCTCGGCCTGCAGGATGCGGTAGCGGCGGTTCGCGCAAACCACCACGATCACATCCGCCCCCTCGCGAGCCATCGACCAGAGCGCCTGCAGCGTATAAAGCCCGCTCCCGTCCGCCTGCAGCGCGATCACGCGCCGGTCGGGGCATGCCAGCGCCGCTCCGAGCGCGTTGGGCAGCCCCTGTCCGATCGCACCGCCCGTGATCCAGAGCATGGTATGCGGAGCGGCGTTGCGGGAATGTACCGCACTCCAGTAAAGGCCGGTCGTAACCGCCTCGTTTACCACGATCGCATTTTCCGGGATGAACGCGGCCATCGTTCGTCCCCAGATGTCGGGATCGAGCGCCTGTCCGCCGGGCGCGAACGCCTGCCCGGGTTGCGGGGCAATGGTAGCCGCCGGCGCATTCAATTCATCTGCGAGCGCTTCGAGAGCGAGCGTTGCGTCAACGCCCGCATCGGGGTCCGCAAGCGTATACAGTGCCGCGCCAGCCGGTGCGAACCGGGAGGGCTGATCCGGATAGGCGAAGAAGCCGACCGGTTCGCGCGCTCCAACAAGCACAAGAGCCGAAATGTCCTTAAGCGCTTCGAGGGCCTGTTCCGGGAAATAGGGCAGGAGGGGAAAGCCCGGTACGTGACGGCCGCGCTCGATGCGCGACGGGAAGGTCTCGATCCAGACGCCGCAATTTGTTGCAGCCGCCACCCGCGCCGCGGCCTTCAGACCCCGCTCCGTAAGGGCATTTCCCCCGATCAGAATCCCCCCGCCTGGCTTTGCCAGCAAACGGGCCGCCTCCCGGGGAGCCTGGTTCGGGATATCCGGCGCCGAGGGCGACGGAACAACGGAGAGCGGCTCGGGGCCCTCTTCCCACTGGCAGTCGGCGGGAAGGATCAGGGACGCCACGCGCCCCGGAGGTCCGAGAGCCGCTTCCACTGCAGCAAGGCTTGCCTCTGCCATTTCGCCCGCCGATTCGACGGAGCGCGTCCACCCGACGGAGCCGGCGAGCGCCGCGATGTCCGAGGTGAGCGGGGCATCCAGCGCAATGTGCCGCGTGGCGTGATTGCCGATCCAGTTGACGACGGGTGTCCTGGCGCGCCGAGCGTTATGCAGGTTTGCAATCCCGTTGGCAAAACCTGGCCCGAGATGCAGAAGCGTCGCAGCAGGCCTGCCCGTCATACGCGCCCACCCGTCGGCCGCGCCGGTGCAAACGCCTTCGAACAGTCCGAGTACGACACGCATTCCGGGCACGCTGTCCAACGCCATGACAAGAGGCATTTCGGTCGTACCGGGATTTGCGAAGCACACTTCCACGCCCGCACGCATAGCGGTTTCAACAAGGCTGAAAGCGCCCGTCCTCATAGGATTATCCCCCCTGTTTCCAAGATATGTCTGATATATCAGCCTGCTGCAGTCACGCAGGGTAGCAGGATGCCTGTATTTCGCAATCGAATTCGACCGCCGCAACGGCAGGGCATTGTAACCCGATATCCATCTATAGCCGGGAGCCGGGGCACGAGAATCGTTCTACTCGGATTGGATTCGTGGTATAGTCGAACACCATTCCAAGTTCAATCGACACATGCGAGCCGGTCCGATCGAGGCCGCCTGACGATCTCTTCTCTTTGGCGCCTGCATCTGATGCTGCTTTTCGAGACGCCTGCGGGTTCGACAGACAATGCTTTTGCCCCGGCAGTTTCCCGGCCGGGGAAAGATCAACGCACGACATCGAGGCACAAATAATCCGGATGAAGCTGCGAACCAGCAACTACTTCAACCATGTCGAAATCGGAGACGGGACTTCGCTGCTGTACAGCGGATCGACGCAGTGCATCGATCTCGTTCCGACCAAATATGCTGATCTTTTGGCCGATGGCGCCGATCTGTCTTTTCTTTCGCCGGAAGAAATGGAGCACCTCGTAAAACGCGGGTATCTCACTGCCCTGACTCCCAAACGTGAACTCGAGGAGTTCAAAAAGCTCGTCCAGCTCATTCTCGAAAAGAACAACAAGTCCGATAAGAAGCGCGCATCGGGCAATCTCAGCTTCATCATGACGTATAGCTGCAATCTCTCCTGCAGTTATTGCTACCAGAAATCCCTGGGCGAGGGCTTCAAGGCGCCGGCGCCCATGAGCCCGGAATTTGTGGACGGCCTTTTTTCCACATACCTTCCCCAGCTTTTTCCCAAGATTCCCAAGGACTTCACTTTCACCCTTTTTGGCGGAGAACCTCTGCTTCCCGGAAACAGGGAGGCGATTTCACGGATTCTCGCCTACACGGCGAAGCACCCGAAGATCAGGGTATCCGTTGCGACCAATGCTACCACGCTGCCGGAAATGACGGATTTGATCGGCCCGGAAAAAGGAAAGATTCAAAGCATCCAGGTGACCCTGGACGGAGACCCGCAGCTTCACGATAAAAACAGGGTGCCGCGGTCGGGCAAACCCACCTTCGAAGCCATGATCTCCGCCGTCCGCCGCATAATCCAGGCGAAGGCGCACGTGGTAATCCGCATGCACGTACATCCCGGCGGCCTGGAATCCTCACGGAAGCTCGTCGAGTACCTCGAGGAGGAAAAGATACTCGGGCATCCACAGGTCGGCGTCTATTTTGCCCCTCTCAACACGTTTACCTGCGAGACCAGCTCCAGCGAGGACATGGCCTTGTTTCGCGGCCTCTTTCAGACGGTTGCCGCCCGGACGCACCGCCCTCCTTCCAACTACGATATCATGAAGGGCTTTCTCCGGATGCAGACGGAAAGGATGCTTCCCAGGGTGAGGCACTGCGGACTGGGCACCGAAATTTTCTATGTAATCGACCCGCTGGGCGATATCTACCAGTGCTACGAGGAAGCCGGCCACAAACATCTGCGTATAGGCACTTTCTCCGGCGGAAAGGTGAAGTTTTTCGCCTTGCAGGAAAAGTACTCGAGGCGCCATCTCCTTCGAGTCCCCGAATGCCTTGGGTGTTCGGCAGCGCTTTACTGCGGCGGCGGATGTCCCTGCCACGCAAGGCTCCACAAGGGTTCCATCTTCAAGTCCTACTGCCATCAAAACAAGGAATTCATCGCCCAGACCTTGAAGGCCTTTTTCCTGGAACAGCAGGTGAAAAAGGACGGTGATAACTGACAGAACGGAAGGGAGGTGAGCACGATGAAGAAGAAGGAAATGCTTGCAACAGTCGCCGTATCGGCTGCGATAGCCTTGTCTGGCGTGACGGCCAAGGCCCCGGCGTCAACGCCGGCGCCGGCCGAAGCCACGAAGCCGGGCATAACGGCCAAGGTCGGGAAAATAGTTCCGGTCAACATGATTCTCGGCTCGGCGGAGTTCAGTCCCACCAAAGCATTCAAGGATGAATGCTGCGGCCCCTATTCCCAGTGCAAAATCTGCAATTATTAGCCGGATACTGTGAATGCAATTTGTCGGATGATGGGAGATCGGGAGGCGAAGCCTTTAACTTCCGATCTTCCGTCTCCCTCCCGCAGGCGCTGGTCCTCACCGATCCGCTCTCCGGCTTCTCCCGATCAAAGACCAAAGATTTCAGAGGTCAGTTCCCTTATTCCAAGGTTAGCCTCCCTTGTTCAAGGCATGGCGGCGCCAAATCACTTTTCCGCTTTGTGCAGGTCCCGCTCGGTGTCGCGCCTGAAGTCCCACGTGAGATAATCGAGGCTCATGGGCAAGGCCAGCTCCACGCGGCTGAGTATCTGCACTCCCACACGTACCCGGGAGGGCTCGCAGGTCAGAAGATGCCCGCCATGGTTCAAGTCCGCGGAAAGAAAATGGAGGTGCAGGCCGGGCACGTTCAGCGATCCCAGGAACGAAGGGGTGAAAAAACCCGCCAGTGTCCCTTCGATTTTCGAGAACCGGAATACGGGCTGCTCCGCGGCGACTTCCACAAGAGGCCGGTAGCTCTCCTGTTTCGGCACCGAGCGCACGGCAACGGAGTCGAATATGCCTTCAATTCTCAGCGCGTAGCACAGGTTCGGAGAGGGCAGCAGGCTTTGGAGCCATGCGAGGAATTCGTCGTAAGCCATGTGGGCGTTCAAATCTTCATGGCTGAACGGCTGGTAGAAGGTGACGCAGCTGAAAGGGGTCCCCGCCTCGCCCTCGATCCGTCGAACCCGGCCGTCCGATGCGATCTGGTACACGGTCCCGTCGAGCATGACCATCTCGCCGTCGAGGCAGTCAAACGTCCCGAGGCCGAAGTCGCCGTACTTTCTCACTTCGCCGAACGGGATATTCTGTTCATAGATACCCTCGACCAAAGCATTTACAGGTGCACACAAATAAAGAGTATTCCGCCCTTCCATCAATCACCTTTCAGCTTTATATACGTTTCGACCTTTACACCATCAGAACCGGTCGACAGCGTCGGCCAGCTCACCTCTTAATTCGTTTACTGGATTTCTCATGCAAGGTGAAAATAGACTAAAGAGATATTTACAAGCAATTAAAATACAATGCTGGGGGCAGGCATTTAAACATGATATAAGGGGTAACAGCGCCCCGGTCAAACCCGTCCCAATGTTGGAGATTACCGAGGAGGCATCACGGGGAATTCCCATCAGGGAGTAAGAATAGTCTTGAACATGACCGGTTTCTCTCCTTATGAGTCAGAGAATTACGTGGGCCGATGCTTTCTGAAATTGCGGCAAATGAATGGAAGTTTCAGAGCACTTATTTTTGCCCTGGTTGCCGCTGAATTCCTCGTCCTGGTTCAGTGTTCCTCCGTGCCTTTGCCGGAGCCGGGCCAAGACCGTTGCGTGAATGTAACTTTCGAGCCCGTTCCTCCGCCTCCCCCCCAACCGGCAGCTGATAGTATATTAACCAGCGAGGCCTACAGGACCGCCCTTCGGTATCTGGATCTTCACAGTGCCGAGTTCAGCAACCGAAGGTACATCACCATCATCGACTACACCAGGCCTTCGTTCAAAAAGCGCCTGTTCCTGATCGACAGTGAATCGGGTTCGGTCCGGAAATATTTTGTCTCCCATGGCAAGAATTCCGGCTGGACATACGCTACCCGATTTTCCAACTCGCCCGGGTCCTTGCAAAGCGCAAAGGGTTTTTTCAAGACCGGCAACGTCTATTGTGGAAGACTCGGCCCGACCCTCGAACTTCACGGCCTCGAAAAAGGCGTAAACGACAACGCCTTTATCCGCAGAATCGTGATGCACGGCGCCTGGTACTCGAGTCCGAAATCGATAGTCAGCAATCACTGGAGACTTGGCCGGAGCCAGGGTTGCCCCGCGCTGCCCAAGGAAGCGGCGCCGGAGGTAATTTATAAGATCAAGGACGGAAGTCTTCTGTACATCCATACGCGCAAGGATGCCTTATAGAACTGATTGAAAAATTCCCAATGAACTTGCCATGCGACACTCGCGCCTGTTCCTCGCTTTCATAATCAGGCTATTCCGTGATTGAAACCATTGGGGAGGGACGAAGGGGACTTCCACATTTGAACCGGTATCGGACCATCTTGAGTTGTTTGAAATTTTTCGCATATGTTATAGATTTAGAAAGAATTCAGAAAAGGGAGAAACTGAATGACCTCGCTTTTGAAAAAAGCTTTTGATGCAGCATCCTCGCTTCCCGCTGACCGCCAAGATGCTATCGCAAAGTTCATTCTCGCCGAAATCGAGGATGAAAAGCGATGGGACAAAGCATTTGCCGGTTCACAGGACAAACTGGCTGATATGGCTGCTGAAGCGATTGCAGAGAACAGGAGGGAGGGAACCCGCCCGATGAAAGAGGTATTGTGATCAGCAGGGCTTCAAGCAGATTTTGGAAAGCCTTTGAACGTCTTCCATCCGATGTGAAGGATAAGGCAAGGGAAGTTCATAGACTTTGGACGAAAGACCCTCAACATCCTTCCCTCCAGTTCAAGACTCTGTACGCGTAAGTCTCGGTTGGCGTGCCCTGTGCGTGAAAGATGATGGAATCTTCATCTGGTTCTGGATCGGCTCCCATGCTGAATATGAGCGGCTCCTTTCACAGATGTGATCCACTTTTTCCAACCTCCATTCCTGTTTATGTTGTTATAAATAGCCCATTTGATCCTGCTTTCATGGAATACAACCGAACTCAAATTACCACTGCCTCAGCTCTATTCCGAGCCCATCAGGATCCCGGATCTCGGCTCTTTTTGAGTTTCCGAGAATGGCAGGCCCCCACGTTATTTCAACCCCCTTGCCCTTCAGATATTTAATCGCGCTATCCATATCTTCCACTTCGAGGGCAATCAAACGATAACCGATCTGCCATTGCTCTTTGGATGCGGGACGCGGATTTTTGACCGACAAAAGCTCTATGACCGTATTACCGAGTTCCAGGTAAACGATCTCTTCGATCTGCGGCGCATCGGTCTTTTCCCTGGCTTTAATCTTGAAATTCAAAATCCCGGTATAAAAGTCGATTGACCTTTGTATATTTCCAGAAACGATTTCCACGTGATCGATCCGCTTGAACATAGATTACTCCTATTACTTGATTTTAAGCACTCTCGATTTTGCTGCCCCAACCCGTTAAAGTCGTCCGGGAGAAGCCTGCGCATCGACAAATTGAAGTGCCGCAGCAGGCCCGTCGTGGTAACATTCAAATTATCCGCCGCTCCTTTTTGAACCCCGTGGAAGTGAATCCGCTTCCAATTTCGTTTTCCGAAAGGAAGGGGAGGAATGCGGCTGGAGCCTGTGCGATGACTTTCAAAACCGGAGCGGACAGCCAGATGTGTATTCCTGAGACCAGATGTCCCTGGGTGGATCTGAGCAAGCCCGATTATGTGAAATACCACGACACGGAATGGGGCGTCCCCGTTCATGACGACCGCCTGCTTTTCGAGTTTCTCATCCTGGAAGCATTCCAGGCCGGATTGAGCTGGTACACCATCCTCAAAAGGCGCGAAACTTTCCGGGGGGCCTTCGATAATTTCGATCCTGCCAGGGTGGCCCGCTACGACGAGCGAAAGGTCCTGGAACTTCTCGGCAATCCCGGGATTATCCGCAACCGCGCCAAAGTTCTCGCAGCGATCAACAATGCGGCAAAATTCATGGAAGTTCAGCGGACATTCGGCAGCTTTGACAGCTATATCTGGAGCTTTGTCGAGAATACACCGATCGTAAACAGTTTTCGCAGCCTGGAGGAGTTTCCGGCGAAGACGCCCCTGTCCGAGGCGATAAGCAGGGATTTGGCGCAAAAAGGTTTCACATTTGTGGGACCGACGATAATCTATGCCCACATGCAGGCCACCGGAATGGTGAACGATCATACGCTGGATTGTTACCGCAGGCAGGAGATCATGTCGCTCACTCGTATTCCATAATCCCGATATCCCGGATTACAGCAAGGGGTCGGGGGCGAACTGTGGCGTCACTCCGGCGAAAGCCCATAGCCGTCAACTTTAGGATATTGCGCAAACGCCCGGACTGGTGCTGAAAAAGACGGTCTCACCGCAGAGATCGCGGAGGAAGAACGGGAAAACGGGCGGAAATAAAGGCCAAAACGGGACGTGTCGTTTACCCACTCTCCGTGGCCTCTGCTTTGGCAACTCCCTCAACCGTGCGTGTACGGGCGCGAAGACAATTGGAGAGAGCGCAAAGACTTCGGAGCCGATGCCATCGCTTTTTCTTTTTTCTTCTCGGCGTCCTCTGCGCCTCTGCGGTGGATGTATTTCTTGCCGGCTCCAGTTGGGCAACCCCGCTCATATGCTTCTCGGCTGGCCGGTCGAGGCCAGGACCGTATCCCATAACCATCCGTCCGGATCTATTTGCCTTCTTTTGGACACGGCCATGGGGATCGGCACGTGCGTGAACGCTCCACCCCAGTCGCCCACCAGCATGTTGGTCCGCCCGGCCATGCCGGCATGCACCGCATTCTGGCCGAGAAGCAGGCAGAACGCCGCGTCGTGGGCGTTGGCCGGCACGCTTCGTATGGTGTAGCTGGGGTCGATGTACTTGAGGTTGATCTCTTTCCCGGCATTTTTGAAATGGGCATTGATTTCATCGCGCATGAGGTTTCCGATATCGGCCAGGCGAACATTTCCTGACGCGTCGCACTGTTGCGTCTTCTTCATCAATTCCTGGCCCGCCCCCTCTCCGACCACGATTACCGCATGCCCCTTCTTGTCCAGCCGCTCTTCCAGGCTCGTGAGAAATTCCTTTAATGAAAACGCGACCTCCGGTATGAGACAGTAATTTACATCGTTGTAAGCAAGCGCGGCAAAGGCTGCGATAAAGCCCGATTCCCGCCCCATGAGCTTGACCAGGCCGACGCCGTTCCGGGCCCCCAACGCTTCGGCATGGGCCGAGACAATCGATTTGCCGGCTTCCGAAACCGCCGTTTCAAACCCGAAGGACCTCTGAACGAAGGATATGTCATTGTCGATGGTTTTCGGGACGCCGATGACGGCAATCTTCAGCCCGCGCCTCGCGGCTTCCGCGGCGATAGCCTGCCCCCCGCGCAGGGTGCCGTCGCCTCCTATGATGAAAAGGATGCCTATTTTCATCCGTTCCAGCGTGTCGACCATGTCGGCGGGGTCCTGAGGTCCCCGGGAGGAACCCAGCACCGTCCCCCCCTGCTCGTGTATCCTCGCCACGACGTCCACCGACAGTTCGATGGGCTCCTGCTTCCGATTGCGGCTGAGCCCTTCAAACCCGTAAGAGAATCCGAACACGCTCTTCACCCCGTAGTGATAGAAAAGGCTCATCACGATGGCTCGAATGACGTCGTTTAACCCCGGGCAAAGCCCTCCGCACGTCACGATTCCGCATCTCAGTTCGGCGGGATTGAAATAGACCATCTTTCTGGGGCCGGCCCTCTCGAAAAGAGGCGGGGTCCTGTTGGTCTCCAGGTATCGGCTGACGGTCTGCAGGTCGTTATCGTAAAGCACGTGGGACTTTTCTTCGACAAAATGCATACTGGACATAGGGGAGGGAAATCGGCATTCGCCCAGTCGGGAAATAGTAAAGTCCAGTTGATTTTGCTGCATTGTGCGTCTCCTCGATCGTGTTGAGATTACCTGGGAGGCAGGCCGGTATCCGGCCGGCCGCCATTGCCGCGGCCGATAATTATCTTCTAAATGGTATATGTTCGTGGTTCATTACTCAAGCGGCGATTTTCCCCGGCCGGGCATGCTCTTCCGCGCGTCCACGTTGACAAAGCGATACGGGATTACTATCGCCGTTAGGGTTTGTCCATGCCGCGGATGAGACCCGCGCGCACGTGACGGCTCCGGGCTGCAACCCTGATGATAACCGCATCGTACAACTCGAGTGAAGGACGAGGGACCATGATTCGCGAAGACGTTCTCCGGCAATTCCCCGAACTGTTCGGGACCAGGAAGGTAAACGGGCGTGAAGTAAACGTCGAAGAAACGATCGCTGCGCTCACCCGCGAGTTGAATCCCGAGATTGCGGCCACCCTGGCCGCGCGCAGCAAGCTGTTGAACAGCTCCGCACCCGTCCGCGAAAAGTACGGATGGCCGAAATGGGACGACGCTTTTCCGGACCCCGTTACGGGCCGGTCCTGGACCTTTCGCCAGATCGTGCAGGGTCTGATCGACAACTTCCTGGGCAGGGAGACCGAGTTCCGCTGGCGCCTCAACGACGAAACGCCCATCCCGGATGACGCCAATCCCCTGACGAACCCCGGCCTGGAACTTACCGGGCCGTGGCATCCGCTCGACATGGCGTTCAATGCGCTGAACAGCCCGGCGCCCATGAACATGACGGACTTCGAAGACGCCTCGCCCCCGCACTTCCAGCCGGAAGGCGCCCCCAAACAACCGGTCGGAATATTTGCTTCCATGAAAAACGCCAGGGAGATTTTCGAAGGCCGCTGGGCCGACCGCGCCTACGAGGTGACCAAGAAGGGGAAAAAGCGCGCCTACAGGCTCAATGCGCCCCCGAAGAACTGGCCCGTCGTGTTCGTCCGCCCGCCGAGCATCCACCTTCGCCTCGAACACATCACGGTCGACGGCCGGCCCGTACCCGGCATCATCGCCATCGCGGTCCTGTGGGTGTTCAACAATTTCGATGCGCTCGAGCGCGAAGGCAAATGCCCGTACTTCTATATTCCGAAGATACAGACCCCGCGTGAAGCCACGATAGTGGAAAAGCTCCTGGCGCGGATCGAGGACGCGATCGGGGTGCCGCCGGGAACGTTCAAAATCAAGATGCTGTACGAAGAAGGCAACGGAGGCCGGTTTCTCGCGGCTATCGCCTGGATCCTGCGACGCCGCCTTATGGGAACGAACGTCGGCCGCTGGGATTACCTCGGCAGCCTCATCGAAATGTGGAAAGACGATCCCAACGGGGTATTTCCCGATCCGCAAACCATCGGCATGGCCTCGCCCAACATGATCGCCTACCAGAAATACAATGCGCTGATGATGCTGATGGCCGGAATGAAAGGCGGAGAACTCAGCACCGCCGCGCCGATCGGCGGAATGGCCGCCGTGATGATCTACCAGCCGGGCGACGTGTACGGCCGTTCGCGGTCCAACCCCGTGGCGCTTCGCGCCATAGTCATCGACAAGCTGCGGGAACGCGCCCTGGGGCTCATCTTCGTTCCGGACCAGTCGCTTCAGGCCGGCCGGCAGCCCACGCTGGAGGATATCCTTGCCGGCCGGGTGAAGGGAAAGCTCTATGATACCTACCGGCAAAGCTGGGTCGCCAGCCCGGAACCGGCTTACGTCGCCGCCGGAAACGCCCCATTGCGGACGCCGGTGTCGCAGCTTCAGTCCATCCTCGACGCGCCCCTGGAAACGGTTGACGTAAACGGACACCCGGTGCCGACCGTTTCGAGCGGCCTCAGCGACCCCGAGCGGCAACTGCTCCAATCCCGCGGCCTGCTCGATGCGCAGGGAAAGATCACGCCCTGGGTCGTCTCCCGGGAAGAGCTGGATACGCCGGAAAAGCTTTTCACCTGGGAACTCTGGGAATCCATCTATGCGCCTCCGCGGGGCGACGTTACGATCGAACATATCCAGCACGCGTTCTACATGGCCGCCAACTACGGCTTTCAGATTCTTAACGGAAACTTCGCCGCGGCGATCGACGACTACGAACTCAAGCAGCGGTTCATGAACGATCTCGCAACCTACCGGATCGACGTCTCCTGGCTCTGGACGCTCGCCCGGCACGAGGCGGCCGTCACCCGCGACGGCTGGCTCAAACGGCCGGCCCTCACAAACGACGGCGTGGAACCTGCGGTAAACGATCTTCGGATCAAGGCCGGAACACGCTTCACCCGGGAACTCTTCGACAAGGTATGGGAATATCACAACGAATGGACGGCGGAGTTTTTCGCCGAACTGGACCGCCGGGGCGATCCGGGCCGCTTCGACCGCGGCAAGGCCCCGGTTATCATGGAGCTTTTGAAACGGCAGCTCCTTTCGCCGCGCTACATTCAGCACAGCGCACGGGTGCTTTTCGTCGTCGCCGAGGCGAACGAGCGGGAACGCGCGCAGCTCCTGGAGGCGATCTTCGACCTGCCGCGGGAACAAGTCGCAAACCGGGTCACGTCCGGCGCGCTCGACCGGAAAGTCCTGGCCGCATACGACTACGTTTACGATATCGGTCCGGACGCGGGGGCCTGAGACCGATTTGAACGGTAAGCCGCGAAGGAAGGCGCGAAAGCCCCGAATCGGATGCGGATGTGCCGTGGGAGCGGCTTGCAGCCGCGATGTCTTTGTTCCCGCGCGAAGGTGAGGATGAGCCGGAAGGCGCGAAGGAAGGCATTCTCTCCAGGCAGTGTTGCCGTGGGAACGCCTCTTCGAGGGTGCACATTGATCTTCTCCCACGCGAATCCCGCGAAACGCGGGAGCGAAGAAAAGCCTGGGGAAAATGAGTTCAGGCTGCCTGAAAAGTTTCTAAAGGATCGAGGCTGCAAGCCGCTCCCACAAAATACCGGGACTGTCCCGCAATTCTTTTCAGTTCGTTCTTCTTCGCGGCCTCGCGCCTTCGCGTGGGGAAAAAACAATCGCCGGCCCGGGCAGGACAAACATCGCACCTAAAGGCCCTCACTGCCAAACCACCTCAATTCGATTGGCCTTCGCGCCTTCCGGTGCCTTCTTTCCTTCGCGGCCTTACTGCAACAGTCCGTTCTTCTTCGCGTTTTATCTCCCTTTGCATTGAAGTGCGGGATTTCTTGTTGACAGTATTGAACAAATGTTCAATACTTGTGTTCAAGACAATTGTTTGAAGCCGGCCGGTGAGGACAACGTGGAAGATAATCCGAAGAAAAGCGACAGCACGAAAGCAAGGCTGATCGAGGCCGCCGGGGAGGTATTTGCCCGGCGCGGGTTCCGATCGGCCACGGTCAGGGAAATCTGCAGGCGTGCCGGCGCCCCCCTGGGCGCCATGAATTACCACTTCCGGGATAAACAGGGACTCTATACGGCCGTACTCGAACACTCGCACCAGTCCGCCCTGAGCAAGTACCCGCCCGACCTGGGGCTGGGGGAGCGGGCCACGCCCGAGGAAAAACTCCGCGCTTTCATTCACGCCTTTCTCCTGCGCATCTCCGATACCGGGGTCCCGGGCTGGCACATGAAGCTCATGGCCCAGGAAATCTCCGATCCAACCGACGCCCTGGGGCAGGTGGTGGAAAGCACCATTCGGCCTTTGTACAGGCGCCTGGCCGGCATACTTCACGAACTGCCGGGCAAGCCCGAGGGGGCCGGCGAAGGCGACCGGGAGTTCCTCTGTGCAATGAGCATCGTCGGGCAGTGCCTGCACCATTTCACGGGAAGGCGCGTCATCGCGGCCCTTCGCCCGGACGGCTTCGATCCGTCCGATTTGGAGCGGCTGGCAGACCACATAACCCGGTTCTCCCTGGAGGGAATCCGATATTCGCGACCATGAAAGGATTCGAACATGGACTCCAAAATAGCCGGAGCAGTTGCCCTCAAATACAACCCCGTCGCCGTTTTCCTGGCGAATGAAAAGCCGGACAACGCCCTGCAGTTCAAAAAAGGCAAATGGGGCTGCGTCATGTTCATGTTTGCCAATGCCGCAAAAGGCAAGACGGCAGCATTCACCCGTGAGACATACGGCTGCTGGGGCGGAGGCGTCGGGCTGGGATTCGGGAACGCCTACCTGGACTTCCCGGGCGGAATCGACTGCTTTACCCATTTTCTCTCATCGGGAAACATCCAGTGGGAAAAGGGAAGACAAGTTGGGAAAGTCCTGGAGGGCGCCGCCGGAAAAGAGTTCGCGGAAAGCTTCCTCTCGGGGGAAGGCTACGTAAAATCACCCGAACTGGTGCAGCAATGGCTCGAAGAGCTCCCGATAACGGAGCCAAGATCGGCCTACGTGCTCTTCAAGCCCCTCCCGGAAATAAACCCCGAAGTGGAAAAGCCGGAAACCGTGGTCTTCCTTGCCAATCCCGACCAGCTTTCGGCGCTGGTGATTCTCGCCAACTATGCACGAAAGGGAATGGATAACGTCATCATCCCCTGGGCCGCGGGCTGCCAGACCATAGGGATCCTGCCTTTCAGGGAAGCCGGATCGGGAAAGCCGCGGGCTGTCGTGGGGCTGACGGATATTTCGGCCAGGAAGTACGTTCGCACTCTTCTGGGTTCCGAATACCTCTCCTTCGGCGTTCCCTGGGAGATGTTCCTGGAAATGGAGAGCAACGTAGAGGGGAGTTTCCTCGAAAGGCACACCTGGAAATCCCTTCAGGCATAGAAAACAGCACATGGTTCCGAACAGAGGAGAAATCATGCAGGCGCCAAATGAAAAGAAAATCGAGATGTTCCGGTCCATGCTCCTCTCCCGCCGATTCGAGGAGGAACTCACCGAGCTTTGCCAAATCCAGGGGAAAATCCCCGGGATGATGATCCTGTGTACCGGGCAGGAAGCGGTGGGCTCCGGTGTCTGCGCAGCGCTCGCTCCCGAGGATGTCATCATCTCGAACCACCGGAGCCACAATCATCTTCTGGCAAAAGGCGCGGACCCCGGGGCGCTGATGGCGGAGATCTACGGCAAGAGCACGGGATGCAACAAGGGAAAGAGCGGCACGCTTCATCTTGCCGTGCCTGAAATCAATGCCCCCTGCACCACCACGGTGGTTGGGGGAGGCCTTCCCATCGCAGTCGGCATGGCCTTCGCTCAACAGTACCGGGAGGAAAAGCGCGTAACGGTCTGCCTGTTCGGAGACGGTGCGGCCGATGAGGGCTCCTTTCACGAGGCGTTGAACCTGGCAAGCCTCTGGAACCTGCCGGTGATTTTCGTGTGCGAGAACAACCTCTATGCGGGCGCACAGCGCTACGAGGAGCACACCCGAGTAAAAGACATGGCCGACCGGGCCGTCGCATACGCCATTCCGGGTGAAATCGTCGACGGCAACGACGTCCTGGCCATCTTCGAAGCTGTTCGCAGGGCCAGGGACCGCGCACTTGCCGGGAACGGTCCGACGCTCATCGAGTGCAAAACCTATCGCTGCCGCGGCCATGGAGAAAGTGACCACCAGGTATACCAGCCCAAAGACGAAATTGCGGCGTGGCAGGGAAAATGCCCCATCCCGAGGCTTCGGGACGAGCTTCTTTCGCGGGGACTGATCACCACCGAAGGAATTCGGGAGATGGAAGCGGAAATCGACGCGATCGTCAAAGATGCGGTTCGCTTTGCCGAGGAAAGCCCCTATCCGGGCCCGGAGGAAGCGCTCGAAGATGTCTTTGCCGATTGAAAATCTCCGATTCAGAATGAAAGGAAAGCGCCATGCAGCAACTGGGAATGGGGCAGGCGGTCAATCAGGCTCTTAGAGAAGAAATGATACGGGACCCCAACGTCTTCATCGCCGGGGAAGGTGTCGGAACGAGCATCCATGACAGTCCGATGCTCCCCACGGCGGGTCTGCTGAAAGAATTCGGCGCCGGGCGCGTCAAGGACACCCCGGTATCGGAGGCCGCCATCGCGGGGCTTGCCGTCGGAGCCGCAGCGGCAGGGCTCCGGCCGGTGGTCGAAATCATGTTCAACCCGTTTTTCACCCTGGCATCGGATATGATCGTCAATCACGCGGCCAAGCTGAGATACCTCTCCGGGGGGAAATCGTCTTTTCCCCTTGTCGTACGCATCAAGAGCGGAGCGGGTTTCGGGGCGGGCTGCCAGCACTCGCACAACCTGGAAGCCTGGGCGGCCCACTGCCCGGGGCTGAAAGTGGTGATGCCCTCGACTCCGGCCGATGCCAAAGGGCTTCTCAAATCCGCCATCCGGGACGAAAATCCCGTGGTCTTCATAGAGGACATGATGCTCTATTTCGCGCCCGGCCCCGTTCCGGACGGGGAATACCTTACTCCCATCGGGAAAGCGGACGTAAAGAGGCAGGGGAAAGACGTTACCGTGGTGACATGGTCCAAGATGCTCGGCGTCGTCATGCGCGCAGCGGAACAGCTCTCGCGGGAGGGAATCGAGACCGAGGTCATCGACCTGAGGACCCTTGCGCCGCTCGATAAGGAAACCGTACTGGCCTCGGTGCGAAAAACCGGCCGCCTCGTGGTGCTCCACGAAGCGACCCGAACAGGGGGATTTGCCGGCGAAATTGCAGCCGTGGTCATGGAAGAGGCATTTTCGAGCCTCAAAAGCCCCTTGAGGCGGGTCACGGGGCCGGATATCCCGGTTCCCACCAGCCCTCCCCTGGAGCGCTTCTACATCCCCGACGAGGAAAAGCTGACGGCCGCGATAAAAGAGATCGTGTAGGCGGGAGCGGCTTTGCTAACCATGTCATCCGTCAAAAGGGCGGGAGCCGAGCCGGCTTCCGCCCTTTTTTCGGCAGGGAACGAACAGCAATGTTTTCAAACGGGAATATTCGTGTTCTATAATGGCAATCGACCTGCGGGAAACCCGCCTGGCAGCGCTGAATGGGCGTTTTTCAGGCTTGTTGACAGCTCTTGGCTTGTTTCTTAGATTCAGGATGATTATTCAAAAGGGTTTGAAAATCGTTTGTTCAAGGGCCGGGAAGCTGTGAGGAAACATTAGTCCGAAGCAGCTTTCACTGTTTTGGTGGGGAGTGAAACCGACCTTATCGGGATGGGAGGATGTTTGTGGCCGCAAATACGAGGAATGCCTTCATTGAAGAACTGAAGGCAATGAAGGACCGGATGGAAGAGCTTTTTCTGTGTAACTTCGATGCCGAAAAGGGCAGCGAGGATTCCGGGCAGGATGCGCAATGCGATGACTGGGTGCCGTTGACGGACATAGTCGATACGGGGAAAGAGCTTATCTACACCATCGACCTT
Organism: Pseudomonadota bacterium; assembly: GCA_023442755.1. Lineage (GTDB taxonomy): Bacteria > Desulfobacterota > Syntrophobacteria > Syntrophobacterales > Syntrophobacteraceae > SbD1. The sequence continues at coordinate 11,309 of JAEZXS010000244.1, read as the reverse complement.
CCGGGAGTCCGCGACGACGACATGGAGGTCGAGTGCAAGGCGGACCGGCTCTATGTTTCCGGATCTAAGTCCGACGCCCGGCAGGATGGGGAACCGATTCGCCTCGAACGGCCCCAGGGGGGATTCTCGCGCGTTTTCAAGTTCCCGTATCCGGTCGATGAAGGTGGAATACAGGCTGAATTCAAGCGGGGCGTTCTTCGCATCGTGGTGCCCAGGCTGGAAGCTTCCAGCGACCGTGGACAAAGGATATTCGTGCGCCAGGAAGAATAGCGGCTCCCCTGCAACATCTCAGGGCCGGTGCAGGTAATATCGCGGCTGGAAGCCGCTCAGACTGTTGAAAAAAGCCCCCAATCCGTCACCCCGACGAACCCCGGATCAGGTCCGGGGCAGGCATCGGGGTCCAGAAATGCTTGAAAACACTGGATTCCGGCTTTCGCCGGAACGACGATCACGATGATTTTAGAGTTTGTCATCAATCTGCGCGGCTAGAAGCCACTCCCACAGGGGAATTTTTCGTTTCTCGTTCCCACGCTCCCGGCGTCGCACAGCATGGGAACGAGAAAAACAACTTGGCGTCTTGGCGTTTCTTCGCTCCCGCGTTTCGCGGGATTCGCGCCTTTGCGTGGGAAAGAATCAACGCGCACCTTCGATGACAACGCATCGCGGCTGTAAGGCGCTCCCGCAGCAACACTGCCTAAAGAAAATCTTTTCCTTCGTGGCCTTACCGCAACATGGCAAGCTTCGTTTCGCCCTCTACTCTTCGCAGTTCGCGGCCTTACTGCAATCCCATAAAACAAATCTTCCTCGGCTATTTCCCCGCTCCAGGACCCTTCCGCGCATCGAGGGTCTTCCGGACGAGATCCGCAGCCTGCTTGATCCCGAAAGGCTTCATCATGAGCCCCACGCCGAGTTCCTGGGCCGTTGTTTCATTCAGCCGTTCGCTGAACCCGGTACACAAAATGATAGGCTTGTCCGGCCTTATCCGCCGAATTTCAAGGGCAAGGTCTATCCCGGTCAGGTTGGGCATGGTGTAGTCGCTGACGATCAGGTCGAAATCATCCGGCCGGGAGCGGAATACTTCCAGGGCGCGCACGCTGCCGGATTCGGCGGTGACGTGGTAGCCGAGTTTTTCGAGCATCTTGGCGCCCAGGTCCATAACGGTTTTTTCATCGTCCACGAGCAGGATCCGTTCCGACCCTTTGGGCAGGGTTTGCGCCGCATCAGCCGCAGACCGGGCTTTTGCTTCTATCTCCGGCAGATAGATGCAGAAAGTGCTGCCCTCGCCGGGTTTGCTCCGGACGGAAACGGCCCCGTCATGCCTCTTGACGATCCCGTGAACGACCGCCAGCCCCAGCCCGCTGCCTTTCCCCACTGCCTTGGTGGTGAAATACGGATCGAAGATGCGGTCCAGGGTGGCCTTATCCATGCCGCAGCCCGTATCCGAAACGGAAAGTTTCAGGTATCGTCCGGGATTGAGATCCATTATGGAAAGAACGGACAGGTCGGCCTGGTCCAGCTTGCACGGACGCAGGCTCACGTCGAGTATGCCCCTGTTGTTCATGGCATGGGCCGCATTCATGCACAGGTTTAGCATCACCTGGTGTATCTGCGTCGGGTCGGCCGAAGCCACACCTGTTCCGATTTCCTGCCTGATCTCGATCGTGGTGGGCAGGGTGGCCCGCAGGAGGTTCATCGCCTCCCGGACAACGACGCCGATGTCCAGGGGCTTCTTTTCCTGTTCCTGGCCGTGACGGCCGATTGCAAGAATCTGTTTCACAAGGTCCTTGGCGTGATTCGCTGCATTGAGGACCTGCTGCAGGTGGGTGTGCGTTGTGGAGCCCGGGGGAACTTCGTTGAGGACCATCTCCGTGTAGCCCATAACGGGAACAAGTATGTTATTGAAGTCATGGGCTATACCTCCGGCAAGCGTACCTATGGCTTCTGTTTTCTGCGCCTGGCGCAACTGGCGTTCCAGCTGCTCGCGCTCATCCTCCGCCCGCTTGCGCTCGCTGATGTCCCGCATGAAAACCAGGGCGCCGTTTCTGTTCTCATAGACGATGGGCACCCCCGAGGCTTCTACGTCGACCGGCGTCCCGTCGAGCCGGATCAGCCTTTGCTCGGAGGGCGGCAGGTACCTTCTCTCGATGTTGGCCCTGTGAATGCGTTCCCTCACCTCTTCATGGAAGGCGGGATCGGTCGTGTCCAGGACCGATCGGCCAAGGAGTTGCTCCCTGGAAACCGCGCCAACCAGCCTCATGGCGGCCGGGTTTACGTACGCGAAGTTCCCCTGGGTCTGAACGTGAATGGAATCGGGGGCGTTTTCCACCAGCAGGCGGAACATTTCCTCGCTGGCCCGAAGGTCGTTTTCCATCCTTTTACGGCGGGTGATATCCTGGATGGTGCCGGTAAGCCGCAGGGGCATGCCGTTTACGTCATACTCCGCCCGGCCCAGTATGGATATCCAGCGTTCCCCCGTTTCCGGACAAACGGTTTTGAACTCCTCCTCGTAGACACTGCCTTCCACCGATGAGCGCGACGCAGCCGCCATAACCTGAAGGATTCGCTCCAGCTGCCCTATCCTGGTGAAGTCGATCGGACCGTCCGATTCCTTCATGCCCAGGATGTCGTAGCATTCGGGCGACCAGAAGGCAGCACCGTTCTGAAGGTCCAGTTCCCAGACGCCCATTCGCGATGCGCCCAGGGCGAGCTGGAGCCGTTTTTCGCTCTCCCGCAATGCCCGTTCCGCTTCTCTGCGCCCGCGAATGTCTTTTGCAAAAACAAAATCGAATTCCGCATCATGGAAGACGAGGTTGGTCAGGCTGACTTCGACGGGGAAAACCGTCCCGTCCTTATGTCGATGGACACTCTCAAATGTATCGCTGCCCCCCTGCTTTCTCGATTCGTAAAGAGCGTGCCAACTCTCCATGTGGATATGCGGATCGATGTCCGGCACGGACAGCGAAAGAAGTTCCTCCCTGGAATACCCCAGGCTCCGGCACGCAGCTTCGTTGGCATACAGCAGCCGCGCATCGGGTCCTACCCAGAAAATAGGATCCACCGCGTGCTCTATGGAAAACCGGGTCAGGGCCAACACCGTCTCGGCAGCCTTCCGCTCACTGATATCGTTGACAACCACGAGCATGCAGCGCCGGTTCTCGATTTCCATGATTTCGACCGACATGAAGGCCGACCGGATCTCGCCGGCTTTGGTCCGGAGACGGCACTCGAAATTGCTCACCGCTCCCCGGGAATCCAGCATTTCGCTTATGGCATGGCGCTCTTCCGGAGAGCCCCAGATGCCGAGTTCCGTCCCGGTTTTGCCGATCATTTCCTCCCTGGAATAGCCGAAAAGGCGGCAGCAGCCTTCATTTACGTCTAATATTCGCCCCTCGTCGATAGAGGCAAACACCAATGCGCCGGGGCTGGACCGGAAAAGCACCCTGAATTTCTCTTCGCTTAGCCTCAGGGCCTCCTCGGCCTGCCTGCGCTGATTGCTTCGCTCTTCGAGCAGTTCGGCCATTTCGTCGAAAGACTCGGCCAGCCAGCCCAGTTCGTCGGGGGTATGCGGCAGTCCCGTGCGTATCCCCAGCTCGCCTTTTCCAACCTGCTGAGTGGTTTCGACCAGGCGTTTGATCGGCCTGGCGAAAACATACTTGAAGAGGAAGAACCCGAGCACACCCACTGCCATGCCGGAAAAACCGAGGATGGACAGGTTGTCCAGCATCTCCCTGATCGCGCCGCCCGAGACCTCGTCCTTCGGGATCCCCGCGCCAACGTACATGTAGGGCCGCTCTCCCTCGGCAAGGCTCAGCCTCTTGAACGCAAATAGCCGTCGGGTTCCGTCGTCTCCGGTTCTTTCATATTCCCCCTGGTCGAGCGCTCCCGACATCAGCTTGAACGATTCGGCGCCAACAGGCTTGCCGATCAGATTGCCATCGTCCGGCAATCGATAGAGACGCGTGCCCTTGTAGTCGAAAATCGTCACCACGGAGCCCTCGGGCAGATTGGCGTTCTTGACGAAATCGGCATAGGCGTCCAATCGGAAGCTACCGATTATGACACCTGCGAGCCCGTGATCCGCATCGAGCACAGGGAAAGAATAGCTGAGTGAGGGGACCTTGGTTACCCTGCCGACGATATATTCCCCCGCGGAAAAATCGCGGGTCCTCACCGCGTCCTGAAAGTGTTTTCGGTCTGACAGGTTCACGCCGGGGGCGAAAGGCACGGAAGAGGCAACTACGTTTCCGTCCAGGGCGACGCCCAGAATGGTGGTGAAGTTGGGATGCCGGCTTACGATCTCACGGAAGAGTTCGTTGCAGCCCTCCGGGTCCAGCTTTTGAACCTGGGGAAGCTGAGCGAGCGCGGAAAGCATCTGCCGGGCGCCGAGGGCGATTTGCTCCTGCTGGGCGGCGATGCTCTGAACCAGCAGCAAGGTCTTGTACTTCGCCTCCCGAAGCACATGGTCGCGGTGGGCCAAACCGGACATGACGATGATTCCGGCCGCGGTCATGCATATTATCAAAAGAAGCAGCAATAATTTCTTGGGGATGGACCAGGCGGTCAAAATGGTCTTGCGCACATTATCCCTCATGATGCGAGACGGGGGGACGGTTCCTGCTCTTCCTGCATCGGCAGGGCTCAGCGTCATTATAAGCCGAAATGCGAATGAGAATACTATTTATCGAATAATACCAGATAAATCTTACAAATTCCCGCATGAGTCACGTGGGAAGATTGCGGCTCCTAGGATAGTTGGACGCCGTTCATCTCTTTTCTCACTTCTGGACTATTCCCGCACCGTTTCCTAGCTTTCACATCAGGGAACCGGTTCAGGTCGGCATCGACGGACCGGCCGCTTCCCGCAAGTCCTCGCCTGGCGGGAAAGGAAAATCCCATGCTGGAAATTCACGAATCTTTCGTATGGATAGAAAAACTGCTGCTGGCCGCAATAATGGGGGCGGTAATCGGCTTCGAACGGGAATCCCACGGACAGTCGGCCGGGATAAGAACAAACGTGATGGTAGCCCTGACGGGCTGCCTGCTCATGATATTGTCTCTCGATCTTCACACGCTGTTTCCGGGAATGGACGCGAATTCCGTGCTTCGCATCGATCCGGGGCGCATCGCATCCTATACGGTGGCGGGTATGGGTTTCCTGGGCGCAGGGGCGATCATAAAAGGGAAAGGAACCATACGGGGCCTGACAACGGCGGCCACGATGTGGCTGATCACGGGCGTGGGGCTTTCGGTAGGGGCCGGTTATGTACTGCCCGCCGCACTCACCACGGCGTTAAGCCTGTTCGTCCTCTATTTTTTGAGGCACCTGAAGCCGTGGTTTTCCCACGATACCTATGCAAACCTGTCGTTATGCGTGTCGCAGGATGAAGAAACGGTTGAGACCCTCAGGGCCGTTTTGCATCGATTCCGGGAAGTCGAAATCCTTTTCATCAACTACCATCACGAAACCGGGACGGGCGCAACCCGGCTCCGTCTGCGCTTGAGGGCAAAGGAAGGGGTGCCCTGGCGGGATATCATCAGGAATGTACGCAATGAAGTTCGGACGCTGGAGACCATTGCCTGGGAAGAAAGCGATGTTCCCTGAAAGGCCCTTTCCGTATTTTTACAATCGTGTTCACTGTCATCAGGCCGCATCTACCAGGCTGTCAACATCCTGCACGGGGTCCGCCGCATTGATGACGGGCGCATGCTCGCTGAAAATGGCGTTGAGGCCGTTCTTACATTCCTTTTCCGGTGTATCCAGGGCGGCGATGACCATCCCGATACGGCTTCTGTAGCGCGTCATGACTTCCAGGAATTGCGTTATCATCGCCAGGTCGCGTTCATTCGGACTGCCCGGATCGATCAAGAAAGCATTTGAATACATAAGGCCCTCCTTTCAACTGCGTAAACTTGCAACAAAATCAGCTCTAATCTGCACAATCGGACAAGGAATCGAATTGGGAATCCCGGAGCACGTCAAAAAACTACCACATAAAGCAGATTTCACAATTGGACCTTGGTCCAATGCGCGAGGGCGGCCCGAACCCGATATGCGATGGAATTAGAAATCATTTCCACTCCTTACAAAATATCTTGCAAAAACTTCTAAATAATACAAGACTTCCCGCACAGGAATTGCATGCCTTTTCCGGGGGTTCGCATGGGTGATTCCATGCAAAAAATGGCTTCCAGTCGAGATTAAGCTGATTTTCCGGTGTTGCACCCCATCTAATATGTGCTAAATTGGACGTCCGCTTTGAGGGGCTGGGAATCGATGACTCCCATCGGGCTGCGTGATGCACTCGGAGTTTTCCTGTGTTTTTTTGCCACAGGATGGGGAAAGGCTTTTCAAGTGCATTGCCCAGGCGGAAATGTTCCGCATTCTAGATCACAGCGACTCTGAAAAGATTCACCAGGTTTTAGCTCCGGGTTAGAGGGGATCTACTGGAGGGGGAAGGGCTATGGCGTATTTCAGGCATGTTAGGATTAACGTATACCAGCGGCTGGCCACGGCATTGTGTTCCAAGGAAAGCAGAGATCTTTTCCGGCTGAAGTTGCCGGCCGTGGGAGGAATACTCGCTTTACTTGCCGGATGCGGCTACTCGCATCAGGCAGCTCCCGCGCGCCCGGCGCAGGCTCCCGTGGTAGCCCAGGCAACGCCGCCGCCCGCCGCCGATCCCAAGAATGTCCTGCAAGTTCCCAACCACCCGGCAGTCGATTCCTGGGTGATCCGCTTCTCCGAAAAAAACCACAAAAGTTTCCAGACCCAGCTCGACCGCGCGCGCTTTTATTCCGTGCCGGCCCGTGAGATTTTCGGCCGCAAGGGGCTGCCGCCCGACCTGATAATGGTGGCACTCGTAGAGAGCGGCTTTTCTCCGATGGCCCGATCCCACGCCAAGGCCGTAGGTATGTGGCAGTTCATCCCCTCGACGGGCAGCCGGTTCGGCCTCGAGCAGAACAGGTATATCGACGAAAGAAGGCATCCCATGAAAGCGGCGGCGGCGGCAGCCGATTACCTGTCGTTTCTCTACGATACGTTCGGTTCATGGCCCCTGGCGCTCGCAGCCTACAACGCGGGTGAAAACGGAGTTCAGAACGCACTTCTCAAAAGCGGTATGAAGACGTTCTGGGAATTGAGGGAATATGGGTACCTGCCTTCCGAAACATGCGACTATGTGCCCAAGGTCCTGGCAAGCGTAAAGATCAGCAGAAGCCCGGCGAAGTACGGCTTTCATTACGATCCGAACTACTATGTCGAACGCCATGAAACCGTGAAGATTCCGGGAGGCGTAAAACTCTCCTGGGTCGGCAAGCAGACGGGAATCTCCGAAGGCGCCCTCCTGGACTGCAACCCGGAACTATGCCAGCCGGTAACACCGCCTGCCTGTTCCGACTACGAACTGTGCGTACCCATCGGGACAAAGGAAGATGTCCTTGCCGCCCTGGCCAAAAAGCCCCAGCAGGAAGAGAAATCCGACTGGCAATCCGGTCCGGACCTGAAGCCGGGTCCCTATCTGAAGGCGACGGCTGCGGCTGCGAAGCCCGCACCCGCCCAGGCTGCTCCCGCACCCGTGCGCACTGCGATCACCACCTACAAGGTTAAACCCGGAGATACCTGGTACAGCCTGTCAACACGCTACAAGACCTCCGTCGGCGCATTGATAGCCCTGAATGGGAAAAGTTCATCGAGCGCGCTCAAGGCCGGTCAGACTGTAAAGGTGCCCGGCGGAACCGTCAAGGTGCCTGCCGCAACCGTCCAGGTTGCTAAGGCTCAGGTTGCGGCCCCGGCAAAACGCGGGAAAGAAAGCATCGCTTCTACCGGCAACGGCAAAAAAAGCCTCTCCGATATTGGACCGAAATCGATCCATTACATGGTCCGCCAGGGAGACACCCTCAGCTCCATTGCCGAAAAATTTCACATCCCCTTGAAGACGCTTTGCACCCTGAATAAAATGAATCCCAATCAAAAGCTCGTCCCCGGAAACGTTCTTGCGGTCACCGTTGCCCAGCAGGACGTCCGGACCGCCAAGAGAAAGTAGTGGGTGCACCCGTTTTCGAAGTATGACCCGTAGAGAATTTCTTGCAGTAGCCGCCCTTTTGGGGGTGCAGGCACTTGTCCCGACTCCTGTGTTCAACCGGAGGTCCTGGAACCCGCTTTCCAGGACCCAGGATTTACTCTCCGGAGAAATCCAATCCCCGATATTGGAAATACCCGAAGGCGCCCGCTTCCTGTTTTTCAGCCCCCATCCCGACGATGAAGTCCTCGCGGCAAGCGGGCTCATCCAGCGCGTGATCGAAGACGAAGGCAAGGTCCGCGTCGTTTACATGACAAACGGCGACGGCTATGTGGAAGGGGTTCGCATCTCCTGCGGCCGCACCGATATCTCGCCCGAAGATTACATCACCTATGGGATTAAGCGCCACGACGAGGCGGTCAAGGCAATCGAGGAACTGGGGCTTCAGTCGGAAGACGGCTGTTTTCTCGGTTTTCCCGACCAGGGCATCGACAGCCTCTGGAAGCGCTTCTGGTCGAGCCTCAAGCCCTACACCTCCCCGTACACCCATTTCAGCAGCCCGGATTACCGGACAAGCTTCGAACGCTGGAAAAAGTACGCGGGGGCTGACCTCGACGGCATGATACAAGAAATCATCACCTCATTCGACCCCGACTGGATCGTTATGCCGGACCCGCGGGACCTCCACCCCGACCATTCCGCGACGGGAGTTTTCGTTCTCAACGCACTGCACAAGCTGCACGAAAGAGACGCCTTCTCCGTCGCCGACATCGATGCGCTGACATACCTGGTCCACTATCCGGGCTACCCGACGTCCAATGCGTGGAAAGAAAGGGTCGAAAAGGGAGGATTCGGCGGGTCGGAGGAAATCGCCCGGGTCCTGTCCGGCATCGACTGGGTCAACATGACGCTGACGGCGGAGGAAGTCGGCAAAAAGCAGCTCGCCATTGCCGACTACAAGACGCAGATTCAGGTCCTGGGCAATTTCATGAAACAGTTCATCCGTTCGGGCGAGACCTTCGGAGTCCTGGATACCGGGCAAATCGCGCGGATGGCCTAGGGTTACATTCCAGGCCATTCGGTGCCCTGTGAGAGCGGCTTGCAGCCGTGATCGGGAGCAGACAGAGGGAACTGGAGACAGTGCCTGATCCGCCTCTCGCTCCCAAATCGGTCATAATCGATTTTCCGATCTGGTAGTCCCATATTCACAACCCCGAAAAATTTCTCTTTTTTCCAAATATCGTAGCACATTACGCTACGTTATCATTTCGAAAAATAATAACGCCACGTGACTATCTTCCATTGACTTGATACCTAAAATAGGTATTTTATATGACGTGGAAAGTGACGATAAAGAAGACAGCAGCAAAGCAGATCGCCAAGCTCCCGGAAAATGTTCGGAAAAGCCTGGCGCTCCTGATGCGCGAAATGGACTGGAAGGGCCTGTTCGAGGGAACTGGCCCAATTACGGAAAACTGATTGACGATATCCACCATTGCCATCTCAAAAAGGGACAGCCAACGTATGTAGCTGTTTGGACGGTGATGGACAAAGAAATTCGATTGATCGAGGTGACTTATGCCGGCACTCACGAGAAAGCGCCTTACTGATGGCCTCTCCGAGCTACGCCTGATCGGCCCTGCAGAACAAAGGGAAAAGGCAATTGAACTGCTCAAGCCTTTGGGGTTTGTGGAGAGTGGCATACCCTGGCGGGGATGCTTCCCTGAGGTGACCGAAGAGAGCATGCCGGGGGTTGCCCTGACCGGCGCACGCACCAAGGAAGGATTCACCCAGAGGCAGCTTGCGGAACTTAGCGGGATTCCGCAGCGCCACATTTCCGAAATGGAAAATGGCAAGAGACCCATCGGAAAGGAAAGGGCTAAGAAGCTGGCCGAGGTCTTGAAGATAAACTATAAGGTTTTTCTCTAGCAGCTGAAAAAGTATTTGCCAGTGGGAACTTCATTAGGTTTTCAGCATCTCGCCGGAATGCCGCTCAAAGTTTTTCCAGCCAGCCCGCTTCACGCACAACAGCCCGGCCGCCGGGTGATTACCCCTCCCCACGCACGAGAGATATTCGGGGGACGTCGCGGGTGGGATGTTTGTCGATCACCAAGTCGCAGCCGTAGGTCCTTTCCAGCATCTCCCGGGTCAGCACCTCGTTGGGCGGCCCGATGCCCGCCTTTTTCCCCTCCTTCAGAAGCAGCAGTCGATCGGCGTACATCGCGGCAAGGTTCAGATCGTGCGACACCATCAGTATGGTCGTGCCTTTTTCCTTCCTGAGCCGTTCCAGCAGGTCCATGACGCGGCTCTGATGCGCCAGGTCCAGGGATGAAGTGGGCTCGTCGAGCACCAGGAGGCGGGGCTGCTGACAAACGGCGCGGGCAATGAGCACCCGCTGGCATTCTCCGCCGCTCAGCCTGTCCAGCCTGCTCCCGGCAAGGTGCCGCACCCGGGTGAACTCCATGGCATGTTCCGCGATTTCCAGGTCCCGCCCCTTTTCGACCGCCAGGAGTCCCAGGTAGGGCGAACGTCCCATGAGCACCACTTCGGCAACGGAAAAAGGGATGTCAGGCGGAGCCGCCTGGGGCACCAGGGCGAGGCATTTCGCCAAAGCTTTCCCGGAGTAGCTTTGCAGCGGGCGGCGGAATATCTCCACGCGTCCTGCAACCGGCCGGATCGACCCGGCGATGGTTCTGGCAAGGGTGGTTTTGCCCGAACCGTTCGGACCGATGATGATGAAAAATTCCCCTTCCCGCACGGTAAAGGACAGACCGTCCAGGATCGGCCTGCGCCCGTAGGAACAGCGCAAATCGTGCACGGCCAGGGCGGTTTTCATCCTCTTTTCCTTTGCAGCAGGAAGATGAAAAGCGGGGCCCCTATCATGGCGGTTATCACTCCCACGGGCATTTCCCCCTGAGCGGGAAGAGACCGGGCAAGGAGATCGCAAAAAACGAGGTAGGCGGCGCCCCCGAGGATGCATGCGGGAACCAGCAGCCTGTGGTCGGGCCCGATTACGAGCCGCAGCAGGTGGGGCATGACCAGGCCGACAAATCCGAGGAGGCCGGCCTGGCAGACGACAACACTCACCATGAAGGACGTTATCACCAGGAGCGCCACGGATACGAGGCGAACGTTCACCCCCATGTTCATCGCCATTTCTTCGCCCATGACGAGAAGATTCATGGGACGCGCCAGCAGAAACAGGCCGGCAAAGCAGGGCAGGAGCAAGACTGTAAGCACCGCGATCCGGCCGCCCCCCGATATCGAAAGGTCTCCCATCAGCCAGAACAGGAT
>JAEZXS010000104.1 GCA_023442755.1 Pseudomonadota bacterium | reverse complement strand
CTTCTTACCCTTCCGGATTCCTTGACGAAATACTCTATTTTTATTTTCCCTTTGGTGGTGTTGAATTCCAGGTCTTTCACACGATGGAGCGCCAGGATGGAATAGTCTCCGAGTGCCTGCCAGAAGGCTTCGTCATAACCCCGCCATGTGGGCAGATAGAGGCGGAACAAAGTCGGTCTCTGCTTTCCGTATGCCGGAATGGTCTTGTATAGAGCAACAGGCAGATGCTCTGTTTCTTCGTTGCTGATGCTTTCGAGCAGTTCGAACAGCAACTTCCTTTGTAATTTGCGCAGCCGCTTGTCGAATTGCTCCAGAAGGCCGCCCTGGCCGGGAACGTTGCCAACGGCACCAAGTATCTTTTGTATTGCCATTTCCATACCGTAAACACTCCTCGGTTGTTTTTGCCGTTCTCCATGGAGAGACGCGTCTCTCCGGGAGCGGCTGTGGAGATGTGCTGCTGTAGAGTAAAGATCCTGATTATATTAATAAAAATTAATTATTCCAAAAAGGATGGCATTTATCAATTATAACCTTAAGTCAGGGCGGGAACTTGGAATAAATCTGCGCGATCAGTGTCGCGGCCTGAATTGCCCTGTTTGCCGAAAGCTTCCGCAATAATTACGATTAATCTCGAAACGGGTTTTCGATCATTCCCCGAGGGAGGCATATGGATGAAGCGACGATCGCCCCGTTCTCCCCGAATCAGCAGGATTTCATGGGGGCACATGGAAGTCGAAGGCATCGGAACCGGAAAAGACTTCAAGCTGTACCCCGGCGGCGGCCGTGCCTGGGACTGGAATGAGACCGGGACGCAACACGATCCCGGAATCCAGCCCTGGGACGTTGTGGAACTGATCGAGCATGGGAGTGAAGTTGTTGTGCTGACGCGCGGAATGGAGCTTGCCCTTCGAACCTGCCACGAGACCCTGGACCTGCTCAGGAAACGAGGCATCAGGGTTTTCATCGAAGAAACACGCCGCGCAGTGGAAATCTATAATGAACTGGCCGGGAACGAGGCCGTAGGAGGATTGTTCCACTCGACCTGCTAATCTAAGCCCAATACTGCTGACTTAAAGAGATTGAGCCATCAATGACGTCATCTCGGGGAAAATTGATGGAGAAGGCCGTCCCTGAACATCAGGCTCAGGGGGTGGGATGCCCTGTGCGCGAACACTTTCATTTCAGGACCGATCCCCAGGAGGACTCCGTCGCTGAGGAACGAGGCAAGCAGCAGTTTTCCCATTTCGTGCCTCATGGAATATCCAAACCGGCTCTGGCGCGCGGAACCCGTCTTCTCAGAGGCAGCAAGCTCCTGAATCCGGCGCGATAATTCAATGCACCCCCCGGCTGTGTCCGAGCCTGGTTTTGCGGCCGAGGTGAATACATCCGTTATCTCATCCTTTGACAGAGACTTCAGAAAATTCAGGAGCCGCCCCAGTCTCATCAGCGTTGCCGATTCTTCTCGTGTCGTGCTGTCCGAAATGGGCAGAACGGTTGCACGCATAAGGGAGCATTGGCGTGGAAGGAGGTTTCCTGCCCGGCATTTTTCAAAATCGGCGCTGCCGGGGGCAGGATAGAAGACCGAAACCCCTGCCAGGACCTTTTGACGAGCCAGGTAGAGAAGGTCCGCAATCGAGTCTCCGGGCTTCTGGCCGGGTGCACCGGCAATGTAGCCAACCGACTCCAAACCGAATTCTGCGGCCAACTCGAGTGCGTTTTCGAACGCCTCGCGCACGTCGGGCCTCCGGAAGGCCTTGAGCTGTTCGCGGCATGTGGTGCAAAGGGAGAGGTTCAGGGCCGTAAAACCGGCTCTTTTCATCGAAGCTGCAATTTCCCTGTCTATGGTGGGTGGGAACAGGCCGTTCATTGCACGAAACTCGATATCGATTTCCGGGAATCGCTCGGTAATCGCGTTCAGCAGTTCGAGAAACCACCCCCGATTGAACGATATGTTTTCGTCTTCGAAGTCGATGAACCGTGCGCCGAAATCGAATACCGCCCGCTCCAGTTCCTTCAGGACCTTTTCGACGCTCTTCAGCCTGAAGCGGGACCATGTCGCACCGCCGATCGAGCAGTAGCTGCACTTGAGGGGGCAGCCGCGGCTCGCGACCACCACCGCGCACGGCTTCTTTTTCCTCTGGTAAAAGTTGCCGTCGATTAGCTCGATTTCCGGAGGCGGTGCATCATCCAGGCGTTCCATCCTTGCCGGCGGATTCAGAAAGATGGCTCCATCCTTTCGAAAGCCTATCCCCGGAACGTCTTCCAGGGGTGTTTTCTCCAGAATGGCCCTGGCCAAAAGCGGCATCCCGATTTCACCTTCACCCCGCAGGATAAAGTCGACGCAGCGGTTTTGCAGTACCTCCCCCGGCATTTCGGTCGGATGGTGGCCTCCCGCTACGATGACGGCCCGTGGCAGCCTTTGCCTCACCACTTCGGCGGTTCTGATCGCCTCTTCACTGTAAGCAGTAAAAAGAGATGAGATACCCACGAGAAAAGGGTTTAAATTTCCTGCAATCTCACCGATCTTTTCAAAATCCAGTCCATAATGCCTGAAGTTCCGGAACAGAGAAAATGGAGAAAAATCCGGCCCCGCGTAATATTCCTTCAGGTAGTCCATCTTCCCTGGAATGGAGATTGTCCTCGATCTGCCGGTTGCGAGCGCATCCAGGATCCGGACCGAGAACCCCCGTTCTTTTAGCGCCGAAGCTATGCAGGCCAAGCCATAAGGGATGGTCCTTTTCGCCGTCAGGTAAAAATCGCGGATGGGCGGCTGAATGAGAAGAATGTCAGGCATTGGGTTTCCCGGCGCTATTTACCGAAAACTATATCGTAGAACTGGCGGACCGTGTCGGCCTCGATTCTTTTCGTGTACACCATGAGCTTGTGGATGACAACGTCCCCGACCTCCCATATGCCGTGATCCACCGCTACGACCTGGAAGCGGTCGGATACGCGGAATCCCTCCCAGGCGCCTGCCGCGATGAAATCCCCGGCCGAAATGTGGATCGGGCTTGCGGCTTCGATGGTTTTCATCTTGTCCAGGACATTTCCCGGCTCATAAATTTCAAGGACGTACTTTACCTGCTTCATCGAAACGATCCTCCGAGGTGCTCCCGCGTAGTTGAGTCGGCTCTATTTTCCCGCTCACGCAATTTCGATTATCTCACTCACAAACGGGATAATACAGGGGAGCGGGCCGGTTGAGAACCGGTAAAAGAATTGAGTCTTCGTAACCTTTCTCAAAGTAATGGGGTATTCCCGGGCATTGACTCAGCACTGCTCAGACAGGAGCTTTGTCGAGACTTAAGGCCGGATATCTTCCCTTTGGACGTTTTTCCATCGTTGACAGTCCAAAGTACTTACATTGATAGAACGGGTTGGCCAAGAAGAAAAGTCATCCGCGAATATTTCGCCGGGGACCGGGGCTTGTTCAACTTCTCATCGACCACATAGATAAGATCAATGAGCTTGGCGTATCGGTAGAGTGAAAGGGGAGCCGGGCCGGGCTGAAGGAAAGGAACAGATATGCAAAAAATCACGCCACATTTATGGTTCGACAAGGAAGCTGCGGAAGCGGCCAGGTTCTATACTTCCGTTTTCCCGCATTCCAGGATCACGAACATAACTACTATCCACGAGGTTCCAACCCCTACGGGCGATTGCGACATTGTTTCCTTCGAATTGAACGGCCAACCCTTCATGGCCATCAGCGCGGGACCTTCGTTCAAATTCAATCCATCAATATCGTTTATTGTGAATTTCGACCCGTCGAGAGACAGGAATGCAAGAGAAGATCTCGAAGTCCTATGGGAGAAACTCGCTCAAGGCGGCACGGCGCTCATGCCGCTCGACAAGTACCCTTTCAGCGAACGCTACGGCTGGATACAGGACAAATACGGACTTTCATGGCAGCTGATCCTCTCCAACCCGGAAGGCGAGGAAAGGCCGGCAATCATTCCGTCGCTGTTGTTTGTGGGGGCTGTCGCCGGCCGGGCGGAAGAGGCGGTAGATTTCTATATCTCGGTATTCAGGAATTCAAGGCGGGGGATCGTTGCCCGGTATGGCAAAGACCAGGAACCGGACAGGGAAGGCACCATCATGTTTTCCGATTTCATACTCGGGAGTCAGTGGTTTGCAGCCATGGACAGCGGGCGGGAACACCGGTTCGCCTTTAATGAAGCAATATCTCTTCTAATCCCCTGCGAGACGCAAGAGGAAGTGGATTACTTCTGGGAAAAACTCTCGGCCGATCCGAATGCCGAGCAGTGCGGATGGCTTAAAGACAGGTACGGTGTTTCATGGCAAGTCTGGCCGACCGCAATGGGCGAAATGATGATCAATGGTACCCCCGAGCAAACCGCGCGAGTGACCAGGGCGTTTCTCCCAATGAAGAAATTCGACATAGCGGCCCTTCAACGGGCCTACAGGGGAGAAATAGCATGAGAAGCCCATTGTTCTTTCTTCACCCGGATTACGTGCGGGCTGGTTGTCCGCGATGATCAAGTGGAAAGCTATGCGGGATGGATGCGAAATCCCTTGAGAGTTTCGGTCTCGTTCCACTGGGGGAGAAGAGCGGCGGGGCCTTCCAGCCTCACGAGGGGAGGATTGCGGGTGGCAAGGCTGTTGAGCTTTGCCCATAGTGTTATGTCACCCCAGAAGATTGGATGAAGGTCATGGGTCTTGGCATAGATGAAGAT
>JAEZXS010000056.1 GCA_023442755.1 Pseudomonadota bacterium | reverse complement strand
CTTTCCTCAGCTCTTTGCCTTCAGCCCCTCGGCAAGCCTGACCGGCAGACCGTCGAAGCTCCCGTTGCTCATGCAGACGATGAGATCGCCGCTTCGAACCGATTCGAGGAGAAAAGAAACCAGTTCCTCGCTTTTGTCGAAATAATAAGCCTCTTTTTCCCGTCCGGCTATGTCTTCGACCAGCCGGCGCGTGTCGAGGCGCTCCGCCTCGGGGATCGCATCCATTCCAGGGGGCTGCTTGATGCAGATAACGTCCGCGCTGTCGAAAGCGCGCGCATAAGGTTCCTGAAAAACATTCCGCCTGCTCGAATTCGTCCTCGGCTCGAAGGCCGCGATCAGGCGCCGTTCGGGGTAGAACCGCTTGAGGCCGGCCAGGGTCTCGTTCACGGCGGTCGGGTGGTGGGCAAAGTCGTCCATCACCAGCACTCCGCCGAATTCGCCGACCACATCCTGCCGCCTCTTCACCCCGTGAAAGCTCAGAAGCGCTTCCCGGATGCTGTCTGCGGGCATTCCTGCAAGGGTTGCGGCCGCAATCACCGCGGTGATGTTCCAGACGTTGTGCCTGCCGGCAAGATGGGACTGGTACATTTCCTCCCGCTGCGTTTTGGGATTGCGGAGTTTGAACTCGACCAGGCCGGACCTGTATTCCACCGACCGGATTTGCCAGTCTGCCCGGTGAGACCAGCCGTAGGTGAGGACGTGGCCGGAGCATTCGCGCCCGAGAGCGCCGCAGTTCGGGTCGTCGGCGTTCAGGATGAGGTGGCCGCGTTCGGGAATCAGCCGGACGAAGTTGTGAAAGGCGTTCAGGATTGCCTCGAAATTCGGAAAGATGTCCGCATGGTCGAACTCGATGCTGGTCACGATGCCGATATGGGGCTGGTAGTGCAGAAACTTCGGGCCCTTGTCGAAAAAGGCCGTATCGTATTCATCCCCTTCGATGACCATGTATTCGCCGCGGCCGAGCCTGTAGCTGCGCTCCCAATCTTTAATGAAAGCCCCGATGAAAGCGCTCGGGTCCTTCCCCCCCTGTTCGAGGACCCAGGCGAGGAGCGACGACGTGGTGCTCTTGCCGTGTGTGCCCGCCACCACCATGCTGCGGCGGCCGGGGAGGAAAAATTCCCGGATGGCCTGCGGCATCGATAGGTAGGGCTTGTCCTGCCCGAGGATGTACCGGGCTTCGGAGTTTTCCCGGCGCACGACATTTCCGATGACAAAGATGTCCGGGGAAAACGACTGCGGGTTTTGGGCGGCAAAGCCTTCGAAGAGCGGAATTTTGAGGGATGCCAGATGCGTGCTCATCGGGGGATAGAGATTCTGGTCCGATCCGGCCACCTCGTAGCCGCTTTCCTTGAGCATCGTGGCGAGAGTGCCCATGGCAATCCCGCCGACCCCGACCATATAGACCTTTTTTATTCCGTTAGAATCCATCAGCGCTTCCACCAAAATCGTTTATAGGACTTATAAGTCATATATGACTTATGCACGTACAGCAGGCTAAACCCCGGTCCTGCCGAGGGCTTCCATTACGGCGTCGTGCACGATCGGCCGGAACGATTTGAGCCGGTCGTTTTCCCGCGAGGGATAAACCCGGTTCGTGAGCAGCACGACCATGAGCTCCTGTTCCAGATCGAGCCAGAACGAGGTTCCGGTAAACCCGAGGTGCCCGACGCTGTTCAGGGAAAAGTAGCGCCCGGAACTCGAATTCGGCCGACTGGGCGTATCGAAGCCCAGGGTCCACCTGCTTTTCGGGGCCGTATGGGTCCAGAACAGGCGCAGGAGGTCGCGCGGCCGGAGCGGATCGTCGATTCTACCCCGGTATATGTCCCAGAGGGAAGACACGAGTGAAAAAACCCCGAAGGCCGTGCCGAAAAGGCCGGCATGCCCGGCCACTCCGTCGAGGCACCAGGCGTTCTCGTCGTCGACCTCGCCCCGAAGGAGCCTCTTTCTCCATGGGCAGTTCTCCGTGACGGCATACACCGAGTCCATGGCCGCCTCGGCCGAACTTGCAGGTGGTACTGCCGCCGGGTCGCACCCGGTACGCAGCGGCCGAAAGTTCAGCGCGCCGACGCCGAGAGGCCCGAAGAGGATCTCCTCTGCCAGCCTGTCGAGCCTTGCGCCGAACACCTGCTCCAGTATCATTCCCAGCAGCATGTAGCCGAGATCGCTGTAGTCTTCCGAACTCCCCGGCGAATATATGAGGGGCGCGTCCATGATCATCCGGACGAGGGCCTCTTTGCGCTTATCGGGAGGAAGCCCTATCAGCGTGCGAAAAAACTCCACATAGGGCGGAAGCCCCGAGGAATGACTGAGCAGATGCCGGACGCGAATTCCCTTTTTTTCGGAGGGGACCGAATCCGGAGGAAAGAAGCGGTCGAGCGGGTCATCAAGACCGACCATGCCGCGGGCAACCGCCGTCATCACGAGCGGAACGGTCACGAGGGGTTTTGTCAGGGAAGCCAGGTCGAATCGGGTCGAATCGGCAACCGCACTGCCGCCCGGCGTGGCATGGCCATAGTTCCGGATGGTCGGCGGGTTGCTTCCCGCCATGACGAGGATGCTGGCTCCGAGGAAAACGCCCCCGTCCAGCGCTCTCCTGAACAGGGCATCCAGGCCGGATTCGAGATCAGGCGCGGACAGGGGCTTCGATTGCTTTGAGGACGCGTTCATGGGTATCCAGCAGGAAGGGCGAGGCAAGCGGGATCACGTCGTTTCGATCCCCGTGGCCGAAAGGCAGACCGTAGACGACGGGATAGTCGAAATAGCGGACGTGGTCCATTACCATCCGGTAGATGTCTCCGTTTTCGGCACAATTCGTGAACTCGCCGAGCAGGATGCCCCCGAGGCGCGGAAGAATCCCTGCCAGCTTGAGGTGGTTCAGCATACGATCCAGCCTGTAGAGCGCCTCGCCGCAGTCTTCGATCAGAAGCAGCGCCCCGGCGAGATCCGGCATGAAGGGCGTCCCGATCATGTGGGACAGGCAGGTGAGATTGCCTCCGAGGACGGGGCCCTCCACCCGCCCCTCCTTCAGCACCTGCCCGGACTCGAACTCCCAGGAGAACTCGGCTTTGCCGGACAGGAATCGCAGGACGTTTTCCGCCCGTTCGGCCGATTCGGCTATGCCGGTCAGGTTGGGGCCGTGGAATGTCGTCCAGCCCATCTTGCAGATCATGGCCATGTGCAGGAACGTGACGTCGCTGTGCCCGAGGAAAATCTTGGGGCGCCTGCTGAGGGTGGAAAAAAGAAGGCGCGTGAGAAGGCGCCCGCTCCCGTAGCCTCCCCGGATGCAAACGACCGCATCGGTTGCGGGGTCGAGCAGGGCATCGGTAAGGTCCCGGACCCGTTCGAGGTCGGCGCCGGCAAGATAGCCTTCCCGGCGGAGAATGCTGCGCCCGGGAACGACGGTATACCCGGCATCTTCCAGGACCCGGCGCCCCTTTTCGTACAGATCGGGGTCGAACGGGCTGGAAGGTGCAACCAGGGCAATGGAGCTGCCCGGCCTAAGGCTTTTGAAAATCACTTCTTGTTCCTGTCGAAAATTATCTTGAGGCCCTTGAGGGTAAGGAATTCGTCGACCTCGTCGATATAGGGGCTCTCATTGGATATGAGCGGCGCAAGGCCTCCCGTTGCGATCACGTAGATTTCCTTGTTCACCTCTTTTTTCATACGGGTGATGATTCCATCGACCAGGCCGGCGTACCCGTACACGATTCCGGCATTCATGGAGGCAATGGTGTTCTTGGCCAGGACGGATGGCGGGCGGGCGAAGATTTCCACTCGCGGCAGCTTCGAAGCCTTGAGAAACAGGGCTTCGCACGAAATCATGATACCGGGGCTTATCACGCCCCCCATGTATTCGCCGCGTTCGGAAATATAGTCGAAGGTCGTGGCCGTGCCGAAATCCACCACGATGGTGGCGGATTTGCGCTTTTCATATGCGGCGACAGCGTTCACGATCCGGTCGGCCCCGACTTCCTTGGGACTGTCATAGAAGATCGGCATGCCGGTCCTGATGCCCGGCCCCACGACAAGCGGGATGACGTGAAAATACCGGTCGCAGAATCGCTCCACGGGGTTGAGAACAGGCGGGACCACGCTCGAGATGATCACGCTTTTCACCCTGCCGATGGGGATGTCGTGCACGGCAAACAGGCTGCGCAGGGTAATGGCGTATTCGTCGATCGTCATGTTTACTTCCGTACGGATGCGCCAGTCGTGCACCAGCTTGTCCCCGTCGAACAGGCCCAGCACGGTGTTCGTATTCCCTATGTCCATTGCCAAAAGCATTCAGCACCCCTCACTCTTCTTCGTTTCCGATTTCGTGCGAGCGGATCGTCCCGGAACCCAGGCGACATCAATTGGCGGCAAGATGTTTCTCGATACAGGAGGCCATCGTATAGGCCACGTCGTCGATTACTTCCCTGCTCACCCCCTCCACCATGACCCGGATCACGGGCTCGGTACCCGAAGGCCGTATCACCATCCGACCGTTTTCCCCGAGGACCTTTTCCATTTTTTCCTGCATTTTCACGATTTCGGGAACATCCTGAATTCGCTTCCTGACCCCGATGGGCACATTGACCAGCTTCTGGGGATAGTGCTCCATGATCTTCTTGAGTTCGGAAAGGGGGCGCTCTTCGCGGAGCATCACAGCGAGCACCTGCAGGGCCGAGAGGATACCGTCGCCGGTCGTGCTGTGGTCAAGGAAGATCATGTGCCCCGACTGTTCGCCTCCGAGCGAATACCCGTTCTGGCGCATCTTTTCGACGACGTACCGGTCCCCGACCGGGGTGCGGAGAAGTGTGGCCCCCATGTTTCTCAGCGCCACCTCGAACCCGAGATTGCTCATGATGGTCGCAACGACGGTCCTGTCCTTCAGGCAGTTCCGTTCGATGAAATGCTTCGCGCAGATCGCCATGATCTGGTCGCCGTCCAGCACCTCGCCGTTTTCATCGGCCAGGATGATGCGATCGGCATCGCCGTCCAGGGCAAACCCGGCATCCGCCCCATGCTCGCGGACTATTCTCGCCATGTACTCGGGATAGAGGGCGCCGCATTCCTTATTGATGTTTTTCCCGTTCGGCCGGTCGCCCGTGAGGATCACTTCCGCTCCGAGTTCCTCGAAGACGGTGGGGGCCACTCGGTAAGCCGCGCCGTTGGCGCAGTCTATCACCAGTTTGAGCCCTTCCAGGGTCAGGTCCCGCGGAAAGGTATTTTTCAGGTAAACGATGTAGCGGCCCTGGGCATCGTCGATGCGCCGCGCCCTGCCGATTTCCGCAGCATCGGGATGCGGCAGGTTTTCTATCTCACCGCTCAGGATGAGTTCTTCCATGTAGTTTTCGGTCTCGTCCGGCAGTTTGAAGCCGTCATTGCCGAAGATTTTGATCCCGTTGTATTCGTAAGGATTATGGGAAGCCGAGATGACTATCCCTGCGTCCGCGCGCATGCTGCTCGTGAGAAAGGCGATTCCGGGGGTGGGCAGAGGCCCTACCAGCAGAACATCTACCCCCATGGAGCAAATTCCGGCGGTAATCGCATTTTCGATCATGTAGCCCGAAAGGCGTGTGTCCTTCCCGATGATGATCTTTGGCCTTCGGTGCCGGTTTCTGAAGAAGTAGGCGGTGCTGAAGCCCACTTTCATGGCGAGGTCCGTCGTCATCGGTGTGGTGTTGGCAACGCCGCGGATACCGTCAGTTCCAAAAAGCTTTCCCATGTACAATCTCCATAGTCAATCAACCCGCTGCATTGCGAATTGCATCCGCCATATCGGCAACTTCCCGATGAAAAGCTACATCGTGAACCCTCAGTATGTGCGCTCCGGCGGCAATACCGAACGCGTTCGCAACGGCCGTCCCTAACTCACGCTCCCCCTCCCTGCGGCCCAGAACCGCCCCGATGAACCTCTTCCGGGATACTCCCAGCAGCAGCGGACAGTCAAGCCAGGCGAAAGCGCCGAGATTTTTGATTATCGACAGGTTGTGCGCCGTTGTTTTACCAAAACCTACTCCCGGATCAACTACTATTTGCCCCCGCGCAACTCCGCGGTCCATCGCATACCGGATGCGCTCCTCGAGAAAAGCGATAACCTCCGATATGAGAGAGGAATAGACCGGGTCATCCTGCATCACGCGCGGCGTCCCCTGCATGTGCATGAGGATGAGCGGCGCGCCGGTCCGGGCGGCCACCGAAGCCATTTCGGGATCGAACTGCAGGGCGCTGATGTCGTTGATGATGTCCGCCCCCGCCTCGATTGCCCGGGCTGCCACCTCTGCCTTGTTCGTGTCGACGGAAACAGGAATGTCGCTCTTTTCCCGAACGGCCTTGACAATCGGTATGACCCGCTCCAACTCGACTTCCAGCGGAACCGGGTCCGAGCCCGGCTTCGTGGTCTCACCGCCCACGTCCAGGATGTCCGCCCCTTGGGAAATCAGTTCGAAAGCGTGGGCCACTGCCCTGTCGTAGTCGGAAAATCTGCCCCCGTCCGAAAAGGAATCCGGCGTGACGTTCAGAATGCCCATTATGCAGGTCCGGTCGCCAAGCTCCAACTCGCGACCGCGCATTTTAAGTCGATATTTTTTCATTTCGCAAAATCCCCACTGTGTGCATCCGAATATACGAGCAGCGGAATTTTGCAATATTTGGAGGTAAATTTGAAGAGAATTCTGGCAATTAGGCGAAATGTATTTTCTTCTTATCCAAAATGGGGGCTATTGTCGGGAAAATTCCTGGAAATAGAGCGAACTGCTGAAGGCCAGGGCGGCCCCCATGCTGAAGTAGATCACGGCATCGACGTACTTGGGGATGGGGAGGTGGCGCACCGTGTACCCGAAAAACATCATAAGCAGGATCAGGAAATAGCTGCGCCAGCCCTGAAAGGCGAAAATGCACACCGTTTCAGCCTGCATGGCTATCCGGGCAATGTTCTTGCGAACGATCCGTGAGAAACCGTACAGGTGGATAACAAGACCCGCACAAAGGGAGAAAGCCGCAACGGCAACGCCGCGCAGCCAGAATATCCGCGAAAGCCACCAGCACGCGACGATCATCAGGGCTATTCCGACGAAAAGCCACAGAAGCCCGGCAACCAGGACCAGCCAGTAGCGGCGGACCTGGGGAGCGCATCGCCTGAGAAGACGCCGGTAATTTGAATCGATGCTTTCGCCTTTCACCTGTTCGCTCCCGGTACCCCCTGCAAAGGATTAGCGTTCGGTTTCCGTGTCTTGTGGGAGCGGCTTGCAGCCGCGCAGATTGATGACAAACCCTAAAATCATCATTGTCATTCCGGCGGAAGCCGGAACCCAGTGTTTTCAAGCCCTTCTGGACCCCGATGCCTGCCCCGGACCCGATCCGGGGTTCGTCGGGGCGACGGATTGGGGGCTTTTTCAACAGTCGGAGCGGCTTACAGCCGCGATTAGATCCACAAGTACTTGATTTCTTGGCGGCTGTCATTCGTCGCCAAGTTGACGGCAATGGGCTTTAGTTAGTCAAACTCTGAATCGGGGCCGGAATGCGGCCTCCCAGGGAGATGAACCCTCCCGAACCGTTCATGCTGCGCACCGGAATGATGGTCGCCTCGCCGAGAAGTCCGCCGAAAAACGCCTTTTCGCCCGCTTTCTTTCCCGGCACCGGGATCAGGCGGGCGGCCGTCGTCTTGCGGTTGATCACCCCTATTGCCATCTCGTCGGCAATGATTCCGGCAAGAGTCTCCGGTGACGTGTCGCCCGCAAGCGCAATCATATCCAGACCGACCGAGCAGACGCTGGTCATAGCTTCCAGCTTCTCGATGGACAGGCACCCGTTGCGAGCGGCTTCCGCTATATTAAGATCTTCACTCACCGGAATGAAGGCCCCACTCAGCCCGCCTACGTAAGAACTGGCGAAGGACCCGCCCTTCTTTACCGCGTCGTTTATCAGCGCAAGAGCGGCCGTCGTTCCCGGAACTCCTATGCTCCCCAGCCCAAGGCTCTGAAAGATTTCCCCGACGCTGTCCCCAACATTCGGAGTCGGTGCAAGCGAAAGGTCGACCACTCCGAAGGTGGCCCCGAGCTTGCGCGCGACATGTCTTCCGATCAGCTCGCCCACCTTGGTGACCTTGAACGCGGTACGCTTGATGAGATCAGCAAGCTCACCGAGATCGAGCCG
The DNA here is from genome assembly GCA_023442755.1 of Pseudomonadota bacterium. GTDB lineage: Bacteria > Desulfobacterota > Syntrophobacteria > Syntrophobacterales > Syntrophobacteraceae > SbD1. The sequence continues at coordinate 23,675 of JAEZXS010000056.1, read as the reverse complement.
GGGATTGGCCGCCCGGGCGCGGTCTATGGCTTTCCTGACAACCCCCGGTCCGCTTACGCCCACGTTTATCACCGAATCGGGCTCCCCCACCCCCAGGTAGGCGCCGGCCATGAAGGGAACGTCTTCCGGAATGTTTGCAAAGACACACAGCTTGGCGCAGCCGATCCCGTCGCGATCGCGGGTAAGCTCCGCAGCCCTGCGGATCGTCTTCCCCATGAGGTAGACTGCATCCATATTGATTCCGGCGCGCGTGGACGCCACGTTTATCGATGAGCAAACGTGGTCGGTCTGCGCAAGGGCTTCCGGAATGGCTTCGATCAGGGCCCGGTCGCCCGAGGTAAAACCTTTTTCGACCAGTGCGCTGAATCCCCCGATAAAATCCACCCCGACATCCCGTGCGGCGCTGTCCAGGGCTTTCGCGATATCCACCATTGCATCCGGGCCGAACGGACATGCGGCAACCGCAATCGGGCTTACCGCGATTCTCTTGTTCACGATCGGAATGCCGTACCGGACCCCGACCTCGTCGCAGACCCGGACCAGGCTTCCGGCAAGGTGCCGTATCTTGTCCTGCATGTTGCGGATGAACTTGCCCGGGTCCTGGCTTGCACAATCGAACAGGCTGACCCCGAGTGTGACGGTTCGGACATCGAGATGCTCGTTTCTGAGCATCTCCAGCGTGGAAATGACTTCTCTATCGCTCAGCATGTATTTATCCGGATAAGGTTGGATTAGACTCTGTGGATGGTTTCGAATATTTCCCTGTGCTGGAGGCTCATGTCGAGGCCCAGTTCCCGGCCGCGGGCGCACAGCTCTTCGCGGAACCGGTGCTGATCGACATTGGCAGGTATATCCACCTCGTAGATCATGATGTTCGCGCGCGGATCGTCGCCGCCGCGGAAAACGGCCTTGAGGTTGGAGATATTCACCCCGTAACGGGACAGAAGCTCCGTGATGCCCGCAACCAGGCCAAGCCTGTCGGGACCGAGCGTCGTAATGACAAAAGGCTCGCTCGGAGGAGGATTCCAGGACACGGCGCTCTCCATTTCGCGAGCCAGAACGGAAAGCCCCATGGGACCGAGCTTGTCGCAAAGCCGGGCGAGCAGTTCGCCAAGCGCCAGGCCGTCCGGCCTGGAAGCTATGAATACGCCGGCAAATTCCGTCTGCAGAATGGTCTGACTAACATCCTCGATATTGCAGCCGGTTTTGAGAAGCACGTCCGAGACAGCGGCAATGATGCCGGGCCGATCGTGCCCAAGAACAGAAATGATAATTTTTTTCATGCTACCGTTTCGTCATCCGCAGCTAAGGTGGCCATTTCCTGAATGATGCGCAGAGATTCCCGGGCTTCTTCCGGGTCGAGCACATTCAGGGCAAATCCGGCGTGGACGATAACGTAGTCGCCCAACCGGGGCTCATCCGGGAGCAGCATGAGAGATGCCTTCCTCAATGCCTCGCCGATACGCACCGTAGCGACTCCATCTTCTATCGAAACTATTTCACCGGGAATTGCCAGACACATCGTAATCTTCCTCTCAGGGCAAAGCCCAATACCGGGAATGGCAGCCGAGGGGAGCTTTCCCGCTGGTGCACCTGCATTTTCGTCATTCCGGCGAAGGCCGGAATCCGGGGCCTTTCGCGTTCACGGCCGAGACGCTGGAGTGACGGGCAAAGTTGTAGTCCAAACCGATGGATTATACCACCCGTTTTATGCGAGCGGGCGTTTCCAGTTTTCGCCAGGTCCCGCCTGCCCTCTCAACTTCTTCGAGCACCCGGGCCACGATATCCTCCAGCCGGTTGCGCACGGGTTCGGTAAGCTCCGTGCTCCACGAGGTCCAGTCCCCGGGCTCCACTCCGATCACGACCGCTTCGGGGCGGTTCCCGAGTTCTTCGGCAAAAACCAGGGTCTCCACCAGGTTGAGTTCATGGAGCGAACTCTTGTAGGGCAGTTTTTTGGACATTTCGTCCTGGGTGATCCTGTAGATACTGCCCGGAACGCCTCCCCCGCGCACGACATCCACCACGATAACATAACCGGATTCGACAATGGGGTCCAATAGCCGCAGCCCGAGCGTCCCGCCGTCGAGAAGTTCGACGTTTCCGGAAAAAGAGTATTCGTCTTCGAGTTTTTCGATCACCCGGACCCCGGTACCCTCGTCACCGAGCAGGATATTCCCGACCCCGAGCACCAGTATTCGCTTACCCGGCATGAAACAGATCCCTTCCGCGCCCAGCCTTACGTAAGGCGAGGCCGCGCGTTGATTCTCCCCAGGAACAAAAAAGGGAACCCGGCCCTTAATAGACCGGATTCCCTACAAGTATCCAAAAATGGAACATTAGACAACTTTAAATTTGTACACTTCGTTGGTCTGCGGATCGATCACATGCACGCCGCAGGCGATGCAGGGATCGAAGGAGTGGACGGTGCGCAGGATTTCGATCGGACGCTTCGGATCGGCAACCGGCGTTCCAACCAGGGCCTGTTCCAGGGGGCCCATCTTGTCGGCCGCATCGCGGGGGCCGATGTTCCAGGTGGAAGGCACAACCATCTGATAGTTGGCGATCTTCTGGTCCTTGATGTTGATCCAGTGCCCGAGGGCGCCGCGGGGAACGTCGTTGAGGCCCGCCCCCGCGCCTTCGGCCGGAATCTGGCAGTCCGTGCACACGTTGGAATCGCCCTTCTTCAGGTTTTCGACCAGCTGGTTCATCCAGCCTTCCATCGCGTCGCCGATAACCTTGGTTTCGATCGCGCGGGCGGCTGTTCTGCCAAGAGTCGAGAACAGGGCGTCGGGCGGAATGGCGAGCTTTTTCAGGACTGCGTCGACCGCGGGCTTGACCTTCGGGTCGCCCTTGCCGTAGGCAACCAGGACGCGCGCCAGCGGGCCGACTTCCATGGGTTCGCCCTTGTAGCGCGGCGCCTTCATCCAGCTGTAGCGTTTTTCGGTGTCGTATTTGTCGAAAGACGGCTTGGTTTCGCCCTTGGCCGGATTCAGGCCCTTGGGATCGCCTTCGTACCAGCTGTGCTTGATCTCTTCCGTGATCAGGTTGACGTCGACAGGCGCAACCTGGGCGAGGTTCCGCTTGAAAATCGCCCCGCGCGGGAACATGAAGCTGTCGGGTTCCTTGGCCGTCTGCGGGAAATCGCCGTAGACCAGGAAATTCTGGGTCCCGCCGATCTTGCCCCAATCCTTGTAGAAGCCGGCAACGGCAAGAACATCGGGGATGTAGACGTTATTGACGAAGTCCATCGTTTCCTTCCACATGTACTTGAATTCTGCGATCCGGGAAGGATTGACTTCGGTCGCGCAGCTCACGCCGCCGACCACCAGGCTTTGCAGATGCGGGTTCTTACCGCCGAAAATGGCGAGCATCCGGGCGGTGCGGGCCTGCTGGCGCAGAGCGTCGAGGTAGTGGGCAACCGCGATCAGGTTGACTTCGGGGGGAAGCTTGTAGGCGGGGTGGCCCCAGTATCCGTTGGAGAAGATTCCGAGCTGTCCGCTTTCGACGAATTTCTTGACCCTGGCCTGAACCGCCTTGAGGTCGTTGATACCGGTCTTGGTGCTGTTGGGGGAAACCTGGGCGGCAAGGTCGGCCGCTTTTTTCGGATCGGCCTTCAGGGCGCTCACCACGTCGACCCAGTCCAAAGCGTGCAGGTGATAGAAATGGACCATGTGGTCGTGGAGGTAATGCGCGCCGTGGAGCAGGTTGCGGATGAGGCGGGCATTGTCGGGAATGGCTACACCGACCGCACTGTCAACCGCGCGGATGGATGCGAGGCCGTGGATGTAAGTACAGACGCCGCATGCGCGCTGCGTGAAAAGGTACGCATCCCTGGGGTCTCTGCCCTGGAGCATGATTTCGATCCCGCGAAACAGGGTCGAACTGCTCCATGCATTTGCTACCTTTCCGTTCGCCACTTCTACTTCGATCTTAAGATGACCCTCGATCCTGGTGATCGGGTCTATGACAACTCGCGCCATGAGTTTCTCCTTTTATGCGTATATCTTTGAGAAAATTCGTTTCTCTCGGTTATTTCGTATAACAGAACGCGATCTAGGATGATTTGTAGAAGGGCGTGAATTTATCCCAGAAATTGGGCTCGCTGCATCCGATGCAGGGATGGCCCGCCTGGACCGGCCAGCTCGTTCCATCGTTGAACTTGACTATGGGGCAGTTGTTGTAGGTTTCCGGTCCCTTGCATCCCATCTGGTAGAGGCAGTAGCCTTTCTTGGCTTCCTCAGACCCGAAGGAGGTCACGAATTCGCCGTTTTCAAAATGCGACCGTTTGGGGCACTGGTCGTGAATGGTTTTGCCATAGGCGAACAGGGGACGGCCCTTGTCGTCGAGTTCGGGAAGCTTTCCGAAAAGGAGGTAATTCACAATTGTTCCCACCAGGTTGATGGGATTGGGAGGACAACCGGGAATGTTCAAAGTCTTTAGGCCGGTCACTTCGCTGACGCTCTTTGCCCCGCTCGGGTTGGGAGCGGCCGCGGGGAGCCCGCCGTAGGATGCACAGGTGCCGATGCAGATGGTGGCCAGGGCCTTGGGGCATACTTCCTTGGCTATTTCCATCATGGTCTTGCCGCCCACCGTGCCCCACTGCCCGTTGTTGGCGGTAGGAATGGCGCCGTCGGCGATGCAGATGAACTTGCCCTGGTGCTTCGTAATGGTGTCGTGGAGGGATTTTTCCGCGGCGGTCCCGGAAGGCGCCATTATCGTTTCATGATAGTCGAGGGAAATGATATCCAGCACCAGCTCGTCAATCCAGGGATACATCGTTCGCAGTGCGGATTCGGCGCAACCCGTACACTCTGCAAACGCCAGCCAGACCACGGGGGTCCGGGGAGCATTGGCTATTGCAGCTGCCACTTTGGATACATACGAGGAAGACAGACCCATTGTTGCAGTAAGCATAGTGCAGTACTTCATGAAATCTCTTCGTGAGATTCCCTTCCGCTCCAGCCTTGTTTCCAGACACTTTCCCTGATTCATGAGATCCTCCTGAAGGCCTCAACCAAATGTGAAGCATTTATCAACGGATGCTAGCCCTTAAAAATGAAAAAGCATTCTAGTGTTAGTGCATAATAGTTGCAACAACTTTTTCTATGCATTACGCCACACTAAGCACAAAACATCCGCCACCCTTGTTAACTTACTCACAACCGTTTTATTGCTAAAACGGCCACCGAAACAGGAAATCCGGGCATGGCCACCCCCCGGCCCAGAAAGGACCACAGCGGTCGCCACCTGCAACCCCCACGACCTCCGCACAGGCCTTTGCGAGGCGGATTACAAATAATATTGTAGAGTTTCATAGTAAAGGAGAATCTCTGGATCAAAGAGTCAAATGAGCTTTTTCACAGATTAGCCGGACGAGTATGTGCATGGATGGTCGGAACCGAAATTGCCCAGGCCAATTGGGCCATGATTGCCATATCTAGCACATTCGGGCCGGCCGCTCAAGTAAAAAGTCACAATCGATGCCTCCGCACCCGCTCCCGTTGCCGCTCCCAAACAAAACGCGGCGCGAAAAAGCGGCTGTGCATTGCGGGCGCCCTCCGCCCCTCCCCGCCTCATCTTCCGACCGGATCAAACCCTTCCCCGTACGATCGGTGCCGGAAGAAGCCCTCCAGGATGCATAATGTGCGTCGGGGAAGGCTCGAAGTCCGCGTTAGGCGGTTTTGAAAAAGAACTCCTTTTCACCAGCAGATGCGAGCGACCTTTTGCTGATGCCGGTCCAATGCGATGCGACAGGACCTGCTTCGGCGGGAGGCACGCGATCAGCCAACACCGGCAATCCAATAAGAAACCTGTTGCATGCAATGCACATCAACTTGTGGGAGCGGCTTATAGCCGCGATGGTTTCACAAATTTAAAGGTATTGAGGCAGGCCGACCGCCTTGCGGACAATCGCGGGGATTTGCAGGGCCGGCCCAAAACCGGAGCCCGCCCTGCAGATGCCTGATGACAACAACTTATAAAATCCGATAAGACTTATAGCAACGAATAGGACATATATCACGGAAATGTGCCGAATCAATTCTCCAGCATCGATCCTGCGCCGCATTTCGTCATCGGGAACGGCAAAGCTCATGACCTTGTCGAAACGCCTCCAGGCCGCATGGTCAAGGAGCTGCGGGTAGTTGGTCGCGCCGATCAGCAGGACGCCGTCTTCCACCAGACTCACGTCGTCGATGGCCTTCAAAAGCGTATTCACCGCCCTTTTGATCGCGCCATGGTCGTCCGATGCCCTCGACTTTGCGACGAAGTCGAATTCATCGATGAAAAGGATGCACGGGCTGAGCTTTTTTGCCAGCATGAAAACGTTGTCTATGTTCTTGGACGTCTCCCCCAGATAGGCGCTGACGATCATGGAGAGCCTCACCTCGACCAGAGGGAGCCCGAACCACCGGGAAAGCGCACGGGCAGAAGACGTTTTCCCCGTTCCGGGAGGACCGACAAAAAGGATCTTCCCGATTTCGTACAGGCCGATATCCTTCAGATACTGTCTGTACTCCATGGCTTTGCCCGCCTTGGCTATTTCATCTCGCTGCTCGTCCGTAAGGACCAGGTCCTCGAGCTGATTTCTCACCTCTTCCGGGGTTTTTATGCTCACAAGTTTCAGAAGGTTTTCGGATTCTTCGCCGTAGAGCTTCTCTATCCGGGCTTCGAGCCCCTTGCCGGCAAAGACCGACTGGTTCACCACCCGTGCTTCGGGGTAGCTGACGTTCGGATCGAATTTCGAATAGTAGTGGGCAAGGACGGGGTTGGTCTGTATCAGGTCGAAGGTGTCCTGGTTGGAAAACCAGCTCGTACCGTTGTCAAACCCGGTAAGACTGATTGCATTCTCGGATTCGTTCAGTTCCAGGAAGGGCAGCTCCGCAACGATGTCCTTAATGCTGTCGAAGCCGCAGATCTTCTCCGCGTCCTCGATGGTGATCCTGATCGGGCGAGCCACTTTCCCGGTTGCCGGGTCAAGATAGTGGTCCCGGATTTCCGGAGGCAGATCGGCCTCCGCCAGCTTCTGAATCCGATTATAGATTTCCGCGGTGAGAAGCAATTCCACAAATTCAACTGCAGGCTCTTGAGTGCGCATGTTAAAGACTCCGGGTGAGTTTATATACGATGCACTACAGGAAGCAACGGACAGCCCGAACCGCTGACTCCGGGCCAACCCTATGGGCAGGACCCGGCTCCGGGGGGTGCGGCTGCGGATAAATTCTCGGGATTTCCGGCAAAAGCACCGGCGGAAAAAACTCTATGATGAAAGAGGGATAGTGTCAAGTCGGAGAACGGAAGCCGGGGAGCGACGATAACAATTCCGGCGAAAGGAGCACCGACTTCTAACTCGCTTCCACTATTTTGCTATTGCAGGGACCCACAATTTCTCCGATTTCCAGCTAAAAGCTCCGAATCCATGCAAGGTTCTCCAAAAAAGCGCTAAAGGAGCTGCGCTATCGTTCCGAATTACATTCCGTAAGATGCCTCAGCAAACAGTAAACCCGTAAAAACAATAACGTATAAACCACCTGAGAGTTTCCATCACCCCGTATTACATGTGCTGTAAGTCTCAGTTTTGGCCTCGCAGCAATAATAATGTTGCCACAACCACTAATTAATGCGGAGTTACAGATGAACGTCAGCCTGAAAAACAGATTTCTTGTTCCAACCGTGGTGCTCGTTTGCTTCGGCATGGTACTGCTGGCCGTTTTATGCGGCCTTGCCACCCGGAAGGCACTGATAAGGGATGTTAATCAGCAGCTGACGGAAGTTTTAGACCTCACCGACCAGCGCATATCGACTTATATCGGCGATCGTGTCGCGGAAGTCACCGTCTGGAGCCAGATCAAAATTTTCCAGGACGCCTGCCAGGACACCCACGAGGAAAAATCCGCCCGCCAGGCCGCCATCGAGTATCTCGGGAATCTGCAGGCGCAGTCGGCCTATTTCGAAAACATCGGCGTTGCGCTTATGACCGGTGATGTCATAGCAGCCTCCATGAAGAATGCGGTCGGGAAGGTAAACGTAGCGGACAGGACCTATTTCAAAGAGGCCGCCGCCGGCAAGAAGTACATTTCCACGGAAGTAGTGACAAGCAGGACGACGGGAAACCCCGGGTTCATGATCGCAGCCCCCCTGAAATCCAGTGATAGGATAATAGGCATCCTGTACGGGACCGTCAGCCTCAATACGCTCAATCAGCAGTTCATAGATCCGGTCAAAATAGGAAAAGACGGCTTCGCCTTCATGTTCCAGCGCGACGGCGGCCTCATTTCCCATCCCGACAAGTCGCTGATAATGAAAGCCAATGCAAAGGATAACGATTTCTCTCGGGAAATGATGGCAAAGGGCGAGGGCACGATCAGCTACCACTATAAAGATAGAAACACAATGGCTGCATACAGGGTCAACAAGGAAACCGGCTGGCTCTTGACCATCGCCGCCAGCGAGGCGGAGATGCTCGCCCCTGTTCGGCAGATCTATTACATCAGCGCCCTTTCGGTTGCAGGGGTGATTCTCCTGACGATCATCACGATCATGCTGGTTTCCCATATCGCGCTGAAACCGATAAGAAGAATGGCGGAGTCTCTCAGGAGCGGGGCGGAATACGTCGCTTCCGCGTCAAACCAGGTGTCCAAGGCCAGCCAGGAACTGGCGGGAGGCGCCTCCCAACAGGCAGCGTCCATAGAGGAAACATCCTCCGCACTGGAAGAAATGTCTTCCATGACCGGGCATAACGCGCAGAACGCCGGCCAGGCCAATGCGCTCATGGCCGAAACCGTAAACGTGGTATCCGCTGCCAATCAGTCCATGAACGAACTCCCCGCCTCCATGGACGCCATCTCCAAGGCAAGCGAGGAAACCTCCAAGATCATCCGCACCATAGACGAAATAGCCTTCCAGACCAATCTGCTGGCCCTGAACGCCGCGGTAGAGGCTGCCCGGGCGGGTGAAGCAGGCGCGGGATTCGCCGTCGTTGCCGACGAGGTGCGAAACCTTGCGATGCGTGCGGCCGATGCGGCAAAGAACACGGCGGCCCTGATCGAAGGCACCGTAGAAAAAATCCGCGAGGGATCGGAAATCGTACGGAAAACCAGCGACGGGTTTGCGCAGGTTGCGGGAAGAGCCGGCAAGGTGGAAGAGTTGATCGGAGAGATATCGGCAGCCTCTTCCGAGCAGGCGCAGGGAATCGAACAGGTAAACAAAGCAGTGGGAGAGATGGACAACGTCGTGCAGGACAATGCCGCCAGCGCCGAAGAATCCGCCTCGGCCGCCGAAGAACTCAACGCCCAGGCGGAGAGCATGAAAAAAATCGTGTTCGAGCTGGTCTCCTTCGTCGGCAGGGACGGAAAGTATAGAACCGCAGCTGCCCCAAACTCGAAAGCGAAGACCGCACGCATAGATGCCCCGACTCTCGCGGCGCCTTCCAGGCGGGCCTGATCCACCATTTCACACGACCGAAAACGTCAGAGCCCTTCAAAAAAGAGGGCTCTGGCGTTTTTTCATTTCTTCATACGCAAATCCCGCAGACCACCTGCCGCCCTCTACCCTATGTCCCCACAACATCGTTGTTCAAATATCCGGTAGGTAATCATATATTTTTCCATCCAAATACATTGCGACCACTTTTGTTATAAAAAAATCTCAAGTCGATTCAAATGGATTCCGAATTATAGTGGAACTGTCAGAAATTTGGAGAAGATAGGTTTAGGGAATTGCGAAAAGCTAGCTAAAGTTGCCGAACATATCCAAACCAACATGATATATATCATTTGCCCATGATATTTTCAATTCGCATAAGTGAATGCTCTCTATCAACATGGACTTATCGCAAATAATCCCTCAGATACAGAACAATTGTTGTAAGTGCATAATAACTAAAGAACTTATCCAAATAACTCGGAGCTATACATGGTGCTGACTTTAAAAAACAGGTTTTTGATCCCAACAGTAATTCTCGTATTCTTCGGCATGCTGCTCCTGGCTGCATTTAATGGTTTTTCTGCTCGCAAAGCCATAATAAATAAGGTGAACGAACAGTTGTTAGAGGTACTGGACCTTACAAATCAGAGGATATCCACCTACATAGGAGAACGTATATCCGAGGTATCCGTATGGAGCCGGATCAAACTATTCCAGGAAGCCTTCCAAGATACCGAGGCAGGCGAGATTTCCCGCCTGACGGCGCTCGAATATATCGCTAACCTTCAGGCGCAGTCGTCCTACTTCGAAAATATTGGTCTGGCGGATTTGGAAGGCAATGTCATAGCAGCGTCCACACGCAGTGCCATAGGCAAAGTAAATGTAAAGGACAGGACATATTTTAAAGAGTCGAGCGCCGGCAGAGAATGCGTTTCGCCGGAAGTTGTCGTAAGCAGAACGACGGGCAACCCCGGCTTTATGATCTCCGCCCCGATAAAGCAAAGTGATAAAGTCATCGGCGTCCTGTATGGTACCGTAAACCTCATCGCTCTCAATAAGCAGTTCATTGATCCGGTCAAAATAGGCAAAGAAGGCTATGCCTTCATGTTCCAGCACAACGGCGGCCTCATTTCCCATCCCGATAAATCTCTGATCATGAAGATGAATGCGAAAGACCTGGATTTCACGCGCGAAATCATGGCAAAGGGAGAGGGAACGATCCGCTACCAGTTTAAAGGCAGGAACACGATGGCCGCCTACAGGGTCAACAAGGAAACCGGCTGGACGCTCGGTACGACGGCAAGCGAGACGGAGATGCTCGCCCCTGTGCGGCAGATCTATTACATCAGCGCTTTTTCGGTGGTGGGCGTGCTTCTCATCACGGTCATTACGATCATGCTGGTTTCCCATGCCGCACTGAAACCTATAAGGAAGATGGCAACATCTCTCAGGGGCGGAGCCGAATACGTCGCCTCCGCATCGCACCAGGTCTCAAAGGCCAGCCAGGAACTGGCGGGAGGAGCATCGCAACAGGCCTCGTCGATCGAGGAAACGTCCGCCGCCCTGGAAGAAATGTCTTCCATGACCAGGCTGAACGCGGAGAACGCCGGCCAGGCCAATGCGCTCATGGCCGAAACCGTAAAAGTGGTATCCGTTGCCAATCAGTCCATGAACGAACTCACCGCATCCATGGACGCCATCTCCAAGGCAAGCGAGGAAACCTCCAAGATCATCCGCACCATAGACGAAATAGCCTTCCAAACCAATCTGCTGGCCCTGAACGCCGCGGTGGAGGCGGCCCGGGCGGGTGAAGCGGGCGCGGGATTCGCCGTCGTTGCCGACGAGGTGCGAAACCTTGCGATGCGTGCGGCCGATGCGGCAAGGAGCACAGCCGGACTGATCGAGGGAACGGTTGAAAAAATCCGCGAGGGATCGGAAATCGTTCGGAAGACCAGCGACGGATTTGCGCAGGTTGCGGAAAGAGCCGGCAAGGTGGAAGAGCTGATTGGAGAGATCTCGGCAGCCTCCTCCGAGCAGGCCCAGGGGATCGAGCAGGTAAACCGGGCGGTGGGAGAGATGGACAACGTCGTACAGGATAATGCCGCCAGCGCCGAAGAATCGGCTTCAGCCGCCGAAGAACTCAATGCACAGGCGGAGAGTATGAAAGAGGTTGTTTTCGAATTGGTCTCACTCGTCGGCAGGGACGGAAAGCAAGAAAACACAGCCGGCAGGGCTTTGAAAACGGATGACACCCCGGCGCTCACGACGCTTTAACAGCCGGTGGAAGCGTAACATCACCGTTGATCGAGCCGGAGAGATTTGTGCCGTATCCGGCCAGGCTGCGGATGCGGCAAAAGGCACCAGCGAACTCATCGAGAACACCATCCAGGCGGTACGGGTCGGCAACGAACTGACCAGGCTGACCAAAGAGGCGTTCGAGGAAAATGTGAGAATTTCCGGCAAGGTCGCTCAACTGGTGGAGGAAATCTCCACGGCCTGCGAAGAACAGGCGAGCGGCATCGGACAGATCAGCACGGCGGTCGCCGAGATGGACCGGGTGGTGCAGGAAAATGCGGCTAATTCGGAAGAGTCGGCCTCGGCTTCCGAAGAACTCAATTCCCAGGCGGAGAATATGAAGGGAATAGTTTTGGAGCTGGTTTCCCTGGTCGGCGGCGTGGGCGGGAGCACAAGGCCCCTCTCCGCTCCGGACGCAGACAATGCCGCCCGGACGCTCCCACCCTCCAGGCGCATCTGATCGACGCTGTTTCCCATAATCGGCAAAACCTCTCCAAAGAGAGGGGCTTTGCCCCCTTGATGATTAAGGACTGGCTTGCACGCAAGGGTATATTTTCTTTACAAGAAAGGCAGCTTTTAGTAGCTTGCAATTCTTGGGAAATAACCCCTATTGAGTAACAAGAAGGCTGGGCTTTTGATCCGAAGCCGATCTGCCGGCACAAGAGTGTCCCACCGCGATAGTCTCTTCGGAGATGGACTGCGCCTTTTGCATCCCCGATGGCGGCCCGGGAATGAAAGCTGACGTATGAAGACGGGTAGCGTAATGGATTACGCCTCTTTACCTGACGACCTCAGACGCCGGCTCGCCGAACTCCCCACCCCTTTCTTCCTTTTCGATCTGAACAGAATGGCATCCAAAATGGACCTACTTCGAAATTCCCTGCAGCCGGAACAGTTGTATTATGCAGTGAAGTGCAATGGTCTGCCCCACCTGACTGTGGATCACAGCAATCCTGACAGGAACAGCCGGATCTGCTTCGCCTCTACGGGGGCCTACACCCTGGATTGCATAGGCACAGGCATGGGATGCGGCTTCAACGGGTCCCTACTGCCTTATAGCTGAAGAACTGTATGAAATGGACGCCACATCGGACGTGGCGATGGAGACGTATGGGACTCCATGACCGCAGGGACAACCTGCCTGCCGGTTCAAGCGAACCACATCAGTGCCGGAAGAGGACTTATGGTCACTTGAGCGCTTTCGGCAGGCACTTTTTTAGAAAGCTGCGTTCACGTCTCTCAATTGAGAATATGGAAGGGGTCGAGCTCCTTTCGATCTCGCCGGCCGAGAAGCTCTTTTGGCATCGGTGCGAGTCTCTGGAGTACCAGGTCTTTCTGGAATCGGGCTATGTGGAAGAGAGCCCGACGGGGCGGATCGCCGATTTTGACCGCTACGCATCCATGGAATTCCTGGCGGCCTTTACCGGCGACCGGCAACTGCCGTTGGGGCAGCGAATCCTGTCCGGGGTAGTCCGTCTCGTGTACGCTCCCCATGCTCGGAAAATGGGGCCGGGGCTCTTTCCCACCATCGACCATGCGGAAGAGTTGGAAATTCCACCCGCGAACCTGAAAAGGGTTCTGGCCATGGATCCCAGGCGGTGCTTCGACATCGCCACTATGGCCATAGCCAAAGCGAAGCGGGACGGCAGGGCCTCCAAGGCGCTGATCACTGCGATCATGATGAAAGTTTTCAAACATCCACGTCTTCGGTACGGCTTTGCGGCGATCGATACGCCGTTCTACCACAAGCTCAAGCAACGTCGGCCTTTTGAGGATTTGGGGCCTTCCACGATGTACATGGGGTCCATGAGCACAGCAACAATGGTCGATAGCTTCCGGGTCCACGGCTTGCAGAAACTTTTGATCCCTACTCTGAGATTTCGTGGATATTGGCAAAGGTATATTCCTGGAGGACACGACGAATGAGGACCATAGAGGACCTGAAAAGGGAGAAGGAGGCTCTGTTCAAGAAACACCCGGGGTTAAGGGACGTACAGGTGCTGCCCCTTCGGGAAAGTTGGTCCTATGAGAAGCTGTCCGCACTTATCGAGCTATGTTTCAACCATGATTATGGGAACTCGCCGCGGATTCGTTTCACGCCGGAATTCCTGGAATGGAGCATGCCCATCCCCTCCGGTGTTTGTGTCCTGGACGATGAGGATCGGTGGCTGGGATGTTTTCTGGCTTTTTCCCGCGACTGCAGTCATGGTGGTCAGGCGGGGAAATACGCCATTGAAACTGCACTCTGTACGATACCGGAAATGCGCGGCAGGGGTTTGGCGCAATTATTGAACCTGTCATACCGTGAAGTTGAATTCACATCAGGTCCGGAATTTTCCGTCTGTTGGGTTGACAGTCGTGACAGCCACGATGGCGGCTCCAAGCTGGTATTGGAGAGAATGAAGGAAGCGTCCTTCGGCATACAGACATTCAATCTTATCTGCAAGACCCTTGATTGCCGTAAGGCCAGGATTCATGAGTGATTGAGTACCTCCATTTATGCAGCGGTCCGGATCACCCAGCAAATCTTCCCCTCCCGCCGGGGCAACCTGTTTCCGGACGGATTTCACGTGGCTCCTTTCTGCGCCGCTTCCATCGAAGGCTACCTTGCTTTGTTCGAAGTGGTGGATCGACAGAAGCGGTTCCGACGGCTCTATGACCGGGGAAGCCTTGAACGGCTGCTGAACTTTCACAAGAACACATTCCACACTCTGTGCTACTCCCTCAACGACAGAGGAGGAACACCTTGGGCGCTTTTGCACGGCTTCAAGCTGCCTCTGAAAGACGACGCTTGGGCGTTTTTCGCCGATGGATTGATTTTTCATCCGGACCTGGCCTGGCATCTGAAACGCCTGTTTTTGTCGGAATGCGAGAGGGTCCTGCGGGACGAGGAGGGGTGTGTCGGAACATCCCTGATCGCCACTGCAACTGAGGAGCCCCTTTGGAAATATGGATATGTTCCTTTCGGAAGCCAGACACTTGGAATCAGGTCCCGTCAGGGTCCGGAGCTGTCTGCGCGGGACCTCCGGGGACTGAGGATCGAGTTGCGTTGATGGATCGCCGAACTGGAAGGATTGCATTCGGAATTCTTCCACACGGCGGGATCTCTGAACCGAAAGGTGGCCGAATTAACCCCCGGCCATATGCGTCCGGAACTGGCCAGGAACGCGCAAGACCTCCAGGAAATGCTCAGCAACGTCTATCGCTGGAGGATACGGTACTGACTCTTGGAGAATCGCTTTTCGACAGAAGCTGCCGGATTGATGCGGGCTGGCCGATCAGCTGATGCAGGCTACGGAATTTCTTCTGCTCACGACGGCTGAAACCTTGAACAACCCCGATCCCGAGGGAGCGAGGATTCTGGAACAGCTTCCCCGGGATCGGGGCGAATTCATGACAAAGTTGCGCGATCGCTATCCAGCGACACATGGCATGATCGACCGCGAGATGCAGGAGACGTTATATGTCGTCACGGAGGCTTTTGCCCGCCAGGTACTTTTTGCGCCATGCAGTTCTTCGTTGTTTCAGTATTCTCGATTTCTTGACCGAAGAGCCAGTCCTCCATGGGTGATCTCGACGAGCACACCTTGGTAGGAGAGTGTCTTACCGGGCGTGGAGATTTCCACGAGATTCTCTTCCTTTTCTGTGTGTTCAACTGAGCTTCCCGGAATACTCTGCAAGGCAGACGAAACGGACACTCGGCTGATTATTCGGGCTCTACCCCTAAAATGTCGGGCCATGCAAATCCTTTGGCGCTTCGCACCCAGATAGTAAAGTTAGGAACCGAAGCCGGGGAGAGTGTAGTTTTTGGCCTTAATACAGGACCTTATCCATGACACTTTATTTTATATGGCTTGAGAAATGCGATATTCAAAAAGGGTTCCAAATACATTAGAATTTCAGGTAATATGGAAGCAATTCTTCAAAACATCTGTTGCGAGGTCGTTATGCTCAAAAAATACTTCCGCTATTTGCGTTCCGTTGCTTCGGAAATGTATGAATCAGATATTTTGAATCTGATCGAGCCTGATCCAAACGCCTGTTTACTTGATATAGGTTGTGATAATGGCAGATGGACGGGCAAAATAATATCAAAAGTGGGCTGCAGCATTGCATTTGGCATAGATGTTGTGGAAGAGGCTCTGAATGCCGCTCATCAATCAGGAATTGGGGCCGTAAAATGTAACGTTTCTGATAATCTACCTTTTAATGACGGTGCATTTGATATTGTACACTCCAATCAGGTGATAGAACATCTATACAGAACTGAACATTTTGTCAGGGAGATTTTCCGGGTGCTGAAACCCGGTGGGTACGCTGTTATTTGCACGGAAAATCTGGCCAGCTGGCATAATATTTTCTCGCTTGTGATGGGTTGGATGCCCATGTCCAGCTCCAATTTTTCACAGGCTAAATACAATATCGGGAACCCGCTGGCCATCCATTCTTCCGAATCCGCTTACCTTCCGGAATCATGGCAGCACATAAGGGTACTTTCGGTGCGGGGCATAAAAGACATTTTCGAATTGCACGGTTTCAAAATGGAAAAATTCCTTGGGGCCGGATATTACCCTTTTCCCTCCTCTATCGCCAGAATTGATCCCACCCATGCGGCTTTCATGACCTGCAAATTTAGAAAACCAAAATTACAGGTAAGTTTCGGATAATAGTTCGCAGCCTGGATACAATCGTGAAGTGGCCCGCTTTGCTACCTGGGTGCGAAGCACAGAAGGATTGTATGGCCCGATATTTTTGGAGCAGAGCCCGTATAATCAGCCGAGTATCCGCGGTGGAAATCCCACAGATCGGGATCGGACCTGGTCGGCCAGCCCCCGTTTAACGCAATCCTCCATCATAGTGACAACATTTTTGTCAAAGCTGCATGTCCGGTAGCTCAATCCACCAGGAGCGGCAGGACTATCTCATAAAGACCAACTCTTCATAAAGATTCCTCAAATCGGAAACCAACGAAAACGGCTGCGAAAACATCCCGGATATTATGCTCCCAATAGGATAATCAGGGGAAAGATCTATGACATGTATGTCAGCCCGGAATTCATAACTCTGTGTGCTGCTCCAGCACGATATTTCAAATATCGCATAGATAAAAATATCGTAGTCTAAAACCACGCCTCAACGCTTAACGCCGTACTTTCTCCAGATTGAAATAATTTAATATTTGGGCATGAAAATTGCTTCTCGCTATTCATAGAAGCTTGAGGATGCATCCTCGTCTATTCATAAAGAATAAATGGCCATCTATTAAAGTCACCGCCACAGGCTGAGTACTCCATTCCGGAGTCCATCCGGCTAATAGTCTCTTTTGTCGGCGCTTACGAAAATCAAAGTATCGTATCGGTGTGCATTGGATCAATGTCCAACAGCGAAGCTTTTTCAAGCACTATACCGTTGGACCCTAAGCACAGGTATTCTCGCGGTCTCATTCAAACCTAGAAGGAGAGAGGAATATGAAAAAGAAGAAACGTACCGTTTTCGTGTTGCTGCTGATGGCGTTCGTCCTCTTGTGCCTGGGAAGCGTTCAGTCGTGGGCGGAAAAGAGGCGGTTGCCTGAGGGGCACCTGAGCACTGCAGTGGAGAATAGGCAGCAGGCCGATCCCAACTTCATGAAAGAACAGGTCCAAAATATGAATGAAACGGGAACCCTCGAAGCTATTTCGAGGGATTCTGCTCAGGGCGGGAAAAAGCAACAGGGGAGGCCCTAGGACGGTCAAAGGAGAGAGAGATGAGAAACAAGTTGCCTTATGTTACCAAGTTAATTCTGCTATTAAGTATCTGCCTTGCGGTCGGCAGCGCCCGGGGCCAGATTCCCAACCCCGCAGTAGGCTTCAACCCCAACGTAGATTATACGCTTCCGAACTTTTCTCAGAGCCCTGTTATTCAGAAGTTCATCGACACGCTGCCGGGTCTTAATGCTCCCAATGCGAGCACCACCGGGAGCTACATTCCCGTTGCCATTCCGGACAAGACAACGTACCCCGATGCGGATTATTACGAACTCTCCATGGATCAGTACCAGCAACAACTGGCAAGAGATCTGCCCGGGCCAAGCTGGCTGCGAGGGTACAGGCAGACCAACGTGCCCAATACCCCTGCTGGTGCTTCGGTAAACGTTAACCAGTACCTTGGGCCGATGATCATCGCCCAGTCATTCAACCCGAAACTGCCGGCTGGGGCACCCGGAAATGGGAGGCCGGTGCGCCTGAAGGTCACCAACAGACTCCCCAGGGATGCCAGTACCACCATGATGGATCAGCAGAACATGTTCCTGCCGGTCGACACCATGCTCATGGGCGCTTCGACGGGGCCGAACGGCGGTATGGAAATATACTCCCAGAACCGCGCCGTCATTCACCTGCACGGCGGCTTCACGCCCTGGATCAGCGATGGTACGCCGTATCAGTGGTTTACTCCCGCCGGCGAGCCGACCTCCTACCCCAAAGGCGCAAGCTTCCAGAACGTTCCGGACATGATCGCCGGTGCGTCCTGCGCAGCCAGAGGCAACCCGGCGGCATGCTTTACGCCGAGCGCCACCGATGGGATCGGGACCTACTACTATACGAATCAGCAGAGTGCCAGGCTGATGTTCTATCATGACCATGCACACGGCATCACCCGGCTGAATGTTTACGGCGGGCTGGCCGCGCCCTATCTGCTGGTCGATTCGAGCGAGGAAAGCCTCATCAACTCCGGCGTTCTTCCGGACCAGAACGGTCTGGACAAGACTCCCGGGGCAACCAACGGGGGAGTCTATCGCTATGGCATCCCCCTGGTTATTCAGGACAAGTCGTTTGTTAACGACCAGACAATTGCCCCTGTGCCGACAGGCACCGAGACAAACCCCTTCACGGGCGTACTGCCGGCAACCACCGCCGTCAACGATCCTCTTTGGAACCAGTATCTTCCGAACTATACCGCCGGCGGCAATCTCTGGTATCCCCACGAGTACATGCCAAACGAGAATATTTATGACCCCAACGGGTTCAATACCCTCGGCAGGTGGGATTACGGCCCGTTCATGGCTCCGCCGATGGTTGTCGACAACTATACGCTGCCTTCTCCAACAATCGTGCCTGAACAATACGGGGACACCCCGGTTATAAACGGCGCGCCTTATCCGACCCTTACCCTGCCCGATCGGGCGCCTGTACGGTTCCGGATACTGAACGCGGGCAACGAACGCGTCCTCAACCTGCAACTGTACTACGCGGCCGACCAGTACGGGAATATATGCAAGGCCGATCCGACGACCGGCCTGGTCACGCCTACCTTGCCGGCGGGCAGTCCTACCCTGGGCGCCTGCACCGAAGTCTCGATGATTCCTGCGACCCCCACTCAAAGCTCGCACCCGCCTGTTGGAACATTGCCATCATGCGGTACACCCACGGAGGTTGGCGGAGGAGGGCTTGCACTAGGTGATCTGGCAAGCTATCCGTATACCGGCCTTCCAGTCGACTCATCAGACTGTATTCCCAGCACCTGGCCCACGGATGGAAGAGACGGCGGCGCACCGGATCCCAGAACCGCAGGGCCTCCACTCATTCAAATCGGCAACGAAGGCGGACTTATGCCCGCGGCTGCAGTTATTCCCTCGACCCCCATCAATTATGATTACAACAGAAGGTCCGTCACCGTCATGGGCACTAAGTCCCATGCTCTCATGATTGCCCCGGCCGAACGTGCCGATGTCATAGTGGATTTTTCGCTGGTTCCTCCGGGTTCGTCGCTGATCCTCTATAATGACAACCCCGCCCCCATGCCGCTCTATGACTCGAGAAACGACTACTACACGGACGATCCGGATAATAGCTCCATTGGCGGTGCCCCCCCCACGGTTGCCGGTTGGGGGCCGAACACCCGGACGCTCATGCAGATCAACATTTCACCGACCGGTGCGGCCGGGACGCCCGTCAGCATAAGCGCCTTGAACACGGCTCTGGCAGCCGCCTACGGCGCCTCGCAGCAGAAACCTGTTGTGCCCAATACGGCTTATGACCCCGCCTTCGGCACTCATACCACTAGCAACATCCATGTCCAGAACACGGACGAGACAATCAACCTGACCGGAAAGGGCCAGGCCGTCGCGTCGGTAATGACCACCGTGCCCGGAGCCGGCTATACGGCCGCCCCTAACGTTAGGTTCATTGGCGGGGGCTGCACCACGATGCCCGCAGCCGTTGCACGCCTTAACGGCGTAATCGGCATCACGGTCACAACCGCGGGGGCCGGGTACACCACAGCCCCCACGGTAACAATCGGCCCACCTAACCAGGCAGGCGGGATACGGGCCACGGCGGTGGCACAGATTTCCGGAGGCACTGTGACCGCGATCAACATGATAACCATGGGGTCCGGCTATACGACCGTTCCAACTGTCACCCTGACCGGCGGCGGATTCACCACAGCCGCGGTAGCCACCGCAACGGTATCACCCAATTCCGTCGGCGCGATCACGCTTACCAATCCCGGTGCGGGCTGCACAAGCGCCCCGCTGGTGTTCCTGACGAGCGTGAACGGCAACGGCACAGGGGCTACCGCTTCAGCAATACTTGTCGGGGACACAATCCTTGACTCTATAGGCATCATGGAAGGCATGGACATGATGTACGGTCGAATGAACGTCACGATGGCAACGGCTCCGAACCCGCTCAATCCGTATGCCATAGCCCCCATAGCGGCGGCGATACC
This sequence comes from Pseudomonadota bacterium, assembly GCA_023442755.1. Taxonomy (GTDB): domain Bacteria; phylum Desulfobacterota; class Syntrophobacteria; order Syntrophobacterales; family Syntrophobacteraceae; genus SbD1. The sequence goes on along the minus strand of JAEZXS010000056.1, from coordinate 3,251 downwards.
CGGTTACACAAACCCCCCGAGCGATTATTGGTATCCGGGACAAAACAAGGTCTTCAGGGTAACGCATATAGGTGTTGACGCCCACGCGCTCCACCTCCACCTGGGAGCCTTCCAGGTGGTTAACCGGGTTGACTGGACCAATACTTACCTGCCCCCGGACATGAACGAGCTGGGTTGGAAGGAAACCATAAGGACCTATCCGTTTACCGATCTTATTCTTGCGTCTAACATTCCAATGATGTGGCTCCCGTTCAAAATCCCGAACAGCGTCAGATACCTGGATCCGACAGCACCTCCGGGTTCGTCCGCCAATTTCCCGATGGTGCCTCCCGTGGCGGGCCAGATAATGCCGGCGGCTCTCACCAACGTTTTGACCGACTATGGCTGGGAGTATGTGTATCATTGCCATTACCTGGACCATGAAGAAAACGACATGATGCGTCCGATGGTCTTCAAAGTTACCCCGCCGCCTTCAGTAGGTACTATTACCGGCGTATTCAACAATTCCGCGACTGCGCCCGCGGTAACGATAACCTGGAGCGGCGGAGCCTCTCCCGGCGCACAGGGCTTCACTATCCAGAGGTCGACGAGTGCCGCTTTCCCAACCGGTACTTCGACTGTGACCTTTACTTTGAACGACAATACGGCTTCAAGCTATGTCGATCCGACCGTAGCTTTGAACAGGCAGTATTACTACCGGGTGGCGGCTTTCAATTCGGCGGGCAACTCCGCCTGGAGCAATACCGCCCAGGTCCCGACAATTCTTGCTCCGACAGGCCTTAAGGCAACCGTGACCGTCGGTACGATCTCGGATACGGTGACCACCTCCTGGACTTTACCTGCCAACAGGACAGGTATCACCGGCTACACCATACGGTATTCCAGGAACGCTGCAATGACCGGCGCGACCACATACCAGGTGAGCGCAACCGCCACCTCACTGACCCTGCGAAACCAGGCAAAGGGGCGGACCTACTACTATCAAATAAGATCCGTCATAACCGGTGGCGCCACATCGGCATGGACGCCGGCGACACCCTTGCAAGTGACAGCACCTTAGAGTAGTTCTCCATCCGGGGAAGGGCAAAGTTCCTGCGCCCTTCCCCATATCTGTACCATTACGAACAAGGAGAGGAGTTTCGCATGGGGAAGCATTCGATCAGGGCTGCCATAGGTATCTTGGTGATGGGAACTCTTCTGGCATTCGCAGTGAGGCTGCCGGCCGCCGGCGACCCTGATAGGGCCGATACCGGCAACCTTAAACCGCTCGACATGAAGGAAGAGAAGGCCGGTTATGCCCTTGGTGTCGAGGCGGGGAGAAACTTCAAGCGCCAGGGGATCGAAGTCGATCCGGATTCTTTATCCAGAGGGATAATAGACGCATTGAAGGGGAATAAACTCTCAATGAGTGATGAAGAGCTTCTGCTCACCCTAAACTCGATTTCGGTCGAACTTCGGGACAGAAGAGAAAAAGCCAGGCTGCTTTCCGGATTGGATAACAAGAAAGCGGGGGCTGAATTTCTCGAGGCCAACAAGACCAAAGAGGGAGTGGTGACCCTCGCGAACGGACTCCAGTATAAGGTACTCGAGGCTGGAAGCGGGAAAAAGCCTTCAGAAACCGATACGGCGGAAGTCAATTGCAGGGGGTACCTCATCGACGGGAAGGAGTTTTTGAATACAGAGAGCACCGGGCCAGCATTCCTGAAGCTCTCCGACCACATCCAGGTCATCCCCGGTTTGAGAGAAGCTCTGAAACGCATGGAGGAAGGATCGAAATGGCAGATTTTCGTACCTCCCTCTCTCGCTTACGGACAGCGTGGAACAGGCCGGCACATAGGTCCTTATGCGACGCTTATCTATGAAGTGGAGCTTTTGACCGTCAGGTGACCGAATCCGGTTACAAGCCAGGTCAAGTTACTATTTTACCGACGGAAGTCGAGGGAGACCTGCGTCAATTCGGCTGGACACAGCGGTATCCTCATTGACACTGATTGCGATCGGCTTCGATGAAGTTCCCGTAAAATACGGAGGGCCCCCCGCTACAGGCAAACCCGCTATCACTGACGGTGCCCTCATCGTGAGATAAAACCGCTATAAAAGCGATGCAAGCAGGTTCATCGCCATGCCTGTCAGTTTACGAGTTCCACGAGAGGAGGCAGAGTTGATCTAAAGCGCAAAAATTCTTTTAACAGGTTAAGAATTTTCCACAACCTGCCGGTGCTGATGTCTCAAGCCAGGAGCAAAAATAATGTTTGATCCCGTATATCGATTCCTGCAGAGCATCGGATACCCCCATCCGATTCATCCAACCGAAGTTCACATGCCGATAGGTCTTGTGGTCGGCGCCTTGATATTCAGCTTAATAGCAGTGGTATTCAAACGGGAAAAGCTCGCGAGAGCGGCCCGCTACTGCGTCATATTAGCATTTATCTGGCTCTTTCCAACGCTGATTCTCGGTATTATGGACTGGCAATATTTTTATTCAGGAGCGTGGCTCTTTCCAATAAAGATGAAATTGATGCTTCTTCCACTTGTAATTGTTTCTTTAGGCATAAGCATCCTTTTGAGCGGGAAATACGGACCTGCAACGAAAGGCGTCTTGATACTCTACATTATGAGCTTCTGCTTGATATTGGCAATTGGCTACTATGGCGGGCAATTGGTCTATGGCGGCTGGAGTCCTCAAGCCCCGAGGCAATATAAGGCAGGAGAGCAAATCTACAAGGCAAATTGCAGCGGCTGCCATCCGCAGGGCGGCAACATCGCACAGCCTAATCTACCGGTGATTAATTCTCCCAAGCTATTGGATTTTAATTCGTTTATCGACTTTATTCGCAATCCCAGCAATCCCGACGGCTCTCCCGGTATTATGCCTGCCTTTCCAGAGTCCAAAATTTCCAATCGGCAAAGCAGAGATCTTTATGATTATGTAATTAATGTGTTTCAGATGCCAAAAAGACAATAACCATGACTAGAAGGTGCACGTGGTCAACTTGAATGTTCATCTCAAGGATTTCGCACCCGAGTTGCTCAGAGAATATCCGGACACACGTGCTCACTTCTTCTGCGATGGCTCCCCTTAACACCCTGAATCTGTATTTTGGCACCCATATGATGTGGTATTGGCAGTGCCAAATAGTTTGTGATAGCTTTCGAAATCGGCTCATCTGCTACTCCAGGCTCAAAGTTGTGGGGACAACTCAGCCTTGGTATGTAGCAGATGGGTCGTTCAGATGGCAAAGCCACTGAAC
>JAEZXS010000175.1 GCA_023442755.1 Pseudomonadota bacterium | reverse complement strand
ATTGCTTGTCGAGATTGTACCCTACCTCGACGCGGAGTGGTCCGAATGGAGAGTTCCACCGGATACCCGCACCAACATCCGTCCTAAGTTTCGAAAGATCTATCTGTCCATTTTCACCAAATGCATTACCGGCATCGTAGAATACAACACCGCGCATTCCGTACTTTTCGACAATCGGGAAGAGCACTTCGAAATTGGCCACGACGTACTTGGTGCCGCCTATGACGATTCCGTTGGCATCCTTCGGACCAACCGCGCCGAATTCAAAGCCGCGCAGAGAGTTGATGCCGCCGAGGTAAAACCGTTCATACAGGGGAACGTCCGACTCACCACCCAGTTCCTCCATAAACCCGGCGGCGCCCCGAATATGGCCTATGAATTTCCAAATCCCCAGGGGATAGTAGATGCCGGCATTATACTCGTGCTTGAAGAAATTGCTGTCGCTTCCCAGTGCGGGGCTCGTGTATTCAATGGTTACGCCTGCATACGTGCCCTTGGTCGGCAGGAACGGATGGTCAGTGGTATTCCTTTCAAATCCGCCGCCGATGCTGCTCTTGATTTTAAAGGTCATAGCGTTGATGAAATAGGGATCCTGTGATGCGGCGTCGGAAAGATCGTATATTTTCGCGTTTTCCCACAGGTAGAATACATTGAAATGGCTGTACTGTCCGACGGGATAACTGGCCCGCAGACGGAAGCCGTAAGAATCCGTCGTGTAATCCTGGTACGCCCTGATCCAGTTGTACAGGTCGACTCCGCCCGTGATCGGCTGCCCGAACATCCACGGGTGAGTGTAGCTTATCATGTATCGCTGGGCTTCCTGGCCGAGGTAGCCTTTGAAGGCGACCAGGTCGCCCTTGCCCCACAGGTTTTTCTGCTGAATCTGGCCGCTCACGAACATACCGTCCTGCGAAGAATAACCGCCGCCTACGCTGATGGACCCGGTCAGCTTCTCCTTCACTTTCACGTGCAGGTTCATGATCTCACGTTTCTCGGTGTCCGTCGGCGTTATCTCGACGTCTTCGAAGAAATCGAGTTTCTTCAACCGCGCAAGGCTGTCCTCGATCTTCTTGGAGCTGAAAGTGTCACCTTCCGCTATTTGCAGTTCACGGCGGATGACGTTGTCGCGCGTTTTGCTATTTCCGGTTACGAAAATCTGACCGATATGCACCACCTCTTTCTGGGTGACATGGAAGTTGATATCGGTCGTGTGCTCTTCCTGGTTACGCTTGATCTGGGGCTCGACATCGACCCTCGCATACCCTTCGTTCATGTATGCCTTGGTCACGAGGTCAATATCGTGGCGGACTTTTTCGCGGCTAAAATACGCCTTGGGCTTCAATTCGAACTTCTTGACGATCTTCTTTTCGTAGCCATCGAGCAGATCGCCGCTGATCCTGATGCCGGTCACCTTGTATCTCTGGCCTTCATCAACGGTAATGTTGATATAGAACCAGTTGTCCTTCATGGTAACTACGGGAGAGCTGACCCTGGCGTCCATGTAGCCTTCGTCATGGTAGTACGCGGTCAGACGATCGATATCGGTGTCCAAGATATCCCGCTGGAGGATGCCGCGCTCGGTGAAAAGAGACAAAAGCCAGTTCTTCTTTGCCGTCTGCATGACGGAGCGCAGCTTCCGGGAGGAGAGGTTCTTGTTCCCGGTAAAAGTGATTTCCTTGATCCAGACCTTCTTGTTTTCCTTTATATCGAAAATTACGGTTGCCCTGCGCGGGTCCTTCGGGAACTCGATTCGTGAGTTCACTTCGGCGCCGTAATAGCCCTTTTGCTGGTAAAGCTTGAGGATCTTTTGAACGTCCTCGCTGACCAGGTTACGCTGGAGGACCGTATAGGCCTTGGTGCCGATGGCCGCAAGGATATCCTTTTCCTTTATCTTCTTCTGGCCCGAGATCCTTACTTCCTGGACACTCGGGTTTTCCTGAACGACAAAAGTCAGAACCTTGCCGGCAGGGCTGTCGGAAACCTCGGCATCCACCTTCTCGAAGAAGCCCATCTTGTAGATGGCCCGGATGTCTTCACTCACCTGCTCGGGCTTGAGCAGTTCGCCCTTCTTGCTCTTGGCGCTGCTCCTTATCGCATCGGCCTCAATCCTGTCGTTTCCACGCACCTTGACTTCGGCGATGACAGCCTTCGACAAGACCTGCACACTCATCTGCTGGACGATCTTGCCGACAGCAGCAGCCAGATTCTCCATCCCCTTTTCTTCCGCGAAAAGGGAAACGGAAGGCTTCTTCCCACTGATGTCTACCAGCTTGGCATCGATGCTGATCGAGTTGCCAACCTGGTTGAAGCTGCCGTACAACGCAAAGTTTGCCCCGAGCCTGCTCCCGAGCGAACGTGCCTGCTCCTCGGTCTGGACCGGTGTCGGAGAGACTCTGTGGACTTCCTGGGGATCGATGACTTTGATTTGTTCAGCGGTGAGTAACCGAGAGAAAATATCTTCGGCAGTTTTCTGCGCTCTGGCAGCATCCGGCTGCCCATGGATGACAAGGGGCATGATGGCGACTTTCGGCGCCTGATCTTGTGACCATCCTGCCGGGATGGCCAAAGTAAAGCAAACAAGAAGCCAAATGAGTGCCCCTAATCTTCTCCTGCCTACCATGATTCTTTGCCCCTTCGCTGTGACTGCCTGTTGCAAAACCCATTATTCAATCAGGTTGCGAAGACCTGTCGCAAGCCAAAGGCACAAAGCTCCCCCCATTTCATAGAGACCCCCCTCCGGCTCCTGACCTCTCTCGCCCTCTCTAATACCACCTTCTCGCCGCCTGCCCAACACAATTTTTCGCCCCAGGGCAAATCGGCTCCCAGTCTAGACTGAGACCGTGGAACACATGTCCGTTCCCCCTCGCTCATCCAGAAGTTGACCGTCTTTCATTCTCAAAACCCGGTGCATCATCGACGCCAGTTCCTGGTTGTGCGTGACGATCACCATCGTCACCCCGATTTCCTCGTTCAGGGACACCAGGAGTTCGTGAAGCGTGCGTCCTGTCCGCCCGTCCAGGTTCCCGCTCGGCTCGTCCGCCAGGAAGAGTTTCGGGCGGAGCATCAATGCCCGCGCAACCGCAACCCTCTGCTGCTCCCCGCCGGAGAGTTCCCCGGTCCGATGGGTCAGGCGCGTCGTCAATCCGAGTTTTTCCAGAAGCGCTTCCGCCTGGTCCTTCACCTCGGCCTTCGGAAGTCCCGCAATCAGGGCCGGCATCATCACATTTTCAATGGCATTGAACTCCGGGAGCAGGTAATGGAACTGAAACACGAAGCCGATGTTGCGATTCCGGAAATTGGCCAGTTCCCGTTCCCCCCAGAGGAACACATCCTGGCCGCCGTAGAGGACTTTGCCGCTGGACGGTCTCTCGAGCGTGCCGAGGATATTCAAAAGCGTCGACTTCCCGGCTCCCGAAGCCCCCACTATGGCAATCCGCTCCCCGCTGCGGATAACCAGTTCGAGGTCCTTGAACAGTTCGATCGCATTGGGGCCGCTCCCAAAGACCTTGGTCAGCCCCAGCGTGTGTACTTCTATGGAATTGCGAACATCACTCATAGCGCAGCGCTTCCGCCGGATCGAGCCCGGCCGCCTTACGCGATGGATAGATCGTTGCAACCAGGCTTATGAGAATCGCCGTAAAGGCTATGGTAATCAAATCGATGGCTTCCATTTTCACCGGGAGTTTCGAGATGTGGTAGATTGTCTGCGGAAGGTCGATGAACTTGTACTCCTTGAGCAGACTGCACAGGGTAAATCCACCGAGAATCCCGAGTGCTGTTCCCGACACCCCGATCAGAAAACCTTCCAGGATGAATATTTTCTTGATGCTGGCGGTCGTCGCCCCCATGGCTTTGAGTATGGCGATGTCGCGCCCCTTCTCCATAACGAGCATGATGAGGGAGCTGACGATGTTGAAGGCCGCAACAAGGATGATCAGGGTCAGGATTACGAACATCACGGCCTTTTCGAGTTTGAGCGCCGAAAAGAAGCTCCTGTTCATCTGCATCCAGTCGCGCACGTAATAACCCGGGCCGAGCTGGTTCTTTATCGTCTGCGCTATGGCGCCCGCCTGGTAGATATCCTTCACCCCCACTTCGATGCCGGTAACCGCATCCCCTATTGCGAGAAACTGCTGGGCCGCGGACAGGTCGACATAAGCGAGCGTGTTGTCGTACTCGAACATGCCCGACTGCATGATCCCGACCACCTGGAACAACTTGCTCTTGGGCACCTGCCCCATCGGGGTCAGCCGGCCGGACGGCGTGATGATGGTGAGGTATTCCCCGGTCCGGACCCCCAGGTTATTGGCCAGTTCAACCCCGAGTATTATACCCGGGTATGTTCCCGGCTCGGTGGTTGCTTGGGCCAGGTCCGACAGGTTGCCGCTGAGCAGGTTGGCCTGCAGCTTCATTATCTTCGACGCCGAAATCGGCTCGATCCCGCGCATGATCGCCCCGGAAACGCTCCGGCCGGACGTGATCATGATCTGGGCGTATATAAAAGGAGTCGCCCCGATTACCCCGGGCTCCTTTTCAATCTGCTGCATCAACTGGTTGTAGTTGGGCATCGCTCCGCCATAGCTGCCGATCTGGACGTGCGACGTGATACCCAGAATCCGGTTTCGCAGGTCGTCGTGAAATCCGTTCATGACGGCCAGCACGACGATGAGGGCGGTGACGCCCACCGCAACCCCGGCTACCGAAATGAACGTGATGAGGGACACGAACGCCTGGCGTCGCTTTGCCAGCAGGTAGCGGATACTGATGAAAAACTCGAAACCCATTTTCATTGCGTTTTCTTTTCCGGTCTCATATGCGGGAAAAGGATAACGTCGCGGATAGAGGGAGAATCGGTAAAGAGCATCACCAGGCGGTCTATCCCGATGCCCTCTCCTGCCGCCGGCGGCATCCCGTATTCGAGAGCGCGAATGTAATCCTCATCCATCGCATGAGCTTCCTCGTCGCCCGCCTGCTTCGCCTGGAGCTGAGCGGCAAACCTCTCGCGCTGGTCCCTCGGGTCGTTCAGTTCGGAAAAAGCATTGGCCATCTCGCGGGCGGCGATGAACATCTCAAAGCGGTCCACAAATTGCGGGGCATCCTCGTTCTTGCGCGATAAAGGCGATACCTCCAGGGGATAGCGATAGATGAAAGTGGGTTGCACCAGCCGCGGCTCGACCACCAGGTCGAAAATCTTGGTAAGAAGCTTGCCGTGCCCCTCGAATTTTTCGATCCCGATTCCGAGTGAGCGCGCAAAATTCACTGCATCCTCGAAGTTTTCCACCGCCGATTCCGGGACGTCTCCGATCTTGATGAGCGACTCGTTGAACGTATAGCGTTTCCAGGGCGGTGTAAGATCTATAACGGACCCCTGGTATTCCAACTGCAGCTTTCCGCCGTTGACCTCACCGGCTATGCTGGCGAAGAGTTCCTCGGTCAGGGCCATCATATCTTCATAGGTGGCATAGGCCTGGTAGAACTCGAGCATGGTGAATTCGGGATTGTGCTGGGTCGAAACACCTTCGTTCCGGAAATTGCGGTTGAGTTCGAATACCCGCTCGAAGCCGCCCACCAGCAAACGCTTGAGGTAGAGTTCCGGGGCTATGCGCAGGTACAAATCCATGCCGAGCGCATTGTGGAAAGTCTTGAACGGCTTTGCCGTCGCCCCCCCGGGTACCGCCTGCATCATGGGTGTCTCGACTTCCAGAAAATCGCGGTCACCGAGAAAACGACGGATCGTCCCGACGATTTTTGCCCGCATCCGGAAAGTGTCCCTGACCTGCTCGTTCACAATGAGGTCGACGTAGCGCTGCCGATAGCGCATTTCGATATCTCTCAGGCCGTGGTATTTTTCGGGAAGTGGCCGCAGGTTCTTTGTCAGGAGCACAAACTCGCTCACCAGGATGGTGGGCTCGTTCGTTTTCGTCCGAAAGAGCCGCCCGGTGACGCGGACGATGTCGCCGATATCGAGCTTTTTAGCCAGGCCGTAGCTGTCTTTGCCAACCTGGTTTTGCTGGATATATATCTGGATTTTACCTTCCGCATCGGCGATGTGCATGAAGGTGGATTTTCCGAAGGAACGCACCGACATGATCCTGCCGGCAACGGTATAGGAATCTTCTTCCGTTTCGAGCTGCTCGGCGCTCTTGTCCGCGATCGCCTGCAACAGATCCTTTATCTTGTGCGGGACGGAGTATCCGTTCGGGTAGATGGGAATATTCTGCTGCTCGAGTTCGGAAGCCTTCTCGAGTCGCTCCCGCGTGACTGTGTTGAGATCTTCCATATGTGTGGCGAACCTTTTCGAATCTGATGGATTGGCGGTACCGGAGGTCCCTGCCCAAGGGACAAAAAACCGCATGTTAAAGAACGTCAGACGTTAGATGATTTGCCGGAGGACGTCAAGGGCATTGTCCTTTTACCTTTCCCACCCCGCATCCAATTACCGATGAGGGAAATCCTCATCTCGCCCGGTTCTCTGTGCCGTCCGCTCCTTCCTTCTCCTGCTGCCTGCTCTTCGCGATCTTCGAACAAGAAAACCCCACGATCAGCAAGCCCAGCACGAAAGGTATCCAGTCTCCGCTGAAAAGCTTCACTATTCCGTAGACGAATATGGCTGCGCCGGCAAACAGACTCAGCCATTGCATCGAACGGCTCATTGTATGACCTCCTCCTGGGGAAAAAAGTTACACGGCTGCCGCGGTTACAGGGTTTCAACCGTTTCAGGTACTCGTTTATACTATAAAATGCAAATAAATACAGGCTTTCGCAACACCGCATGCCCGTGATCGCCTGGGCCGACCGATATAGCTTAACATATTCGAAATGAAAATGGGCGTGCAGCCCCCGTGATGCCGCGATGCTTTGTCTTCGAAGGTGCGCATCGATTCTTCTTCCAGCAAAGACGCCAAGGACGTCATTCCGACGGAAAAGGCTGTATCACAATTAATGACGGCTTTGGAGATTCCCACTTTCGCATCGAAACTCGGCAAATAACAACGACGTCATCCCGGCGAAGGCCCATTGCCGTCAACTTAACAGAAACTTAAGAGGAACAAGCCGCGAAGAAGTACCGACCATTAAGAAATACGGAATAATTTCAATACTTGCGGGAGCGGTCCTGCCTGGGCGGGACCGCGATCATGCGGAGCACATTGAATTAGGACAGCCATGAATTT
>JAEZXS010000114.1 GCA_023442755.1 Pseudomonadota bacterium | reverse complement strand
ACCGGCCAGCTTCCCGCGTTCGGTTACCCTGCACGGGTGGCCGCAGCTACATGTTGAACGAGCAATTAACATGTCCGACACCTTTCAGTCGGATAGATCAGCCAGGCTTAGCCTGGCACACCGGAGGACGCCGAGAAATACCGCAGGAAAAAACCTCTTGGGGATTCATTAAAGAGCTAATATTTTGAACAACCTGTTCGTCACCCCGGCGGAAGTCACGCGGGCCGCGTGACCGTCAACTTAAAGTGGACGGAAGCCGCAAAGCAAAGCGTGCCGGTTGATCTGGAGGATAGGTGAGGTATTGCGTGGGAGCGGTTTCAGCCGCGATCAATATAACCGGAGCGCATAGGAATCAGGCTTGATCATTTTTTCCATCTCGCGCGATGCGGAAAACGGTGCAAATTGAAAAATGCCTTCATCTGCGAAAATCTGCGCGAATCTGCGGATAAAAAGACGGAATTTTGCTTTGCTCCAGTTGATATTAATCGAGGCATTTACGAAATGGCATTAGTTTGATTATCTGCTCGATCTCTGCGGTATGCCTTTTAAAAGGAGGATTGAATTGCCCAACGAAAAATACAAATATCTCCGGGAAGATTTCGGCGAAATGCCGGTCCAGCTCCATCATCTCACCATCTACCTCAATTTCCTGGCCGACAGGGTTGAAGCCTCCAACCGGCTGGAAATGACGGCAACGCAGGACATGGACCGCATAGAACTCGACGCCAGGGACCTCGAAATCCTGGCGGTCCAGTGGTGTGAAGGCTCCGCCACGCAAGGCGCCCCGCTCCGGTACGGATACCACACCGACCGCAACAAGCTGGAAATCTTCCTGCCGCACAGGGTCAAACCGGGCGAAAAGTTCTCCATCCGCACTCTCACCGCTTGCCACCCGGACGAATTCACCCTGGAAGGCATCTACAAGGACGTCACCCCTCCCGGCGCCCCCCAGCAGTACATGTCGCAATGCCAGCAGTGGGGCTTTCAGCGGATCATGCCCATATTCGACGACTGCCGCGCCAAGTGCACCATGACCACCACCATTGAAGCGGACGTCGCCTACACGCACCTCGTAAGCAACGGCAACATCGACCACACGGCCAACCCGGAAGGCACCCCCGTCCGCAAACCGGGACAACCCGACCGGCAGGTCATAACCTTCCAGAACCCCATCCCGATGGCCCCGTACCTCTTCCTGGTCTGCGCCGGAACCTGGGACGTTCTCCGCGATACCGTCACCTTCGACACCGGCAGGACCGTCCGCCTGGAATACCTCGTCCCGCCCGGGTCCGCCGTCGGCGCAAAAGTGCCGATGGAAATCCTCAAGAAATCGGTCCCGTGGATCAAAGCCACCCAGGACTACGAATATACCGGCGAAACCTACCGCACCATCTGCATGACCCGGTCGAATTTCGGCGGTATGGAAAACGTCGGAAACACCACCATCGTCACCGATGCCGCACTCATCCACGAACATACGATGGACCAGTCGCTGCTCTACGCGCACGCCGTCATCGTCCACGAATTCGAACACAACCAGTGCGGAAGCGAAACCACCATGGACACCCCCTTCGACGTCTGGCTCAACGAAGCCTATACAGTCGACGTCGAACGCCAGTTCATGGCCGACGTCTTCAACCCCGCCCTGGTGCGCCTCCTCCAGGTGGACAGCATCCGCAACCCGCTGCTCGGCCCCCTCGCCATCGAAGACGCCGGCCATGCCGGGCGGATCGTGCGCGAAGGCTTTAACGACCCGGACGAACTCATAGACGGCGTAACCTACGTCAAAGCCGCCGAAGTCATCCGCATGCTGAAACTCCTGCTCGGCCCCCAGCGCTTCCGGGCGGGCAAGGCCCTCTACTTCATGCGCTACCACAACGGCAACGCCGACACCAACCAGTTCTTCCAATGCTTCGAACAGGTCTCCGGGAAATCGCTCATCCAGTTCAAAAAGGAATGGCTCTATCGGATCGGCTACCCCAAGGTGAGCGCCCGCACCGCCTTCGATCCCGCAAAACGGGAGTTCCGCATCCGGTTCGAACAGGAAATGCAGCCAGGTAAAGCCCCGTTCGTTATCCCGATCGCCCTCGCCCTCGTCGACGCCTACGGCAACGACATCGCCGGAACCGAGCGCGTCTTCGAACTCCACACCGCCGAGGCCGAACTCGTCCTCGAAAACGTTCCGGCCCCTCCCGCCTTCGCCTCCATCAACCGGGACTATTCCTTCTACGGCACCTTCACCAACGAAAGCGCAACCGTCGATACCCTCGTCATGCAAACCCGGCTCGACCCGAACTACTACTGCCGGGTCGAGGCCATGCGCCGCCTCACCGACAAGGAACGCATAAAGCTCCTCAACGACCCGGCCGCCGAAATCGACCCGGGCTGGCTCGGCCTCTACGGGGAAATCCTCTCCGACGCCGCCATCCCCCCGGCCATAAAGGCCTACCTCCTGCGAATCGACGAACAGCCCGTCGACCGCGCCTACAGCGCCTGGTTCCCCGAACTCGCCCGCGCCCGGGAGAGAATGATGCTCGCCGTCAACACCCTGTACCGCGATGAACTGCGCGACCGGTTCGAAGAACTCGACACCTACCGGCTCTGGTCGGCCGATACCATCAGCGAAGGCATCGAAGACAGGATGTTAAAACACGTCCTGCTCGACCTCATCGCCGTATCCGATACCACCGAAAGCCACATGATAATCCTCGACCACTTCCGCCGCGCGACCACGGCTAACGACCGCGTCACCGCCCTCATGGCCCTCAACCGCAGCTCCGCGCCCGAACGCCTCGGCATCCTTGAGGAAATCTACCAGACCTGGCACCCGCACCTCAGCGCCTACGCCAACTACCTGCGCATCATCGGCGGCGGCACCCGCGAAGATGTCTTCGACCAGGTCGAAAAGGAAAGACGCCGCCCCACCTTCGAAATTTCCCAGCCCACATGGTGCCGCGCCCTCTTCCTGACACTCGCTAATAACAACAAAGTCATCTGGAACGACCGCGGCATTAACTGGATCGCCGATACCGTCATAGAACTCGCCCCCATCAACTACACCAACGCCGGCCGCCTGCTGAATACCTTTCAGCACGTGCGGCTCATGAAACCCGAACTGCAGAAGAAAGTCCTGCCCGCCCTCGAACGCATCGTCCAGGGGGTCTCCGAAAAGAACAGCCCCGCCATCTACCGGCAGGCCAAGGCATATCTGGGGCAGTAAGGCGGGAGGACACTGCGAGAGGCCGGCACGGCAAAGGCAAGGCGAGAAGCTAAAAGCTAAAAGCTAAAAGCGGAAAAGAGCGGGGGAATGGCATTCCCCCGCGCCCCCGCAGGATGCGCCCATGCGCCGGCCCCGCTCTCAGC
>JAEZXS010000038.1 GCA_023442755.1 Pseudomonadota bacterium | reverse complement strand
CCTTGGCCGCCTCCGGCCAGTCAGCGCTCGGGTCTTTGTCCCAGACTTCCATGGCGATTCTTGGAGGATTGGGAATGTTGCCCTCGAATGAATGAAAGGAATAAGCGGTCTTCCCGCCTACCGTGACCGCCTTGTCCCCTGTACCCAACGTGAGTTCTCTGATCTTCCCCGAATACACCTGCTTTGATGGTTGAAACGTCAAGGCCAGATCCTCCTTTCTTGATAAGCATGCCGCAGGTTGCGACACGGTTAGGATTCCTCATCGGCTAATATGTCGGACGGCTCAGTTATTTGTCCGAGAATGCACAAGGCATTTCACACATTGATATATCTCGTTTCCCGCCTAAAACCAATCTCACAAACGGTGCTGAAAGGCTGTCAGTGTGAGTCTGATTTTTAAATAAGACTTTCTCCATGTGTAGAGTAGGGTTTTTTCCTACAAAACCTCATCTTTCCTCGGTACGACAGCTTTTGGATCTGAAAAAAAGCAAAAATAATGCACCCGGCATGGAGCAAGTCAGAGCTCTGGCTCTGTATTCATTGCTACAGGAGATGGATAAAGAGAAAAATGGGAGTAGAACAGGGGCTTAACGAGAAAATTTCTGAATTCGTGATCAATTGGCACTGTGTCGAAATGGGAGATTCCCCAGCATGTACGACGTAAACGTAAATTGATAGCAAAAAATTGTCAAGAGGAAAGTCCGCCTCCCCGCCCTCGGCCCAGCTTGCGCATCCTTACTCCAAAAGGGTTTGCGACGAATTCGGGTAGGCTCTTCCGACGAAAATAATTTTCCGGCCAGGGATGTCAGCATCTGCTGAACGTGTAATTCCCCTTCATGAACTCGTCCGCATACCAGTCGATCCGGCCGTCGTCGGACAACACCATGTCCAGCAGCCGCACCGCGCCCAGCAGGCGTCCGAGCATGTCGAGTTTTTCCTGCATGATCTGGCATTCGTATTTTTTCACTTCTCCGCGCACAAGGTCCCCTTTTATGGTCACCTTGAACCCGAGGCGCTTGAGTATCTTGGAAATAAGGAGCGCTCTCCGCGACCGCCGCCCGATATCGGCCGCTCCGCCTTTGAAGGAAAAAGCGACATAGTTGTCGTTCACATGGGCGCCGCAGTAGGCGTCCACCACCGCAAAATGATAACCCAGCCGCGAGTTGAAGTTGACGTATTCCTCGGAAAGGACTGCGTAGCTCGGCCCGCCCATGCGGTCCTCCATTATCGAATCCCGGAAAAGGGATTCGGAAAGGATGGACGCGAATCCCTTCCAGTCCATGTCCACCGGCCCCAGCCAGCGCACGTTGGGGTTGGTCATGCCGGTCAGGAGCGATTTGAACGGTATGGAGGAAATATCCTCCGGCACCGCTTCCGGCCGGTCCGCGGGCACGTCCATTCCTCCGCCCAGGTCGACGGCGAAAATCTTCATGGGCAGAGGGACTTTTATGCGGACTGCGGTGTGTTTGGTCAGTTCGACTTCGTCGCTGATCCGGAACATTTCCCGCATGGATTTTTCGTGAGCGAACCGGATGACGTCGTGGAAGGTGCGGCAGCCCTCCGGCGAAAAATTCTCCGACTCCGGATCGACCAGGTTGAGCACGGCAATTTTTTTGAGCGCTGCGTGGGCGGCTTTGTGCGCCGGACTGCCTTTCATCGGGTTCACCTTCCTTTTGCGCTCCAGGATTCCCTCGACCCGTCCCTTGAATACCAGGCAGTTCGTCGCATCCACCGTGATCTCCTCGCCATGAGGGATCAACTGGGTGGCGTTTTCCGTTTCGACAAGGGTCGGGACCCCGAATTCCCTCGCGACGGAAGCCATATGTCCCGTCACGCTGCCCACGTCCGTCACGATTGCCTGCACCCTGCCGAGAATGGAGACATAGCGCGGCGATGTCTGCCGCGCTATCAGGATGGAATCCTTGGGAACGTTCAGCATGTTGTGTTCGCTGTTCAACACGTAGGCAAACCCGCTTGCCTTCCCGCGCGATGCGGTCGCGCCGCCCTGGAGAAGCACCGGGTGATCCGGATAGGCTTTCCTTACGGAATCCGCATCCTGGTTGCCGGGCGCATCCTGCATGGAGAAGGGGTTCACGTTGAGGGGCCGGGACTGCAAAATGACTATTTTGCCGCTCTTGTCCATTGCCCATTCGATGTCCTGGGGCTGGCCGAAGTATTCCTCCAGTACGGAACCGTAGTCGAGCAGGGTCATGATGCGGTCCCGGTCGAGGCACAGCACGTTATGTTTTTCCGGCGGGACGGCGGCATCCTGCAGGCCGCCTCCCGGGCCGATGACCAGGCGCGTTTTCTTCTCCGCCGCCCTTGAGACGAGCACCTTTTTTTCCGACTTGTCCACTTCGTAGAAGTCGGTTGGAACGGACCCGTCGACCGCGTTCAATCCCAGTCCCCAAACTGCATTGATCAGGACCATGTCACGCCGGGGATCGTTCGGGTCCCGCGTATACAGGACCCCGCTCGCTTCCGCCTCGATCATGACAAGGCACAGAACACTCATGATCACGTATTCGTCGGGGTAGCCCCTGCTTTGCCTGTAGTAGATCGCCCTGGGGTTGTAGGTGCTTGCCACGACCGTTTTGTAGGCCTGCACCAGGCCGTCGCGGTCGATGCCAAGTACCGAGGAATGCTGTCCGGCAAAGCTCGCCTCCGAATCCTCGCTCGTTGCGCTGCTCCGCACGGCAATGCGGACTTCCCGCCCCCGGTCTTGGATGAGTTCGTCCATCTCGTGCATCAGCGCCTTTTCCAGCACAGGGGGGAGGTCGGTGTTCAGAATGCAGTCTTGGATGGTCCGGCTGCACTCGAGCAGGCGCGCCGTATCCTCGATATTGAGGCCTTTGAGGATATTGGCGGCTTTCCTGTACAGGCCGTTGGATTCCATGAAGTAGTGGCAGGCATAAGCCGTCACGGCAAACCCGCGGGGAACGGGCAGATGAATCCGGTTGAAAATCTCGCCCAGGTTTGCCGCCTTGCCTCCAACTTCCGACAGGCGTTCCAGGCTGACCTGCTGGAGCGGCACGGTGAGGCCCGTCTCCTCGATCGTTCTCTTCCGCACCAGTTCACGGAAAACGCTCTGCCCGATCCGTTCGACCGCTTCGGGCAGAGTCGGGTATTTGCCCCCCGACAGGGCGTCCAGGTCCTCCGCGATATCGTAGACCTGAGCCATGAGCATCTCCACCCGGCTGATCACATAGTCGAGTGTGAAGGGCTTGGAGCCATAGCATACCTGTTCCAGGTCGGTAATCAGCTCCAGTGCCTGATTGTTCCCCGCCAGCAGATTTTGAAAGTGCTGAAACTTTTTCTGAAACAAAACCTTCTCGGGGGAATCCGGCTGCAAAGCCTTGTCTTTACGAAATATGTCAAGAAATTTGAGCATGGCAGGCCCTTTTCTCGGCTGGATTTACGGAAATGCGCACTTTCGAAAATAACATGTCTTCCCCGATGGATTCAAGCGGTCGCGACCGGGGCGAAAATCAGGATCGGGTGCGTGCGGACCAGACATAGAGAGCTATAGCGGTTGCGACCACTGCGTTGAGGGATTCGACCGCCGGAGATATCGGAATCGAAATCCCCTTTTCCCGAAGTGGGGCGGGAAGTCCCGGCCCTTCGATGCCCGGCAGCAGGCCGAAGCTTTGCGGAAACCGGAACTCGGAAATATCTCCGCCCTCTTTCGACAGCGGCACGAGGGGGATATCGGCCGGAAGCGCGCTAAGGGACGGCCCTTCCATAAACCTGGCGTTGAAGACCGTTCCGCCCGAGGCCCTGATGGATTTTGGATGGTAGGGGTTGGCGGCTTCGGCCAAAAGGATTATGGCAGCTGCTCCGAAGGCCGTTGCCGAGCGTATTACCGCTCCTACATTCTCGGGGTCCTGAAAAGGAACGAAAAGCGTACATCCCTGTGGAAGTCCCTCCGATGGTTCCCATTTCGGGATGGGTTCGATTCGGACGAGCAGCAGGGGGGACGCGGTGCCGAAAACGTCGAGTTCTTCGAAAAGGGGGGGCGCGAGCTGATACCATGCCAGTCGCACGGGCGCCGACTCGGGAGGTGGATTCTTCTCTCCGCGGCTGATCCAGGCGATACACTTTTCCGGATGCCCGGCCATGATTTCGGAAATCTGCTTCGGACCCGAGACCAGCGCCTGGAGCTGTTTTTTGATCCCGCGCGGGGTCAGGAGTTTTTTCAGGCTCTTGAAAGTCTCATTGCTCTCACTCTCGATGTTCTTCACGAGGTCTTCCTTCATGAGTTCGGCTTTTCTCGCCCAAACGGGCGAATCCATTCTTTGAAACACCACCAGCCTGCGTTCGTGGGGCGAGTTCGGAATCCGGTATGCGTGGTCCTTCACCAGGCAGTACCGGCCGGTAAAACGATCGAGCGCCTTCTCGATTTCCTCGTCGCAGTGCGGCCCCTTCATGAAAACCGCCAGGCCCTCCCTGGCAAGCGAGCCGGCGATCCTGTCCAGTGTCTGCGGGATCGTTTCCACCGCGCGCGTGATGACGCCGTTTACGGGTATGGAGGAAGAAGCTCCGATGCCGTGTCCGACCAGTTCGATATTGGGCAGGTCCAACTCGCGGAGGGCCGTTTCCAGGAATTCGACCCGGTTCTTTCTGCTTTCGGCGAGCAGGATCTTCAACCCCGGAAATGCTATCTTGAGCGGAATTCCCGGCATCCCGGCTCCCGTCCCCAAGTCCAGCAGGGGGGAGGGCAACTGCATGATTTGCCCGGGAAGAATGGAATCGATATAAAGCTTTTGAACCATATTCAGGAAATTGTGAATCCGGGTAAGATTCAGATCCTGGTTGTACTGCCTCAGCATCTGGTGGTATTTCCAGAGTTGCCCGATCTGGGCCGGGGTGAGCGCTATTCCGGCGGACTGCAGGATACGCTTCAGCTCGCCGGAGTCGGGTTCGTTTCGGAGTGTAACGGGATGTCCGCCCTTTCCGGGCATATTTCAGTCCTCACGTATATCAGGATTTATCGGCAAAAATGAACGGCGATTACTTTTTTCACCCGTCCTGGCCGGTTTTCTACCGGGACAATCACCTTCTGGTTCTTTATAAGCCGGCGGGGCTGCTCGTTCAAGCAGACCGGACGGAAGAAATATCCCTGCTCGAACTCGGCAAGGGCTGGCTCAAGGAAGTCTGTCAAAAGCCCGGACGCGTATTTCTGGGCATGGTGCATAGGCTCGACAGGCCGGTTGCCGGACTGGTGCTCTTCTGCCGTACGTCCAAGGCAGCGGGCAGGATGAGCGAGCAGTTTCGAACCGGCGGCATCGAGAAGTACTATGTAGCGGTATTGGAAGGAGAATTGAAGAGGAAATCGGGGCGGCTGGTGCATTTCCTGGAAAGACGGGACAGCCGTTCGAGCCTGGTGGTACCGGAAAAGACACCCGGAAGCCGTGAGGCGGCCCTCACTTACGAGGTCCTGGAAACGGCAAATGGACGAAGCCTGGTCCGCATCAAACTCGAGACCGGAAGGCATCACCAGATTCGGGTCCAATTCGCTCATACAGGGCATCCCGTCGTGGGGGACCTCCGCTACGGTTCTCCGGCGCCGCTTCCTCAAAAACAGATCGCGCTTTTCGCGAAGGAGCTTGTCATAACCCATCCCGTACGGGGGGAGCGAATGCGGTTCGAATCTCCACTGCCGTGCGGTTGGCCGTGGCCGGGCGGGAGAGAATCAGGCGGCTGCGTGCCATGGGACTGGCGCGAGCTGGAAGGAAGCTGCCCGGCCTTCGCCCATGGCCGTCAACTTGATTAAGGGCAATAAGCCGCGAAGAAGAACGAACTATAAAGAATTAGAGGAGTTCCCAGTATTCTGTGGGAGCGGTCCCGCCCAGGCGGGACCGCGATCAGTCGGAGCACATTTATGCAGGCAGGATCATGGATTTCTTTCTTCACTCGCAAAAGACGCGAAGCCGCGAAGAAACGCGTTAGTCGATCCGATCATGTTTCCTGCAAAAACATCGAGGCTGAAAGCCTCTCCCACAATAGACATGATGGTTTTCCGGCAAGAATTGAGGGCCCCCAGCTAAGTTGACGGCGATTGGCCTTCGTCGGGGGGGACGACCTTTGACCTGGTTGCCTTAAATCAGCCTTAAATCAGCCTTAAATCAACAACATTGGAGGCGGGGGCACGGTCTGACCGGCTGTGATTCCGGTTTCCGATACAACATGTTATACTGAACCTTTCGCAAGAGCTGCGGCGCGCACGGAGCAGCCGAATCTACAGGATATTCTCTACATCCCTGGAGCGTATACATGAGCACCGAACCGAACAAGATTATCTACTCCATGATCGGAGTCAGCAAGTTTTACAACAAGAAACCTATTCTGAAAGACATTTACCTGTCTTACTTCTACGGCGCAAAGATCGGCGTTGTCGGCCTGAACGGGGCCGGCAAAAGTTCCCTGCTGCGCATTCTGGCCGGAGTGGACAAGGACTTCAACGGCAAGACGGTGATTGCGCCCGGGCATACCGTCGGGTTTCTCGAACAGGAACCGCAGTTGGACAACACGAAAACGGTGAAGGAAATCGTCGAAGAGGGCGTCCAGGGAACCGTCGACCTGTTGAACGAATTCAACCGCATCAACGAGCGGTTTGCTGAACCGATGTCGGACGACGAGATGGACAAGCTCATAGAGCGCCAGGGGGAAGTGCAGGAAAAGCTCGACTCGCTGAACGCGTGGGACCTGGACTCGCGACTGGAGATGGCCATGGATGCCCTCCGGTGCCCGCCCGGCGCGACGCCCGTGAAGGTACTTTCCGGCGGCGAGCGGCGCCGCGTTGCGCTTTGCCGTCTCCTCCTGCAGGAGCCGGACATCCTTCTTCTCGACGAGCCCACCAACCACCTCGATGCGGAAACGGTCTCCTGGCTCGAACACCACCTGCAGCGCTATGCCGGGACCGTTATCGCCGTGACGCACGACCGGTATTTTCTGGACAACGTGGCGGGCTGGATACTGGAACTTGACCGGGGGCAGGGGATTCCCTGGCAGGGGAATTACTCGTCCTGGCTCGAACAGAAGAGCACGCGCCTGAGGCAGGAGGAAAAGGCCGAAACCGAGCGCCAGAAAACCCTGGAGCGCGAACTCGAATGGATCAGGATGTCCCCTAAGGGGCGGCATGCAAAGTCCAAGGCGAGAATCAACGCTTACGAATCCCTTCTGCGGAAGGATTTCGAAGCACAGGCCAGGGACTTGGAGATATACATTCCGCCCGGGCCTCGGCTGGGCAACGTGGTTATCGAAGCGAGCGATGTGAGCAAGTCGTTCGGGGACACGCTGTTGATGGAGGGAGTGACCTTCACTCTGCCTCCCGGCGGCATCGTCGGGGTCATCGGTCCGAACGGGGCGGGCAAGACAACCCTGTTTCGCATGATTGCCGGCCTGGAACAGCCCGACTCCGGTTCTATACGGCTGGGGGAAACCGTGAAGATGGCCTATGTCGAGCAGAGCCGCGAAACGCTCGATCCGGAGAAAAATATCTGGGAGGCCATCTCGGACGGCAAAGACACGATAGAACTCGGCGCCAGGTCGATCAATTCCCGGGCGTATGTCGCGCGCTTCAACTTCTCGGGAACCGACCAGCAGAAGAAAGTCGGCCTGCTCTCAGGTGGCGAGCGGAACAGGGTGCATCTGGCACGGATCCTGAAATCGGGAGCCAACGTCATCCTGCTCGATGAACCGACCAACGACCTGGACGTGAACACCATGCGGGCACTCGAAGACGCTCTTGAAAACTTCGCAGGCTGCGCGGTCGTGATCAGCCACGACAGGTGGTTTCTCGACAGGATCGTTACACACATTCTTGCATTCGAAGGCGAAAGCGAGGTCGTGTGGTTCGACGGAAACTATTCCGAGTACGAAGCCGACAGAAAGGCCCGTCTCGGTGCGGCGGCCGAACAGCCGCACAGGATCAAGTACCGCCAGCTGACGCGGGCGTAACCCCGACGACGACGAGAGGACAGGCTGGAGTTTTTATTCCGTGATTCTCGGTATGTATTTTGCCACGTTCCGCACGGTGATTCTCACGATTGCGATAATTTGCCAGGTTTACCTGCTCCTGCGCATCGGACAGTCCGTCAGGCGGTCGCACCTGTCCCGCCGCCTGAA
This sequence comes from Pseudomonadota bacterium, assembly GCA_023442755.1. Classification (GTDB taxonomy): domain Bacteria; phylum Desulfobacterota; class Syntrophobacteria; order Syntrophobacterales; family Syntrophobacteraceae; genus SbD1. The sequence continues at coordinate 169 of JAEZXS010000038.1, read as the reverse complement.
AATCGGAATTGTCATCCTTGCGGGCGCGGCAATCGCTTTGCTTTTCATCGTGAACGGGTTCCTGATTTTCCGGCCGATACCCTGGGTATATCCGCCCACCACGGCCCAGGTGCTGCTCTTGTATCCCCCGGTCGTCTGGAGCTTCGGGTCCATCTTTTCCGCCCTGATC
>JAEZXS010000106.1 GCA_023442755.1 Pseudomonadota bacterium | reverse complement strand
CGTGTTCTCCGATCGTGCATCGCGAAACATCTTCGAACTGCTAAACGGTCCCGGCAACGGTTTCTCGCTGGCCGCCGTCCGTCTCTTTGCCTCGTCCCCTCCCCGGCCGATATCAAGGCGGCGGAGTGCCGGTCGAATTCTTTTCAACATAGGCCACAGCGGCCTGGAGCGGCCGAGCTACGCCGCATGGCTCCGGGAAAAGCAGGTGAGGCCTGTTTTCATGGTGCACGATCTGATCCCCATAACCCACCCGGAGTACTGCCGGCCTGGGGAGTTCGAACGCCATATGACCCGGATGCGGACCGTTCTCGAGACCGCGGCTGGGATCATCACGAATTCGAACGATACATTGCTCATTCTTGCCGCGCTGGCGCATCGCCTGGGGCTCAAGATGCCCCCTGCCGTCGCCTCGCCGCTTGGTAGCGGAATAGATTCGCGCGACTTCGACTCACGCCCTCTTGCCGATCCCTATTTCGTGATGATCGGGACGATAGAGGCGCGGAAAAACCACTGGCTGGCCCTCAACGTATGGCGTCGACTTGTGGAACTCCATGGCGGTAAAGCCCCCAGGCTTTTCGTGATCGGGCAAAGGGGATGGGAATGCGAGAATGCGCTGGACCTGATGGAGCGGTGTAAGGAACTCCAGGGGAATATCGTCGAAGTCCCGGGCTGCTCCGACCGCGAGCTTGTCCGCTATTTACGCCACGCGCAGGCGCTGATCTTTCCCTCCTTCGTCGAAGGATACGGTCTGCCCCTGGTCGAGGCGCTCTCCCTCGGTGTACCGGTGATTGCCAGTGCTCTTCCGGTCTTTCGTGAAGTCGCGGGAAACATCCCGGAATACCTGGACCCGCTCGATGTCCTGGGCTGGCTTGCCTGTATCGAGGACTACCGCCTGCCGAAAAGCGTGCGCAGAAGCGCGCAATTGAAACGGATTTCCGGCTTTGTCCCGCCGACCTGGCAAAGCCATTTCGAAGCCGTCGAAAGCCTGATCGAGCGGATCGAGCACCGGCCGGGTTCAATGTCCAGATACCCTGCAAAACTGGTTCCGGAAGCTTTCAGACCCGTTTACATTCCCGCGCAGGAACGTAAGGACCGGCAGTGACGGGAATTACAGGAGTGGCCTCCGGTATGGGGGTATTGTGAAAGCGGCTTCCAGCTTGAAAGTTGTGGGAGCGGCTTCAGCCGCGCAGACTGTTGAAAAAGCCCCCAATCCGTCACCCCGACGAACTCCGGATCGGGTCCGGGGCAGGCGTCGGGGGCCAGAAGTGCTTGAAAAAACTGGTTCCCTCACGGAACGCATGATTTCGCCGGAATGACGATCACGGTGATTTTAGGGTTTGTCATCAATCTGAGCGGCTTCCGGCCGCGATCTGTATCGGCCGTCCGTCATTTACGACAACCCGAACACGTAAGCGCAACAGGTACGCCATGTCCCGTCTGAGTGTGTGCGTAGGATTTCCGTTATGGAAGCGCCCTCACGTAAGGCCGTTCCTGGAGGCGGTTTCCACCAACATGAAATTCGTCGACGACCCTTTACGGGCCGTGAAGTATGCAAAGGCGGGGGACGGCAGAATAATCATCTGGGCCTCACTGGAAAGCACACAATTCACTGACCGGGTGAAGGGGGAAGGGATCGACGTTATCCGGCTGGAGGACGGCTTTCTGCGCTCCGTCGGCCTGGGTTCCGATTTCTACGTCCCGTACTCGCTGGTCCTGGATAGAAAAGGAATCTATTACGATCCCTCGAGCCCGAGCGAACTCGAATCCATCCTGGAAAAAGGCGCCTTTGACGGCAAACTGATCGAAAGAGCCCGTCATCTCCGCCGGGAGATCATCAAACGGCAGATCACGAAATACAATATGGGTTCGAAAACATCCGGCGCTCTAATACTGCCCTCGAACAGGCTGCTCGTCCTGGTGCCGGGCCAGGTGGAAAACGATGCATCCATTCTGCGCGGAGCATCGGATATCGATACGAACCTCAAGTTGCTCAGGGCTGTACGTAAGAAAAGGCCGGAAGCATTCATCCTGTATAAACCCCATCCGGACGTGCTCGCCGGAAACCGGCCGGGCCACATCCCACCGGCAATTGCCCTGGGGCACTGTGATCTGGTCGTTGGGAATATCTCGGCGGGAACACTGATCGATAGGGTAGACGAGGTGCATACCATAGGGTCTTTGACGGGCTTCGAAGCCCTTCTCAGAAACAAAAGCGTCCACACCTATGGCGGACCTTTTTACGCAGGATGGGGACTCACCCATGATCGCGGACTTTTCCCCCGCAGGACCCGCCGGATTACGATCGACGAACTTGTTGCGGCAACGCTCATCCTCTATCCGACCTATTTTGACTGGGAAACAAACTCCTATTGCGAGCCCGAAACGGTCCTCGACCGGCTGGCGGCCCAGCCGGCTCCATCCCTGAAATCCGGGAGGATTTCAAAGAATATCGGGCGACTTATTAGACTTTCTTTGAATCCGTATATGAGGAAAAAATGTTAAGCATGAAACGATCCTTTCTATTTCTCCAGGGCCCTGTCGGGCCGTTTTTCAGGACACTCGGGACTCTGCTCAAAGAGAAGGGGCAGAGAGTAACCCGGGTCAATTTCAATGGAGGCGACGCCTACGACTGGCGGGGCCCCGGCGCAATCAACCTGCGGGAAAGAGCCAGGGACTGGCCCGAATATTTTTTCGAATTAACGCGCAAATACGAAATCACCGACCTTGTCACCTTCGGAGACTGCAGACCCCAGTTGAGAGCCGCCACGAAGGTTGCAAGGTCTCAGGATATCCGGTGTCATGTCTTCGAGGAAGGCTACATCCGTCCGGACTGGATTACGCTCGAGAATTTCGGAGTGAACGGACACTCCCTTATGCCAAAGAGCCCCGAATGGTACCTTGAAATTGCGGCCCAGCTCCCCGATGAACTCTTGATAATACGTGCACCCTGCCCAATGCGCGTCATGATGATGTATTCCATTGCTTACAATATCGCCAAGTTCTCCACACAGCCGCTTTTTCCTTTTTTCCGGAACCACCGTCCCTACAGCGAACGCAAAGCGGTGATGCGCTGGTCGGTAAAGACCGTTGAAATGAAAAGACAGGCCAGGAAGGATCACGAGTTCCAAAGGAGATTTCTGGACTCCGGCCGAAAATTCTTCCTGTTCTGTCTTCAACTCGGAAGCGACTACCAAATTCGCTCACATTCCCCATTCGAAAACATGGATGCCGCCATTTCCACTGAGCTCAGATCCTATGCGCACAACCTGCCCCAGGAGGCAAACCTCCTGGTAAAAAGCCATCCCATGGAACTCTGGCCCGCGGAACTGGAAATTCTTACGATGGACCTGGCAAAAGAGCTGGAAATCGAGAAGAGAGTCTTCTTCACGACCGGCGGCTTTTTGACTCCCTATATCAGGGCATCCGAGGGTATGGTGACAGTCAATTCCACCGCAGGAATGGCTTCGCTGGAACACAATCGCCCGACGATCGCACTCGGAACTGCGATCTACGATCTGCCCGGGCTGACATATGGCGAGGGTCTGGACAATTTCTGGACCCGACCTGCCCCGCCAGACTTCACCCTTTTTAGCGCCTTCAAAAAGGTCCTTATCCACGAAACGCAGATAAACGGCAATTTCTATACGAGCGGAGGCATACAGCTTGCCCTTCCAAAGGTGGCCGCACGCCTGATGGGCCGGCCGAACGGAGTCAAGAAAACTCATTAATCAGTTTGATCCCCTCCGGTCGATTATGACCGGAGGGGTCAATTCTTCCCTGGCCGCCTTCGACTTTCCTCCCACCATACCAGAGCGGCCTATTGTCTTCCCACCAGTTTTAGCCCCTCGCACATACCAGATAAAAACCCGGATGCATTAGAGAATGGATATCACCCCGGCCTGTCCGGGTTTCAGCCCGGTCCGTGCATGCGATCAGAGTACGATTTCCATAATCTATCGTAATCTTATCAAATACCTGGCGGCATTCCGGAGTGGAATATTCAGAGAAGAAAAAACAGAGTGAAAAAGGATGAGGAGATTCCGGCTTGCGGCATCGCAAGCCGGAATCGGGACGCGGTTCTTACGCCGGCATTGACTCTGCAAACTCAAGGGGAGCAGCCGATTCCTGGTTTACACTGCCGCATGGCTTGAACCATCCGTTTTCTGCTTTGTAAAACCCGCTGTTGGCAAATATCTCCCGGCAGGGGAAATTGGCATCGGTATGGATCAACTCCGCGTGAACTTCGGATGCCCCGCTTTCTCGAACCCGGTCCGCGATTTGCGAGATGACCTGAGTTTCTACGTCCAGTCCGATCACGCGGCAACTCATTACAAATTGTTCGATCCGATTTCCCGAAAGCAGAGCGCAACCGACGAGGCCGTATTCCGAGAAGCGGTCCGTCACTTCGAATGCGTGAAAAATCAAGCCACCGGCGAAGGCGGAGTCGCATTCTTCCTTGGTCCAGCGCCGACCTGTCGTATTGAATTGATTTGTTTTATTCAGCAATTCGAACGCACGTGCAAATTTCGGGTGCGCAACGGAGTTGATTTCGATCATGTTGATCTTCACCCCCAGCGAGGCCAGGAAATCGTCACGGGACAACTCCTGCCGCAGCGCTTCCCTGCCAACCTGGGATTGCATCATCTCAGTCCTTCGGGAAGATTCGGCAGTGATTGTCTGGACCTGGATTTCCGGGGACCACAGAAGAATTCGTTTATGATAATAGGGGTAGGTGCCGAGCACGCGAATTTCCGGGAAGGCCATCTTGACTGCGGCTCTTTCAACCGGATTGTCGTCAATGAAAACGACACTCCGCGGCAATATGTTTACAACCTTCAGTATCTCTTCGATGTTTTCCGCTTTCGGACGCCAGTTGATCTTAACAACGGCGAAGTCGTCGAGACTGAGCCTTTTGCACATCATCTTGTCCCAAAGCTCTCTGATGTGCCCCTCGTCATTTTTACTCACGATGGCGAGCATCACCCCCCTTTTCTTTAGATTACAAAGCGCTTCAACCAGCCCGACAGGCCATCCTTCGAGATTCTCGATTTCATCCTCTTCGGCGATGACCCCTCTCCACAAGGTATTGTCCAGGTCCAGGATTATCATTTTCACTGCGTCTATCTGGCGCACAGTCCTGTACATTGCAATCAATTGATTCCAGACTGCGGACACAAACAAATCCCTCTGGACAGTGTAATGCTTCGTCATGGGTTTGATAGGCTCGATTCTTTCTCTATCTTTCTTGTATTTGAAGTCATCGAGAATGGAACCGTGAGTCATCAGGCAAACGCCGTCATCCTGCACGAATTTTCTGCCGAAGGCAGCGGATATGGCATCGACATCCAGGAGATATGCATTCTCGTATTTTGCAATCATCTCAGCCATGGCCCGATTGAGCTGCTCGATGAAATAAACCGGATTTCTAAGATCGTAACGCGGCATTAACCTTCCGATCGGATTCTGCTGGGGAACGAAGAAATTCGAAACAAACGTCAGCAACTTGTATTTCTCGGTCCAGCGGCAGGACATCTCCAGGGTATGCTGTAGCCGGCCGACTGCATTCTGAAATTCTTCCTCATAATCGGCAGTATCCAAAAAGGAAGTGTGCCAAAGTATTCCGTCCTGCACTATGAAGCGGAGAGGAACCTGCACGAGTTGAAAGTCATAGTCGCCTGCAGGGTGAGGCGGCTCCTTCGGCAGGCGTCCCAAATTGTTGGTCAGTACAAAATCACAGGGACATGCGACAGTCTTTCGATGCAGCAAGACCTGAGTTAAGCAGGAGCCGATGATCATGACTCGCCGCAATGCAACGGGCGTAACCAGAAGATCGGTTGGCGTCAGATAGTCAGGTCCGTTATGCGCCGCGCGCAATTTCTCAAAGGCATCGTTGGCGGCAGGGGCGGCGGTGAGATGAGCGTCTCCATTTACCGGGTTCTTTTTAGGCCTCCCTGCGGGGAGCGCGGTCTTCAGGTCGAGAATATCGGAGAAACGCTTCATGGTGCTAAATTCTCTGGAGCACATTATGAACCTTGCCAATGCAGCTGGATCGCTCTGCTCCATACTTCTAAGAATTACATCCTCCGTTTCCGGTTCGCGTCCAAGCAAGAATCTGTACGCCCAAATAACCGCATCCCTGGGAACAGGCATATTCCAACTCCTCTTTAGAGATAATATGTACATCGGCTATGACGTACGCACCTCCGCCAATCAGGCGGCGCCGAAAGGCGGCATGGCATTGAGTACGTTCAGATATCTCATTTCAAGCAATCTTCCGGATCACGAAAAGGTTCGATATATGTTTGTTACGGGCCTTTTGAGCAATCTCTCTGATTTCCAGTGGTACGCAGTTTTCCCGGCCTATAATTTCAAAAATCACCGGCTGGGGAAAGCAGTGCATTTCCATATCCATGGTGTTTGGAAGTGCCAGCCATTCATCTGTTTTGAAACGATAGGCGATTCTATAAGTAGGGACCTGGAATATGGCAATTCCACCTGGCCTGAGCGAGCGCAGGGCATTGCCGATCATAATCCCGATCACCGGAGGTGGATTATGTTGAAAAACGAGAATGGAAAAGAAAACATCGCATTCGTGCAGTGGGGTGTTAACCCCTTCAGAACACAGATGGAATTCCACATTATCGGCGCGGATCTCTTTGGCCCGCTCCTGAGCTATCGATAAATGAGGCAGCGAAATATCATAGGCATGAACCTTCTCGAATCTTCGAGCCAGGCCCATGGTTACACGGCCCACCCCACACCCATACTCGACGCATGTCTTGTCGGAAAGCAGCCCGAATTCGTGCCGGCCTAGAATAATATCGAGCTCTTTGGCTTCCTTCTCGCCCGATCCCCAGAACCTGTCTATCGTCTCAGGCAATTTGTCCGGCAGGAAAGACGTATTCGTCAAAACAGAGAAGTGCGGTTTTATGCTTCCCAAGTGCCGCCATGCAGCAGATATTTTTGAAATACATTCGCTAAGTTGTGAATCATCTGCTGCCGTATCGACCTCAATTTTCGGCAAATCGATCGGCAAGGTCCTGAACTCATTCTTTGCCTGCCCGGAATGCAGCTTGGCAAACTCAGGACATCCGAGGAAATCAGTTCTCAAGGTGTGCCGGTCTGAAGCGCTCAAATGACGTAAGATCGCTTCTTCCGATTCCGGCTCTCGCCCTAAAATCATACGGTACCCCCATAAGACCTCGTCTCTGGTAACCGGCATTTCTATACCTTTCAGCATAATATCCAATGCAAATCCACAGCCCTGTACAAGGCAGGGGGCTCCACAGGCTTCTCACTCCAGAAATCGGCATTAAAAGGGAATTGGACGCTCCGCACATTTGCTGTCGGATGGCTTGATGAAGTCAAAGCGGTTATGTGACATTATTAGCCTACCGCGTAGTAGTAATGTCACACATTTAGATAGTCAATACCTGCTGAAGGCTACCAGGGCGATAGCAACCAAATACCGGAACAGCTCACGTTTTACGATATTTTCACTCTGGATCGGATTATGGAGACACTCGTTTCAGACTACTGTCAGTAATGCATATTGGCTAAAGAACCCGTACTTACTTGTCTCTAAATACAGCATTGACCCCATATACATGTAGTACAGCTTATGTATTAGTGCAATAATGCCTGGACATTCTTGCCCTATAGATATTCGATTCAATTTTGACAACCATATTAGGATAACTGCAGGCAAAGGTTGTTTTGCGCAGAATTTACGAGCATGGAGTACGAACGCACGTGCGCGGTTTTCATTTTTGGATCGCATTACTGGGATTAAACATCGAAAGGGAGCGAACTATGACATGCATTCATTCTAAGCAGATCGCAATTATTTTTGCATTGTTTTCCGTGTTATTCTTTTCAGGAACAGTTTATTGCGTGGATTGGGCAGACGTAAGATACCAGCCGAACCACCCCGCAGCAGGGGATGGAACTACTGACGATACGCAGGCTTTCCAGGAAGCCATTGACTCGTTGGGACCAGCAGGAGGGACAGTCTATGTAAAAGGAGTTTACCTGATCAATTCAAATCTAAACCTTTCCGACAATGTATTTCTGGTTGGAGATGAATTGAGTCCTGGCCGAAACACCTCCCGTGATTACCGACCCGCAAATTTTGCATCGTATTTGATTGTAGGTCAAAATGCGACCATAACCTTGAACAGCCACTCCGGTGTTAAGAATCTTATAATCGTTAGCGGGGCCATTTTTGACGATTTGACAACCCCTCCTTATGGGACGTATGGGACGGAAATTGTACCGAAATACGACGGTACATTATTTACACCAAATAGATCTGTGGCGGTCGCCGATCCTGTTATTGAAAATCTGCTCGTTCTCGGGTTCAAATACCTATACGATGGGACTGATGGTCATGGATCAGATGGCTCTGTGATACCCAGAGCCGCACCGCTCGGTCGCCCCATTTTCAGAAATATAAGGGGTGATTGTACGAATGGCATCTTCGTTACTAGTGTTGGCGATGTGGGGAGAGCCGAAAACTGCCATATGTGGCCATTTGTAACGAACGGTTTAGGGGGTAACTCTGGCCTTCGTGACGGTACCGCCTTTTACACCGGACATGGTTCTACCTGGATGAAATGGGATGATTGTTTCGCATTCGGTTATAACATTGGACACCTGGTGGATGGTGTTCAAAGCGTCCGCCAAATTAATTGCGGTGCTGATGGTCCGTCAAGCAACGGCACTCAAAACATCATAGGGTTCAAATACCAGGGGCAGATCATTAATGCCAAGAATCTCAATCCAACGGTAGCAGCTCAAGGTACTTCCGGTATCCTGATTAATACGACACCTTTCAATAATATCGCCGATGTTGGAATCATTGGCGGAACCTTCAAGGGCGATTCCGCTAACGGACATATAGATATACAGAGCGGCACCTATACTTTTATCGGCTGTACCTTTTGGGGGAACTCCGCGGTTGGACATATTAGACTTGGATCCGGGGCCGGCCCAGGAGTTGTTACAGGATGCACGTTTGGAAACAATGGATCGAGCCAGCCCATTTTTGGAGACGCAACGGCAATTTCGAAATGCAACCTAACCGATTCGACATACACCGGGGGCTCCTACACAAAGCAGCAAATGCTCACATGGACTCCAGCGATCACTTTCGGCGGGAATTCGACGGGGATTACTTATGCCGCGAGCTATGGGACTTATACTGTCAAAGACAATATAGTGACAGTCACTTTTCAAATAACCTTGGCAAGCAAGGGGACTTCGACCGGGAATGCGAGAATAACGGGATTCCCAGTGCCATCCAATACGGGGTACTTTGGCGGAGCCATATCCCCCTTTGCCACGCGTTTGTCGGGTCTCTCCGGCACCGTTTTGGCATCCATAAATGGAAACAGTTCAAACATCGATCTATTCCAATCCGCTCCTACGGGACTGACCCCGCTTACCGACTCGCATTTCACCGACACTACGGTTTTGGCCGGCATGCTCCAATATCTCTCGCAATAGAGATTTTCCGATCGGACGGAGAAATCCATCGACCCGTTTGGTTTTTTGCGCCGGATCGTCCGGTCCTGAAAACATGCACGGGTTTTCCATACCGGAGAGGGGAATTTTACACTGGAAATTACATTCCCTTTTAACTCACTTCGTCCTTACCAGCCCCATTGATTTCCTGTGGCAGGTCCGTATTGGACCTGCCGCAGCCGGTCAGAACCGCCCCACAGGTCATCCGGCGCTGAAGAGCTTCAGGGGCTTGTGCAGCATATATCCACTAAGGATATAGCACCCCATCGTGCAATTCCTCCCATCGGACTTGCCTCCCCGAAAGGGCACACCCCAAACTCGCACTAATCCATACCACCCAGCCCGCCTGCTTACCTTTCGCAAAGCGACGGATTTACCACTACACCGGCAGCCAATTGGGGGTTGCAGCCAATTGTCGATATGCGGCGGCCTTTATAAATTCGGGACTGTCAGGATGAGTGTAATTCCACACGAAGAAAGGAAACCTGTTATGATCATCAAACCCCTGAAAGCGGCCCTGGGTGTACTTGTCCTCGGAGCGGCCCTTTGTGTGGCCGCATCGCAGGCAAACGCATGCGACCCGAAGGAAAAGGGATGCGTCCCCGACCGGAATGCAATGAATCAACTGGTCAACCTGGGCCTTGCCATGAGCCCTCTTCCTCTCAGCTACGATTCTAGCCAGCGGGACATGGTGGGCTACGGCAGCTTCATCGTGAATTCCCAGGCATCGTGTTTCGGCTGCCATACCCGCCAGTCGATAGATCCCGTCTACGGCAGGGTCCACGACCTCGGAGGCTACATGGGAGGCGCCTGCAACGACAAGCTCTGCTCGATAGACCTGACGCCGGGCGGTGTGCCGAGCTGGTTCGATTTCGACCTGTTCAACGTGCTTGTCCGGGGGCTCGACTACTGCGCATTCCCCGGCACCATGGCCAGTAAAGAGGAACTCGCCAAAGCCACCAATCCTTTTGGCCCCAGTTGCGCTCCGGGCACGGGCGGCGGGCCCGATTACCTCACCTGCGTAGCGTCTAACGGCGTATATGCGGGTGGCGGAGGCGACTGCATCCAGTTCAACGGGGATACCTGGATTGTTGCGGGAAGCTGCGGATCATCGGGCGGCAGCGACTACCTGCAGCAGCAAACCTGCTACCAGTGCGGGATGGCGGCTAACGGCGAGTATGCGGGGGGAGGCGACATCCTCCAGTGGACCGGCGAAGCATGGATGATCGCCGGGCCTGCGACGACCCTGGCCGGCCAGTGCCTGCCCATGGTGCCCCAAGCCAATAAAGACAAGCACATGTTCCATGAATCGCTCCAGAAAATGAGCAATGCCGACATGTACGCCGTGTATTCCTACTTCAAGGCTTTGCCGAATGGGAAGTCAAAGGCGAAGGCCCAATAAAGCCGCCTTTTCTTCCCGGAAATTTCCGTGTCGATTTGCGGCATCACCTTAAACGCGATCTCATCCTGATCGTAGGAAGAACAAAGTAGGTATAATTCGGCCAACATCGACTTCACCTCTTTCCGATCTTGTCGGCCCGCCCCCCTTGAGCGCAGGGCTGATGGAATTCACGTCTGGAAAATGAAGTGTCAGGCGCGCGAATTATCTTCTGCCGGCCGGATCAAGCAATGCCAGGGGGGAGTTTCGACTTCCCCCTGACACACAAAGATCGCTTCGGAATCGGCGGATAGCCCCGGCGATATTGCCTTTCATGGCCGAATACGCCAGACACGCCACAATTTGGCCGGCAAACGCGCATAGCCGGAGCGGATCTTTTCTTGAATTCCGGCAGCCGGCCTAATGCAGTCTCCCGTACGAAACTTCCGATGAAGCGGCCCCGCTCCATGCCGGCAACAGCCCTTCCGAATAATTCCAGCCTTGAGGCACCATTTTTCGCTTCGCCGTGCTGATGACAGAACTGTGCGCGTTAACGGTTTCTTCCCGGGCAAAACAGCCCTCTTCGATGCTCTCGTAAACCTCTCAAATAGGTAATAGCGTCCCGTAGCAGCAGGAATCGCGATCACTTTTTCGGCCGATCGGGCGATAAATGCCAATAATCGGACTTCGAGCAAATTCTTTGCGTCGTATTCGGCTTGCCTAAAGAACATAATTCTGCGAT
>JAEZXS010000333.1 GCA_023442755.1 Pseudomonadota bacterium | reverse complement strand
TACTTATCATCCGGCATATCTACTCAGAAATCCGGCACACAAAGCGGCAGCGTGGCAGGATCTGAAGGAAGTTCTCGAGCTGGCTCGCACAAAGCATTCAAACTGACCGGACTTATCCCGGTCGGATGCCTTTTCGACTTGTTCCTGGTCTGACTGCAGGAATCACCGGAACCGCTCCTCCCCCGGGCCCGCACGGCATTTGGCGGGCCGGCCGAAAAGCGTCGCCTGACAATCAGGTTGCAATCCGAGCAAGAGGGCGCTATCGCCCGGTTCAGGAGGAAATTTACAGCGATGGGATCTTTTTGGACATGTTTGCGCTTTTCAGCACTAATGTGGGTAGTACTGTGCTTCAATCACCCTGCCCTTTGTGCACAGGATCAGTCTCCAGTCGAAATCATTCACATCCGGGATTCGATCAATCCGGGAGTTGAGGATTTCGTAGAGTACGCCCTGGACCGCTCGGTCAAAGAAAACGCCCAATGCATGATCATCCTCCTAGACACTCCGGGCGGCCTTATGACCTCTATGCGCGGGATAGCCCAGGCTATTCTCAATTCGGAGATCCCGGTGGTCGTGTACGTTTATCCAAGCGGCGCGCAGGCCGCCTCGGCCGGTGTTTTCATCACGGCTGCCGCGGATATTGCCGCCATGGCCCCGGGCACCAACATCGGGGCAGCCCACCCGGTAACGAGCGGTGGAGGCGAGGTGCCCTCCTCGATGAGTGAAAAAGTGCTAAACGACATGCTGGCCTTCGCCCGGAGCATCGCCGCCCAGCGGGGCAGAAACGCCGACTGGCTCCAGGAGGCTATTAAAAGCAGCGTGTCCGCCTCCGCGGAGGAAGCATACAAGCTCAACGTGATAGACATAATCGCTCCCGACCTGCCAACTCTTCTGAAAAAACTCGACGGCTGGCACCTGCAGCGCAAGGGTCGCACCGTTGTCCTTCATACCGCAGATGCGGAGCAGCGCACCATCGATCCCGGCTGGCAGAACAGCATCCTGCGGATCATAAGCAACCCAAATCTTGCGTACATTCTGCTGATGATCGGGCTGGCCGGTCTTTACTTCGAGCTTTCCAACCCCGGAGCGGTACTTCCCGGAGTCGTCGGCGGGATTTCTCTCATTTTGGCACTTTATGCACTTCAGACGCTTCCCGTAAATTACGCAGGCTTTCTTATCATTCTTCTGGCCATTGTCTTTTTTTTCCTCGAGATCAAAATCACCTCACACGGCCTGCTAAGTCTTGCCGGGATACTTTGTCTGGTGCTCGGTTCGCTTATGCTTTTCCGCACACCCGGACAGCCGATGCAACTCGCGCTCTCCGTATTTGTGCCAACCGTCACAGTCATTTCACTTTTCTTTGTTGCCGTTGCAAGCCTTGCTTTCAGAGCCCAGATCCGGAAGCCGCAGACAGGGTCTGAAGCCTTGCTGGGACTGGTCGGAGAGGTGGTTGAGGATATGGATCCGGAGGGGAAAATTTTCGTTAACGGGGAGCTTTGGAATGGTGTATCGGAGGAGAAAATCAGGGCAGGAGAAAGGGCTGAAGTAGTTGAGGTGCATAATTTAAAGTTGAAAGTGAAAAAAATCGGTGGTAGATAGTGAAAATTAGCTCTTGTGTGCATTTTTGCACGAGCAGTATCAGCGGAGGGAAAGATGCCGTACGGCGTTATAGTAATCGTAGTCCTGGTGGTGCTTTTTCTCGCCAATGCCATCCGGGTTCTGAATGAATACGAGCGGGGAGTCATATTTCGCCTCGGGCGCGTAATCCGCGCAAAGGGCCCTGGGCTGATCATTCTGATACCGGTGCTTGACCGCTTGCAGAAGGTGAGTCTGCGGCTCATCGCCGCCGATGTTCCCACCCAGGACGTGATCACGCGGGACAACGTCTCAGTGAAAGTGAACGCGGTAATTTACTTCCGGGTAGTCGACCCGGTGAAGGCTGTGATATCGGTCGAGAACTATCTCTATGCGACGAGCCAGCTGTCGCAGACCACTCTGCGAAGCGTGTGCGGCCAGGCTGCACTTGATGACCTGCTCTCGGAAAGAGACAAGATCAACGCCCATATCCAGGAGATACTTGACAGGCACACCGAACCTTGGGGAATCAAAGTCTCGGTTGTCGAACTCAAGCAGATCGACCTGCCGCAGGAAATGCAGCGGGCAATGGCGAAACAGGCTGAAGCCGAACGCGAACGGCGCGCAAAAGTCATCAGTGCCGAGGGCGAATTCCAGGCTGCAGACCGCCTGTCCGAAGCCGCCCGCATTATCCAGGAACATCCTGTGGCGCTCCAGCTGCGCTATTTGCAGACACTGCGCGAAATAGCGGCGGAGCACAACTCGACGACCCTGTTCCCTATTCCGATCGACCTGTTCAAGCCGTTTCTCAAGATTTCAGAGCTGTTCGATAAGGACAGGCAAAAGGAGTAGACGATGGCGAAAAAAGAGAAGGAAAAGAAGGAAAAAGCCCTCGAAAAGATGACCGCGAAGGAACTTCGCGAACTGGCTCTTGCAGCGGGCGGCATGACGGGCGTCCATGCAATGAACAAGGCGGAACTCATCGCGGGAATCAGGGAAGTCCGGGGCATCGTGGACGAAAAGGGCAAGAAGAAGGAAATAGATGTAAGAGCCCTCAAGTCCAAAATCAGGGAACTCAGGGACAAACGCGAACAGGCCAGAGAGGCGGGAAAGACCAAGCTGACCGAAGCATTCCGGCGCAGGATCAGCAATCTCAAGAAGAAGACCCGCCGGGCCGCGTAGAACATATCGGCCCGGATCCCCGACGGGGCCCGGGCCGCGGAAAGCCGGCTGAGGACCGGATGACAGAAAGCAAAGCTGTTAATTCGCGAGAGGCCGGAGTGGATCAGAGTGGAAGTTGTGAGCGCAACCGTGGCATTCGATAATGGAGGGTACTGATGAACGTAGATCCGAAGGTGATTGCGGCTATCTCATCGGCTGTCGGGTTCTACCTGCAGGCCGAGCAGGAAACCCTGCTTGCGATGCAGCAGCAGAGAGCATCCGCACAGCCCGCAGTTATGAGCAGCCCCTTCGCAGTCGCCGGGAGGCAAGCCGCTATGGACGTAAGATGGGCATGGCAGATGCGTTTGGCCAAATAGGCATTTTAACCTTGTCTTGTTTCGGATGTAGAGCGGCCGGGGTTTTTACGACATTCGAAGCTCTCAAGTCAAGTTTAGAAGATACCAGAGTTTATTGAGGATGTTTCCTTGAAGACGACTTCTGGTGTTCAAGTCTGGTGCTGAGTGAGCTGAGCCGAAACTGAAATATCTCTCGAATGGAAAAAGGAGACACAAGGATGGAGAATTCACATCGTCATGGTACATCTCTCATTGCGAACTTGCTCGATGAGCCGCCGGTAAAGGCGGACAACCCGGTCAAAATAGGGGATTTGACTTTCCGTGATGGCCATCAGTCCCTCTTCGCCACCCGCGGAAGAACCGAAGACCTTCTGCCCATCGCCGAGGAAATGGAAAAGGTAGGGTACTGGGCGATGGAAGTCTGGGGCGGGGCGACGTTTGACACCATGCATCGTTTCCTCAATGAAGATCCCTGGGAGAGACCGCGCCAACTCAAAAAGTACCTCAAGACGACGAAGCTGATGATGCTGCTTCGCGGTCAGAACCTGGTCGGATACCGCAACTATGCCGACGATATGGCGGAAGCCTTCGTCGATCGCGCATGCGCCAACGGAATCGAAGTTTTCCGGACCTTCGACGCACTCAACGACTTCCGCAATTTTGAAACGGTCATCAAGCCCATCAAGAAAAACGGACAGCATTTCCAGGGCACCATTTCCTACTCCCTGACGGAACCCCGGATGGGCGGCGCGGTTTACAACCTGGACTTCTGGGTGAAAAAGGCCAAACAGCTCGAGGATATGGGTTCGGATTCGGTCTGCATCAAGGACATGGCGGGTCTTATCGCTCCCTACGATGCCTATTACCTGGTTAAGGCTCTCAAAGAAGCCGTGAAGATCCCCATCCATCTCCATAGCCATTTCACCTCCGGTATGGCCGACCTGGCCCTGCTCAAGGCAATCGAAGCAGGCGTCGACATCGTCGACACCTGCCTGTCGCCGTGGGCCTACCGCAGTTCCCATCCGGCCATCGAGCCTCTGGTCATGACCCTGAGGTATACCAACAGAGACACTGGATTCGACCTCCATCAGCTGGCGAAGTGCAGCGAGCATTTCGAGAAGATATCGCCCAAGTACCGCCACCTGCTCGACGACCGTATGTCCACCATCGACATCGGCGTTCTGCTGCACCAGACCCCGGGCGGCATGCTCTCCAACCTCATCAACCAGCTCCGTGAAATGGGCGCCTCCGACAGGCTCAACGACGTGTTCAAGGCTCTGCCCCAGGTCCGCAAGGAAATGGGCCAGGTTCCCCTTGTTACGCCTACCAGCCAGATCGTCGGCATCCAGGCGGTCAACAATGTTCTGTTCGACACGCCCGAAGAGCGCTACAAGATGATCTCCGCCCAGAGCAAGGATCTGTTCTTCGGCCTCTATGGCCATACCCCGGTCCCCGTCGATCCGGAAATCCAGAAGAAGGCTCTGAAGGGCTATCCCAGAGGCGAGACCCCCTTCGCCGGCCGTCCCGCAGAGATTCTCGAGCCCGAAATGCCGAAGAACTACGAGGACACCAAGGGCCTGGCCAAGGACATCGACGATGTTCTCATCTACGGTATGTATCCTCTGACCGGAAAGCGGTTCCTCAACTGGAAGTATGGTAAGGAGCCCGTTCCCCCCGAAGTCATGCCGAAGTCCCTGGAACAGTGCGCCAAGGAAGCCGAACTCG
>JAEZXS010000319.1 GCA_023442755.1 Pseudomonadota bacterium | reverse complement strand
CCTACATGGTCTTCCTCGGTGGTCAGCACAAATTCGGAGGCGGGGCGGTAGGATTGAGCGCGCTTGGAATCGGCGTTGCCAAGACCAGCCTCGATTTCATTCCATGCATAGCGCTGGCCATCTTCTGTAACGCCCTCGTCTGCATGGCGGTCTGGATGTGTTTCGGCGCACGCAGCAACACGGACAAGGTGCTCGTCATTCTGCCGCCCATATCCGCATTCGTTGCCTGCGGTTTCGAGCACTGCGTGGCAAATATGTACTTCATTCCCTCCGCCCTGTTCATCAAGGACCTCGACCCCGTCTATTTCGCATCGGTTGCCGAGAAGCTGAAAGACGGCGGAGCGATTCTAACCTGGGGCAACTTCTTCTTCCGCAACCTGCTTCCCGCCACGATCGGAAACATAATAGGCGGGGCGCTGATGGTCGGCCTCATGTACTGGTTCATATTCCTGCGGCCCAGCTGGACGGAAAAGAAAGCTGTGAGCGGTGTGGTCGAACCCAGTCGCTAGTTGACTGCGGCGAGTTAAGGATCGCCTTGCCCACTGCGTAAGCCCGTCCGGCAAAATGCCGGGCGGGCTTTATCTTGCATCGCCTCTGCCGTTCGAAAGCATGCGGGACCAGGCGCCTGCGCCCGGTCCCGCTTTTCAAGATCACACCCCTAAGCGGCAGCAGCTTCCTTCTCCAGCTTTACAGCACAGACCTTGTATTCCGGGATTTTGGCCTGCGGGTCGAGACTCCCGATGGTCAGATTATTTACCGGCGCCTCGAAATAGTGCATCGGGATAAATATCGTACCCACATCGGTTTTCTCGCCCACCATGGCCTTGGCCTTCAGAGTGCCACGCCTCGATGTCACCTTCACCATCTCTCCGTCCGCCAAACCAAGCTTGGCAGCATCCTTGCTGCAAATCTCCACAAAGCACTCCGGAGCACACCCGTTCAAACCTTCCGAGCGGCGTGTCATCGTTCCCGTATGATACTGGAACAGGACTCGACCCGTGGTCAGAAGGAACGGGTACTCCGCATCGGGAGACTCCGCGGGAGCTATCCAATCAATTGCATGAAACTTGCCCTTTCCCCGAACGAATTTGTCCTTGTGCAGGTATCTGGTGCCCGGATGGTCCTTTGAGGGACAGGGCCACTGGAGCCCGCCCTTATCCAGCCGTTCATAGCTCATACCCGCATAAGACGGGGTAATGCCCGCCATCTCGTCGAAAATAGCCTGAGCATCCGGATAGTTCATTGCATATCCCATCCGGCTCGCGATCCCACAGATGATTTCCCAGTCTGCCAGGGCCTGTCCGGGAGGGGTGACAGCTTTTCTGACTCGCTGCACTCTCCGCTCCGTATTGGAAAAGGTCCCTTCCTTCTCGGCAAAACAGGCTGCCGGCAGCACGACGTCGGCCAGTTGGGCGGTCTCGGTAAGAAAAATGTCCTGAACCACGAGAAAATCGAGATTTTTCAGCCCCTCAGCCACATGATGCAGGTCGGGGTCGCTTATCATCGGATTCTCGCCGACTACGTACAATCCTTTGATGCCGCCTTTTGCGGCCGCATCTACTATCTCCACTATCGTTAATCCGGGTTTTTCCGGAATGTTTTCCGCGCCCCAGAATTTGGCGAACTTCTCGCGTACCGCGGGGACGGTAACCGACTGGTAAGCGGTAAGAACATTCGGGAGGCAGCCCATGTCGCACGCCCCCTGAACATTGTTTTGACCGCGAAGGGGATTCACGCCGCCTGACTCGATCCCGATGTTTCCGCAGAGCATCGCGAGATTGGCCACGCTCTTGACGGCATCGGTCCCGTTTATGTGCTGTGTTATCCCCATCGCGTAAGCGATTGCCGCTGCCGGCGCACTTGCATACAGCCGGGCAGCGGCAATCAGGTCATTCGCCGGAATGCCGGTGATAGCCTCCACCTTGTCCGGCGTATATGATGAAACGGTCCTGGCCAGCGTATCAAAATCCTCGGTCCTCTCTTCGACATATTCTTTGTCATAGAGGCCCTCAGCTATGATAACGTTCATCATGCCGTTCAACCAGGCAACATCGGTACCCGGTTGCTGGCGCAGCCATATTTCGGCAAAATCCACCAGGTCGATCCGCCTGGGATCGACAACGATCAGCCTGGTCTTTCCGCTGACCACCCCGCGCTTGATGTAAGATGAGATCACAGGGTGCATCTCACGCGTGTTAGAGCCCGTAAGCAGCACGACGTCCGAGTTTTCCATCTCCTCGATGGAGTTGGTCATTGCTCCACTTCCAAAAGCGGCGGCCAGACCGACCACCGTAGAGGAGTGTCAGAGACGCGCGCAGTGGTCGATATTGTTCGTTCCGATCACCGCCCGGGCAAATTTGGAGAGCAGATAATTCTCTTCGTTCGTGCAGCGGGCCGAAGAGAACACCGCAAGCGAATCGGGACCCGACTGGGACTTTATCCGGCCAAATTTCTGGGCGACCAGATCCAGTGCCTCATCCCAACTCGCCTCCTTCAACGCGCCGTCTTTACGGATCAGCGGAGTTCTCAGCCTGTCCGGATGGTTGATGAAATCCATCCCGAAGCGCCCCTTAACGCACAGGCTCCCCCGGTTGGGACCGGGAATGTCCGGATCCGTCGTGACCTTTATGACCTCATTGTCTTTGACGTTCAATTCGAGCTGGCAGCCTACGCCGCAGTACACACAGGTGGTAACCGTTTTCTGAAGCTCCCAGGGCCGGCCTTTGAAGCGCGCCTGCTTATGCGTCAGCGCCCCCGTCGGGCATGCCGCAACGCACTCGCCGCAGAACGCACAGTTCGAATCCTTCAAGTCTCCGCCGTTAAAGGTGGAGATGTAGGAATCGGATCCGCGAGCCGCCATGTCAATGACCCCATTGACCTGAACCGCAAGGCATCCGCGTACGCAGCGGCCGCACAGGACGCACTTGTTCGGATCGCGCACGATCATGGAACTTGATTCGTCGAGCGGCTTGGGCACAAAACCCGCCTTATAGCGCACCGCATCGATTCCATGTTCGTAGACCAGGTTCTGCAACTCGCATTCCCCATTTTTCTCGCACATGAGGCAATTATGATTGCCGTAGGCGAGAAGAAGCTCGAGCACCGTCTTCCGCACCTGGGTCAGCCGGTCTGTGTGGGTCGAAACCTTCATTCCGTCCGTCGCCGGTGTGGTGCACGATGGGGGAAGACCGCGCATATTTTCGATTTCCACGATACAGAGGCGGCAACCGCCATAGGGCGGCATCTTGGGATGGTAGCACAAGGTCGGAACCTTGATGCCGTTGTCACGGCAAACCTCCAGCACGGTCTGCCCTTTTCTGCCGCGCACGCTCATTCCATTGATCGTCAGTGTCAGTTTGTCAGCGTCCATTTTTCCTCTCTTCCCGCTAATCGATCGAGTGATACCTGCAGGCCAGGATACAGGAGCGGCATGCGATGCATTTCTCCTTATCGATCCGGGCTACTTCCTTTTTCTTCCAGGTTATTGCATCGGGCGGACATGCGGTGGCGCAGGCGCCGCACTTCTTGCATTTCTCCTCGTTCACCTCGAATTTGATCAGTCGGACACAAACCCTGGCAGGGCATTCCTTCTTCAGAATGTGCGCCTCGTACTCGTCCCGGAAATACCGGACAGTGGAAAGCGCAGGGTTTGGCGCAGTCTGTCCCAGGCCGCAAAGCGAGCCGCTCTTAACATCCTGGGCCAACTCGGTAAGCTGATCGAGATCCTCCAGTGTCGCCTCTCCCTTGGAGACGCTCGTCAGAATTTCCAGCATCTTCTTGGTCCCGAGGCGGCAGGGAACGCACTTACCGCAGGATTCTTTCTGGGTGAAGGTCAGGAAGAACTTGGCCATGTCTACCATGCAGGTGTTCTCATCGGTAACGATGAGCCCGCCCGAACCCATGATCGCGCCAAGC
>JAEZXS010000092.1 GCA_023442755.1 Pseudomonadota bacterium | reverse complement strand
AGCTTGTTCTGTTCGTATTTCCGATAGACCGGGTCCTTGCTGAAATATTCCAGCGTGTCGTGCATCCAGCCCATGTTCCATTTCATGCCGAAGCCCAGGCCGCCGACATAAGCAGGCCGAGACACCATCGGCCAGGAGGTCGATTCCTCGGCTATGGTCTGGACGTCGGGATATTCCTGGTAGACGACCTCATTGAATCGCTTCAGAAAATATATCGCATCAAGGTTTTCTTTCCCGCCATACATATTCGGGATCCATTCGCCTTCCTGGCGCGCATAGTCGAGGTAGAGCATCGAGGCGACGGCGTCCACCCGCAGCCCGTCCGCATGATATCTGTCCAGCCAGAAAAGAGCGCTGCTTATGAGGAAAGCCCGGATTTCATAGCGCCCATGGTTGAAGATGTAGCTGTTCCATTCGGGATGGTAGCCTTTTTTCGGGTCGTCGTGCTCGTAGAGGTGCGTTCCATCGAAAAACGTCAGGCCGAACTCGTCGCTGGGAAAATGTGAGGGCACCCAGTCGAGGATGACCCCGATTCCGTTCTGGTGGAGCACCTCGATCAGGTACATGAAATCCTGCGGGGTCCCGTACCGGGATGTTGGAGCGAAATAGCCCAGGGTCTGGTATCCCCATGAACCGTAAAACGGGTGCTCCATGATGGGCAGGAACTCCACGTGCGTAAACCCGGTCTCCTTCAGGTAATCGGGCAGATACTCCGCCATCTCCCGGTAGCTCATCCAGCGGTTGCCGTCGTCGGGCACCCTGCGCCAGGAGCCCAGGTGCATCTCGTAGATGGAAAAAGGGGCATTGAGTGCGTTTTTTGCAGCCCGCGTTTCCATCCACCGGCTGTCGTTCCATTCGTAGCCGATGTCCCAGACGATTGACCCCGTTTTCGGGGGCGTCTCCATGTGCATCGCGAACGGATCGGCCTTGTCGACCCGGTACCCGTTAACCCTGGAGATGATATGGTACTTGTAAATGGAGCCGTTTCCGATGCCCGGAATGAAACCCTCGAAGATTCCCGACCCGTCCCAGCGGACGTGCAGTTGATGTGACTCACGGTTCCAGCCGTTGAAATCGCCGATTACGAATACCTTTTCCGCATTTGGCGCCCATACGGCGAAGTAGGTCCCCGTCACCCCGTCCACATTGACGATGTGGGACCCCAGCTTTTCATAGAGCCTGAAATGATTTCCCTCTTTGAACAGGTACGTATCTTGGTCGCTAATCAAACTGAACTCAGGATTCACATTCGGAGTGTTCATTGCTTTACCTCGCTCCCTGTTCCATCTCAGCCCACGCTCTCCAGGAGATATCTTATACCCCTGATGGGTATGACCACCCAGTCGGGCCGGTTGTTCATCTCGTACCCCAGCTCATAGACCGCCTTATCCAGCAGAAAGCATGAAAGAAGCGTCTGCAGGTCGTCTCTGTTCTCCGGGATCAGGCCGCTGCCCTTCATCGCAGCGAGATATGCGCGCAGAAAAACTGCCGACATGCTCCTGTACCACAGTTCGGCCCACGGTTCCAGCGCCGGTACATCTTCCGCACGAACTCCGGGCTCTTTCAGCAGCGCCAGGTACGCGGCATAATGGAATGAACGGATCATGCCCGCAACGTCCTTGAAGGGAGAAGCCTTCAGCCGCCGTTCTCCCAGGGTCCGGGCGGGTTCACCCTCGAAATCGATTATAATGAAGTCCTTTCCCGTGTAGAGCACCTGTCCCAGGTGGTAGTCCCCGTGGACCCGGATCCGTTTCGCGGGAATCTTCCTCTTCACTATCGCCCTCAACGTGGAGACGATCTGGGCGTTCCGGGCCAAAATCTGGGATGCCTCCTCGGCTACAGTCGGCGGAAGCTTTGAAATTGTTGAGGAAAGAAGTTGAAACACTCTCTTCTGCATGCTTTGCATGGACTGGAAAACCGATCTCTGCCAGAGAACCGAAAACTGTTCGGGAGCGAAATCGGAGTTGTCCCGACCGGAGGCAAGTGCCAAATGCAGCTGGGCGGTCCGCTCGCCAAGCAGGGCGACCATTTCGGCGTGAATGCCCGCCCAGAACTCCTCCGGGATGAGCGGCGTTTCCTCCTCGGCAAGCTCCAGGAGCGGCATGCGCATCCGGGGCAGATCGGGGAACTCGGTCCTCACCCCCAGGACCTCCTCGTAGTACCGGTTGAGCCCGGAAATGAAATAGCTGAGCGCATCCCCCTGGTTGTGGACGTAGCTTTGCAGAATTCCAAGGGTTATCGGGGACGCTCCCTGCCCCCGAATTTCGATTCCTCCCGCAAACGCCGGGATATGTTTGAAATTGGCTTCTTCGGTCAGGAAGCGGGAAATCTCCAGGTCCGGATTGACGCCTTCGTCGGGATGACGGTACAGCTTCAGGAAATACTTGTCCCCAAAAAGTACGGAGGTATTGCTCTGGTCCACGCCGAGAACCCTCGGCTTGATCTGCTGCGCCGCGCGTGCGAAGTCGATCCTGAAGCTCTTCCCGGCCGACGCGGCCAGTTCCACGGAGTTCGTCCTCAACCGCCGCTTCCGGGCGATCAGATCCATGAGCTGGTTGCAGAACAGGTCGCTGTAGATGCCGTCGTAGAGAATCCCGGACTTCCCTCCCACCTTCAGCGAGGAAACCACCGCGGCGGGAAAGTCCTCCCTGATTCTGTCCGCCTCGGCGCCTTCGGCAAACCCGAGAGACATGACGTATATCTCCGGCAGCCCGTCCGTGTATTCGACATTCAAAATTACGAATCTCGAATGGGAGTGATCTCGCGAGACCGGCACTATCGCCCTGATTCGGAGCTGCTGCACCTGGCGCGCCTTGCCGCCGAACCAGCGGCATCCTCCGATATAGGAAGGCAGGATCGTGTCCTCGAGCACCTCGCGCGATTTTCCATCGAAAATTTCGGTCCAGTGCACCACGGCTTCAAACCCTTCCTGCTCTCCGATCCCTATACAGGCCGGCCCTTCTCCCCGGCCCAGCAGGAACAGGTATTGGCCGTACGGGTCGAACGTAAGAATGTAGGGAGACTTTTCGACAGCGTGGAACCGGTTGCGGCTCAAAAGCTCTTCCGGAACCATGCCTGCATAATCCGCCAGATTGAGCGTGCTCATCTGGGGAAGCCGGGACAGGTTGATCGCTATCAGGATCTTTTCGTCCCCATATTCCCGAATAAAAGATAAGACTTTCTTGTTGCTCGAATAAATAACCCGCATGCTCCCCCTGCTGAAAGCCCTGAAGCGCTTTCTCAGAGCGACGAAGCGGCGCATGAACCAGAGAAACGAGGCGGCGCTCTTTTCCTGGTTTTCCACGTTTATAGTCTGGTAATGATAGGTGTAGTCGATGATGACCGGAAGATAGAGCTGCTGCGGATCGGCCCGGGAAAAACCGGCGTTCTTGTCCGGACTCCACTGCATCGGCGTCCTGACGCCGTCCCTGTCCCCGAGGTAGTAATTGTCTCCCATGCAGATTTCGTTGCCGTAATAGACTACCGGAGTGCCGGGAAGGCACAGCAGAAGAGCGTACAGAAGCTTTATTTTGCGCACGTCGTTTCCGAGAAGAGGCGCAAGGCGCCTGCGGATGCCCAGGTTGATCCGCGCCCGCGGGTCCCTGGCATAAAGGCGATACATGTAATCCCGCTCTTCGTCGGTGACCATCTCGAGCGTGAGTTCGTCATGGTTTCGCAGAAAAAGCGCCCACTGGCAGTTCTCCGGCAGAGACGGGGTCTGTTCCAGGATGTCGATGATCGGGAAATTGTCCTCCATCTGGAGCGCCATGAACATCCTGGGCATCAATGGAAAATGGAACGCCATGTTGCAGATGTCGCCCTTTCCGAAGTATGCGATCGCATCCTCCGGCCACTGATTCGCCTCGGCGAGCAGCATCCGGTTCTTGAAATTCTCATCGACATGGGCACGCAGTTTTCTCAAAAATTCGTACGTCTCCGGCAGGTTCTCGCAGTTCGTACCTTCGCGTTCGAACAGGTACGGCACCGCGTCGAGCCTCATGCCGTCGACGCCCATGCGCATCCAGAAATCGATCACCCGGAACATCGCCTTCTGTACCTGCGGGTTGTCGAAATTGAGATCCGGCTGGTGAGAATAGAACCGATGCCAGTAATAGGCGTTGGCCTCGTGATCCCAGGCCCAGTTGGAATTTTCGAAATCCTGGAAGATGACGCGGGCATCCGCATACTTGTGGGGATCATCGGACCAGACGTAAAAGTTCCTGAAGGCGGAGCCGGGTTTCGCCCTCCTCGCCCGCTGGAACCATGGATGCTGATCCGATGTGTGGTTGAGGACCAGTTCGGTGATTACCCGGATTCCCCGCTTGTGGGCTTCCCTGAGAAAATCCCTGAAATCCCTCAGCGTGCCATAATAGGGGTGGATATTGAAAAAATCGGCGATGTCGTACCCGTCGTCCCGCAACGGGGAAGGGTAAAACGGGAGCAGCCAGACCGCGGTAACCCCAAGGTCTTTCAGGTAGTCCAGTTTTTGGGTCAATCCCCGGAAATCGCCGATTCCGTCATTGTTGCTGTCGTAGAATGCCTTGATGTGCAATTCGTAAATGATGGCATCTTTATACCAGAGTGGATCGTCAAGGAGCAATTCAGTTCCGCCGGCCAATTCTGCCCTCCTCCTGCCAAGCTGCCGCTCTTTTGCGAACGAGAGAGTCTATATTCGTCAAAATCAATATTATTAAATATTAACTCTTGTCCGGCAGCCTGTTTACCCCCTGTCGAAAATTGGCTCACATAAAATAATCGAAATCCGTTTCCCGCCGAATCCGCGTCCGCAGCTTGAAGATATGGGCGGGCACCACGTGCGGGTTGAGCTGCACATAGTTGGTTTCTCCATACCAGATGTACTTCTCGTCCGAGAGCAGGTCGTGCCCGAGATAGGGTTGGGAGGGATCGATGCCGAACTCGTGCAGGGGAATCCGGATATGTCCCGACTGCATGTGGACGGGATCGAGATTTATCACCGCGAACACGGACTCCGAGAAGTCGGCTGCATGTTTGCCGAAAAAGAGCAGCTGGTCGTTGTCCACTTCATGGAAACGGATGTTGCAGGTTTCCTGGAGCGCCGGGTTCTCTTTTCTGATCCGGTTCAGGCGCGCAATGAATTCCTTAAGGTTCCCCGGCCGGTCCCAGTCCCAGTGGCGGATTTCGTACTTTTCCGAGTCCATGTATTCTTCACGGCCCGGAAGCGCCCGGTTTTCGAGCAGCTCGAAAGGCGGGCCGTAGATGCCATAGTTGGAGGAGAGAACGGCCGCCAGGATGAGCTTTATCACGAAGGCGGGCCGCCCCCCGTACTGGACGTACTCGGGAAGGATGTCGGGAGT
>JAEZXS010000237.1 GCA_023442755.1 Pseudomonadota bacterium | reverse complement strand
CCATAGTTGCCATGCCCAGTGCCCGCCTGTCTGCAACCTTCTCCCGCTTCACCGGAGTGTATCGCACCTTCTTTTCCCCGAATACTTCCCGTGCTGCGGCAATGCCGTTCAGTGCGGCGGGAAACCCGTGATAGACGGCGGATACATACATGATGTCTATGATCTGCTCCGGTTTCACACCGATATTGAGGGCCGCGCCGATATGCCAGCGGAGCTGCGGTGCGGCGTTTCCCAGCGCGGCCAGGGCGGCGATGGTAGCAAGCTCCCGCAATTTCGGGTCAAGTTCCGGACGCGAAAACACATCGCCATAGGCGAATTCGACCAGGAAGCCGGACATTTCCGGCGCGATGTCCTCAAGCCCCGAAACCACCTTTTCCGCGCCCTCGCCGTTGAGCATCCGCAGGGCGCGATAGCCTCTTTCAAAGCGTTCTCCCTTTCCTTCCGCCGCCGACATGTATTTCACCTCCCAAAAGAATACCGAAATCATCAATAGGCAAACTACCGCACCGAGCCAACATCCGCTTCTTTTGTGGTGCATAGGGTCCCTCATGGCAATCCTCCGGAAAAGCAGGTTTTCGTCCATACTCGCGCAGCCATTTTCAGGCTGATTCACTGTTAGCTCATATCAGTCGTTATGCGAAGACCGGGGTCCGGAAAATTGAATCCTGGATTCCTCACGCGAAACGCGTGATTTCGCCGGAATGACGATCGTATGGTCCCCCCCACATGTGATAGCATCGAGAGACTTGCGAGATCGACAATAGCGCCCTGTGTTCTGGCTTGCATCCGGATGAGAGTCATTTTATTATCGGATACGGACATTCGACCGATGGAAGGATTGACGGTGGGACAAATGAAAGGCGGCCCCCTGAGGATCGATATCCCGCGGGCCGGCCAGTTGGCGCTGACTCTCGAGGGACGACTGGAAGATTATTCGACCCGCCGAATGCATGCCCATTCGCATCACCAGGTGCTCAGGATTCGAAACGGGGTGTCGCTCCTGGTGGACGATGCTAGAAAACAGCCTCTTTTCGGTTCCATGACGGCGCTCATTCCGGCCGATCTGCCGCACCGCTCGACCGTTGTGGGCGATTCGGTCGCCTACAAGTCCCTGTACTTTGCACCTGGCCTGCTCCGCGCCGACCTTGCCGGGATCGTGATTTTCACTATGAGCGACCTCTCAGCCGCCCTGTTCGACAGAATAGAGATTCGCAGCGCATCCGATCTGGAGACGGGGTTGAACCGGGAGTGCCTGGATTTGTTTCTGAAGGTCCTTCGGGAAGATACGCTGCGGCCGGTGAGCCTGGCGCGGCTGCCGCAGCCTGGAAATCCCCACAACAGGGGAGTTGTGGATTTCATCGAGCGAAACTACGCGCGCAAACTGGGCATGTCGGATTTCGCGGGTGCTTTTCCCTATTCGGAACGCCACCTGGCGCGGCTTTTCAGGGCCGATCTCAATATGAGCATCTTCGATTACCTGCGGCTCTACAGGATGCTCATTGCCTCGGTCCAACTGAGTGTTTCGCCCCGAAGCATCACCGAAATCGCTTACGATTCCGGCTACGAATCGATCTCGACATTCTACCGCGACTTCGCGCTGACATTCGATCTCACCCCCAAGGGTTTCCGGGAGCGGATGGGCCTGGAGGGCAAAAGCAACAAGAGCGCGACTTGATTGTCAGACATTATTCCGGGGCCTTCTTGGTTATCCGAAAGATTGGGGCATGGAGGAATTCGTTTACTATAGATCGGTTTCATCAGGCAGATGTCAACCGGACGTGCAAATAACAGGAGGTGGAGTATGAAGAGTTTGGTTACGGTGCTGGCGTTTCTTTTTTGTGTGCTGTCTTTCGGGATCGATCTTGGCCAGGCCGACGATATCGGCTGTCTGGATACGACCTTCAAACTGCTTAGCCCCAATGATTCAGTCTGTGTTTCAGCCTTCGACGATCCGAGTGTCCCCGGTGTAACCTGTCACATAAGCCAGGCCAGAAAAGGCGGCTGGGGCAGTGTCGTGGGGTTGGCCGAAGACCCTTCGCGTTTCTCAATCGCCTGTCGCCAGACCGGCCCTATCTCCCTGCCGAACAAGCTTCCCAACCAGGAAAATGTCTTCAGCGAGAAGACCAGTGCTTTTTTCAAGAGTACCAAGGTCATCCGCATGTTTGACAAGAAACATAATACCCTGGTCTACGTGGCTGTAAGCACCAAGCTCGTCGAAGGAAGCCCTCAGAATTCCATCTCAACCGTTCCGATCATGCCTTGGGGTGGCAAGTAGCTAAGCAGCTTAATTACGACCCCGTCCCCGGGGAGAGGCTAGCGGCGGTAGCACCTTCCAGACAGCAAGTTCCCGCCGGGTTGTTAATGCGGCATTGGCAAGCGCCGCCCCTTATCCCGGCTGTAAGAGATTCAATAACGGTCATTTGTCCGGTTTTTGAGCCACTCCTTTTTTATGCTCTCGAAACTGTGGCCGAAACAAAAACAGAGTGGGCGATGAGGCTTCGGTTCGTTAATGCCTACGCGCCACTGTAAGGTCTGCGACTCAGGGACGCTCGTCAACGGCCAGGTTTTGATTAACCGGGATCGCCTCGGAAGTGGAATCACTACGATCAGCGCGATTTGAGTATTCCCGAAGGGCAGGTCAAAATATCAAAAGAGCAAGATAATCGGCTAGTTTTTACATATTCATGTGATTGCGGGGCTGCAGGAATGAGGGGCCGGTATTATGGTTGGAACAATCTGTGCAGGAAAGACAGATCGAAAAGGTGAATACAAAAGAGGATGCGGGATTGTTGGAAAGCAACAAGCGCCTTGTCTCACTCGATGCGTTCCGCGGCTTGACAATCGCCGCCATGATCCTGGTGAATTCTCCCGGCAATTACGGCGCTGTTTATGCTCCTCTCAGGCATGCCGTATGGAACGGATGGACTTTTGCGGATACGATATTCCCGTCGTTTCTGTTTATAGTGGGCGTTTCGCTGGTGTTTTCGCTCACCGGGCAGCAGGAAAAAGGAATGACGGACCGCAGGATCGAGGCCCAGGTTGTGAGGCGCACGCTCATCCTTTTTGGCCTGGGGTTATTCGTAAATACTTTCCCCATCTTTCATTTTTCCACCATTCGAATCCCGGGTGTGCTGCAACGGATCGCGCTCTGCTATTTTTTCGCCGCCGCCATAATCCTGCGATACGGCCTTAAAGGGCGTATTGCCTGGCTAATAATTCTCCTCGCGGCATACTGGCTGATGATGCGGTTCATCCCCGTGCCGGAGATCGGGGCGGGAGTGCTCGAACCGGGGAGAAACTTCGCTGCCTGGGTGGATTCGCTTTTCCTCACCGGCCACATGTGGTCCTACTACGGCACCTGGGACCCGGAAGGGCTGGTGAGCACTCTTCCTGCCATCGGCACCACGCTGTTTGGGGTGCTCACGGGGGATTTGCTGAAATCTTCCTTGTCCAGGCCGCGGAAAACCCTGTACATGTTGTTGGCCGGCTTCGCGCTGCTCCTCACAGGGGAGCTCCTGGACCGGTGGCTGCCCATAAACAAGAGCATCTGGACCAGCACGTTCGCCATATTCATGGCCGGCCTGACGCTTGTGGTCTTTGCCTCGATTTACTGGCTGACCGACGTTGAAGGTGTCGTGTTGTGGGCCAGGCCGTTCGTCATCTTCGGGGTCAATCCGATAACGATATATGTTCTGTCCGAAGTGCTCGATACGGCACTACGCTTCATAAACTTTTCGCTTCCCAACGGCTACGCCCTGAGCTGCAGGTCCTTCCTGTTCAGAAATTATTGCGCACCCAATGCCTCGCCGGAAAACGCGTCCCTCTATTACGCACTCGCCTATCTTGCATCCATGTTCCTCATCGCATGGGTGCTGTGGAGGAAGCGCATTTACATCAGGATTTGACGTTCCGTCCCTCAGTTTCGATCAGCCACAGGAATTCTGCTCCTGCACAGCCTTGAGAATGATCCTGCAGTCGGCAACGGTAGCTCCTTTTCCTTTTTCGTGCACGAGGAGAGGATTTATGTCCAGTTCGCTGATCTCCGGATGATTAATGACCATGGACGAGAGGCTTACCAGTCCGCGTTCGATAGCTTCGAGGTCGGCTGGGGGGGTTCCGCGAAACCCTTTCAGGAGGGTGAATCCCTTGATGCCCATGATCATTCTGCGTGCTTCATTGCGTCCTATGGGGGCGACACGGAAGATCACGTCCCTGAAGACCTCGACGAAAACGCCGCCCAGGCCGAACATGAGCAGCCCACCGTACATGGGGTAACGACTCATGCCCAGGATCACTTCCTCTCCGGGCGGCCCCATCTTCTGCACCAGCACTCCCTCTATGACTGCGTCGGGGGCATACTTTTTCGATCTTGCGACAATGTTGTCGAAAGCGTTCATGACGGCATCGGAATCCTTGAGATTCAGTTCGACTCCGCCGGCATCCGATTTATGGATGATCTGGGGCGATACGATTTTCATGGCTGCGGGGGAGTTCAGTTTCTCGGCGAAGTGCCGGGCTTCCTCCCTGGTCCTTGCAAGAAACGTCGGGAGTACGGAAAAGCCATAGCATTTGAGCAGTTCGTTGCCGTCGAGTTCTCCCAGGGTGTACCTGCCGGAAGACAGGCAGTCGCGGATTATGGCCGACGCGCGTTCGGTGTCGTGTTCGAAGGTGAATTCCGCAAGCTGCTGCCGGTTGAGATACCTGGAATAGCTGTACAACGCACCGAAAGACTGCGCCGCGTGCTCGGGAAACCGGAAGACCGGGATCCCGTGTTCCTGGAGGTATTTCACTCCCGCCGAGACATCGATTATCCCCATGAAGCAGCACAGGATAGGCTTGTACGTCCGCCGTGCGATCCGGGCTATGGCCTCGGCCGTGGCCAGGGCATTCGTCATGGACTGCGGAGTCAGTATAACCAGGGCTCCGTCAACCTCTTCGTCCCGGATAACTGCCGCCAGGGCGTTTTCATACCGGTCCTGCGAGGCATCCCCTATGACGTCCACTGGATTGTGGAGGTTGGCGGTCGGCGGGAGATGGCTTGCCAGGCTTTCGATCGTTTCTTCGCGGAATTCGGCAAGCTGCAGACCCGAGGATACGGTCATGTCCGTTGCGACGATTCCCGGGCCCCCGGCATTGGTGACAATGGCAACCCTGTTGCCGCTGGGGATCTTTTTCGCGGAAAATGCGGCGGCAAAATTGAAAAGATCCTCGATAGAATCGGCCCGGATGATCCCTGACTGGTTGAAGACCGCATCGTAAATACCTTCGGAGCCCGCGAGCGAGCCGGTGTGGGAAACGGCGGCCCTGGCTCCCGCCAGGGTGCGGCCGGACTTGACCACGAGGATCGGCGTGGGGCGGTCGCCGGAAGTGATGCGCCGGGCGGTCTGAATGAACTCGGGGCCACGGCGGAGTTCTTCGAGATAAATCATGATGACTTCGGTATCCGGGTCTTCATGCAGGTGATTGAGCAGGTCGAGTTCGTCGACGTCGGCCTTGTTGCCGATCGAAATGAACTTGGAAAAACCGAAATCGCGGTCGGCGGCAAAATCTAGGACCGCCGTGCACAGGGCGCCGCTTTGTGAAATGAAGGAGATGTTGCCGAAAGAGGGCATGCGGGAGGAAAAACTGGCATTCAGCCTCACGGAAGGGTGGGGATTGATGACGCCGAGGCAGTTGGGGCCGACAAGGCGCATGCTCGATTCGCGGCAAATGGCGGTGATGCGCTCCTCGATTCTGCGGCCTTCCTCGCCTACCTCGCGGAAGCCTGCCGAAACGATGACGATGCCCTTGATGCCTTTTTGCGCGGCTTCCTCCACGGCCATCAAAGCACGTCCAGGCGGGAGGATTATGATTGCCAGGTCAATCGGGTCGGGGAGTTCTGAAATGGACGGGTATGCTTTGACGCACTTTACCGCGGTTGCCTTGGGATTTACCGGGAAAAGGGTGCCCTGGTATTCGCCTTTGAGGATGTTCACGAAAATATCGTGGCCAACTTTACCGGGTATGGTGGAGGCGCCGACAACAGCTACAGACCTGGGTGAGAGTATCGCGTTGAGATCAGACATTCGTTCTCCTCTTCGGGCAGGGCGCACATGCCTGGTGAATGTGGCCTTCGCGCGCACAGGTGCAGTCTGTAAAAGAGCGGATGAGAAATGATCGTAAATTTCACCGGACACTATTGGCACAAAAGTGTGTCGAAGGCAATGACGAGCGTGGACGTGCAGGTTCTGCAGAAAACTAACGCGGTTTTAACGCAAGCGAGAGGTATTGGGAGGATTGAACGTGGTTGAAGTCAAAGAAGGGATTGAACGCAAACGAGCCGGACCTGCCGGGGGGAGCACCCGGCGGTCCGCAATGCAACGATAAGCCGTCAGTTGTCCTTTGGCGAGAAATCACCACGATTGGTCTTTGACCAGAGCATTGTTCCTGATCAGGTCGCCGAGGCCGCCGTAAGAACGGATCCTGGTTGGGGTATTTCCGTTTCCATTGGCGCTCCTGGGCCTGCCGCTCCTGGTTTCATCGTAGAGGCCCTTGGGGCCTTCCGCTTCGAACTTGCGAATCCAAAACCGCACGGTCGCCTGGCTGACGTCGAAAAGAGCGGCGATGACCGGCACGGCCAGATTCTTGGCCGACATGAGCACAATCTGCGCTCGCTGGCTGACACGGCCGACTTCTTTGCGGCTGATTTCCTTCAAAGCCTGGTATTCCGCTGGTGCCAACTGTCTCACGTAAATCATTGCAAATCACCGTCCCGGCAGCCCTGGAGTCTGCCTGTACCTTTATGCACAAATAATTCGTAAAATAAGCCTACATCAGGCGCTGAGGGTCTTATAACACGGACTCGGGTGACACTCTGTCAGGAGAGCTTTACAGTTTGTGTCAGGTATCCTTGAAAAATACTATGGAAGAGAATGGGCTTTCTTATTGAATATGCTTCTCCACGGGCGTCAGACCGTGCTGAATGGCGAATTTTACCAGACTGGGCAGATCGTAGATGCCAAGCTTCTGCATCAGCCTGCTTCGGTAGGTTTCCACCGACTTGACCGAAAGTGACAGGCTCTCGGCAATTTCGGGGTTGGACTTGCCTTCCACCACCAGTTGAAGGACTTCGCGTTCGCGGCTGCTGAGGCTTTCCAGCGGACTTTTGACCTGAGCGTTCAGCCTGTGCTGTATGTAGTCCTGCACCATGACTTCGCCTATCACCTGGCTGAAATAATGCCGTCCGGAATGGATGGCCCTCACCGCCTCGACCACTTCCTCCCCGGCCGATTCCTTCAGCAGGTACCCTCTGGCGCCGGCCCGAAGCGCTCGAAATACATGCTCGGCCGTGGAATATACCGACAGGATGATAACCCTGGTGTCCGGACAGGCCGCCATTATCTGTTCGGTGGCTTCGATCCCGTTCAACTGGGGCATCGCTATGTCCATCACCACAACGTCTGGCTTGATCTGCTTTACCTTCTGCAAAGCGTCCCGCCCATTGCCCTCCGTTCCCACGACGGTGATATCCCCGCCGGCCTCCAGCAGAAGGCGCAATCCGTCACGAAGTACCGCGTGATCGTCAGCAAGAAGAACGCGAATTTTCATAGGGACTCCGAGTTTTCAATCATTGCCGGCTGTTTGAAGAATCGATCACCACCACCCGCGTGCCTTTGCCGGGCCTGGATTTGATCCGGAGTTTTCCTCCGATTCCCTGCGCCCTTTCCCTCATGCCCATGAGGCCCCATCGAGGCTGCCCGTCGTGGTTGTGTTCTGCCGTCATGTCGAATCCGACGCCGTTATCCTGGACCGTCATGCGGACTCCCGACTTCAGCTCCTCAAGGTTTACGGAAACACTGGTCGCCTTTGCGTGCCGGGCGACGTTGCTCAATGATTCCTGGAAAATCCGGAAGAACGCCGTTTCGACATGCAGAGGCAGGCGGGCGGAGAAACCTTCGGCCTGAACCGTGATGTCGAGCGAGGTGCGGGACCGGAATATGTCGGCATACCAGCGCAGGGCGGCGGCTAGTCCATAGTCGTCGAGCACGGGCGGGCGCAGATCCGACATGACGTCCCGGATGGACTGGGACGTTTCCCGCACCAGCGCAAGGGAATCCCGAATGCGCTCCCGGCACATTGGGTCGGAATTCAGGGGAAGCAGATTTTTCAAAATATTGAGGGATATGTTCAAGGCGCTGAGGTTCTGCCCGACCCGGTCGTGAAGTTCCAGCGCCAGGCGGCGCTTTTCTATTTCCTCGCTTTCCGAAAGTTTGGCAGCCAGCGTGTGCAACTCTTCCTGGCCCTTTCTGAGAGCTTCCTCCACGGTCTTTCTCTGAGCGATCTCCCACCTGAGTTGCTCGTTCAGTTGGGCCAGTTCGCTCGTACGGTTCTGCACGAGCACTTCAAGGTGTTCCCTGTAGCCATCCAGTTCCTGCTCGACGCGCTTCCTTCGGGTGATGTTCTCCACGATGATCAAACCGTACAGAGGGGTTCCCCTGTTATTGCGGATGACGGACAGGGTGGACTGGCCCCAGATTACTTCCCCTGTCTTTGTAATGTAGGTGCTTTCGATGTTCAAGAACGGAATTTCGTTCGCAAGGATACGATCCCAGATCAGCGCGGCATGGCCGGATTCGTCCCATTTGGTGACCGAGGAAAAATCGAGTGAAGAAAGCTCTTCTTCCGTGTAGCCCAGCATTTCGCAAAACTTGGAGTTCACCTTGGAGAAGCGGTGATCGAGCGTAATAATGGCCATACCAAGCGGCCCCTCCTCGAAAACCGTGCGGAAACGCTCCTCGCTTTCCTTCAGAGCTTCATCGGTCCTGGCTTTATCCGTGATATCTCTGGACAGGACGAACATGACCCTGCGGCCCTGCCAGAAATACGGACCACCCACGATTTCGACCGGAAAAACGGCGCCGTCTTTCTTCCTGTGATACTGCAGCGGCAGGAAGATCGATCCCTCCGGCATTGTTTCCGCTCCGCCGGTCATGGTGATATCCCCCAGCGTCATTCGGTCCAGCAGTTCCTCTTTCGTGTAGCCATACGTATTGATGTACGTATCGTTGACGTCGATGAACCGCAGCGTTTCGGAATCGAAGATGCCGATGGCAAACAGAGGATTGAGGAAAAGAGCGCGATATTTCTCCTCGCTTTCGCGAAGGGACGCCTCGGTTCTGCGTCTTTCTTCTATCTCCCGGTTCAGATCCTCCGTGCGGCTCCTGACCCTTTGTTCGAGATTTTCGTTGAGTTCTTCCTGCTGGCTGAAAGAAGCGCTGAGGGCGAGAGCCATTTCCCGGAAGTTGGACGAAAGAGCGGCGAGTTCCTCGATTCTACTCTCGGGCCATGACATCTCGGCCGAGTGGGAGAGGCAGTTTGGGAACGACCGGGTTGTATTCTGAAGCTTTACGAGCGATGCGACCACGCCTTTGCTGAACAGGTGTGAAAGAAGGACGGTTATGAAGATCAATGCACTGAGAAGGGCGAGCGCTTGAGTGCCGTGCTGGGCGCCTTTCCTGAATACGGGGAGAAAGGGGCTTTCGACAACGACCTTCCAGCCGTAGTCTTTGCTCAGAAAGGCCATCTCATAGACGATAGATTCCCGCCACTGCTGGAAGGGATGGACAGGGGGGTGGGGACTGGGAATCCAGTGAACCACCTTCGCCTGTTCGAAATCCCTGTTGGTGCCATACGGCCGGGATACCGGCTCCATGATTTTCTGATCCGGCAGGGTGGCGGCAATGACGTTTCCGAGTCCATCGATCAGGGTGATATCCACGCCGTCTCGACTTGCGAAATTCGCAAGCATGCTTGCGATTTGGGAGACCTCCAGGACCCCGGCGCAGTAGCCCTTGTATTCACCAGCGTAAAGGATTGGAGCGAGGAACAGGAGAATTGGAGCGGCGCTCCCGATCTTGCCCCGGGCCATGTTTGGAATGTAGGGCTTTCGGGTCTCCTTCATTATTGCGACATAGGAGGGGTCGAGAAATTCCTTGCCAAGTATGGAATTGCCGTTTTCATCCTCGGTGGGGGAGGACGCGACGGTGACCGCATCCCTGTTCATCACCGCCATCTTCGAGCAGGTCTGTGTTGCGGCTTTGACGGTTTCGACGTAGTGCTGCATCTCGCGAAATGAAACCACATTGGGGTCAGAGACCAGCGAAGCCAGCGCCTGGACGTTATGGCGATGGTCCTCTATCCAGTCCGACAGGGTGCTGCGGACGATTTCGGTCGTATGGGAGAGCCGGGAGACGAAGGCCGTCGTTTCGTTCTTGTGGTAATTTCGCATGTCCATGATGAAAAACAGCAATGCGGGGACCAGCACCAGGGACACCATCATGACGAAGATCAACTGGGAGTAGGCGATCCGCTCTCCGGTGGAATTTCTTCCGGACCTGAGAATATAGAAAAGGATGGTAGCGACAAGGGCATTGAAGATGCCGTTTACGAACTGTTTGAGCATGAAAAGGAATGTGCTGGGCATACGAAAGCCCATGACTCCATGGTAAAACACGTACACCATGGGAACGCCGATGAGTACCCAGTAAGCAATGTCATAGATTACGGGGTTCCCTTTGCGCTTTGCGTAGAGCACCGCAACGAAGAGGACTTCGCAGGTGCAGATGACGATTCCCCAGGGATGATGCCAGAGGAAATAGGTGCAGCCGCTGGCGATGAATCCGGCAAGGACGCCGTAGAAGCCGCCGAGTCTCAGTATTGCAAAGATGGCGAATGTAGACCCGAAAATGAAATCGAGATTAAATAAAAGCTCGAGTCTGAACCAGTTCACGATGAAACCGATGGCGCCGAGAATCAGGCAGACGACTAAAGCTGCTAGAGCCTCCTTACGCTCATGGTTCAAGGCGCCTCCTCCATCCTGAAGCTGGTCCGGCTTCGGCGATTCCGTGCGCCGGACAGGTTGATGCTCATGCGCAATCGCGGTTTCTAATCACGGATTGTTCACGATTTGCGACCACCTATTTTAACCAAGACTGCTGCCATTGCATAAGGAAATGTCTTATAGTCGACCACTTCGGATATATGAAGACTGATTCGGAAGGCTTACGTTATGGAAAGGGTATCACCCGCTGCGGTTTGAGTTGATGCACCGGCAGGAATAAAAATGAGCAGGACGCCCGCCGGGCTGACGTCCTGCTCGAGTCATTCAGCCTACTTTAATTAATGCTCGCCGATGAAAGCTGTACCACCAAGTCCGTATGACGGCATCTGCGGAGGCGGAGTGCTCTCCTGCTCTCCGGAATTCATATAGGCGCCAGCCGAGCCGGACATGTTCATGTCTTCCTGGTTCATAGAATCCGGGTTTCGGCCCATCCCCTTGTAGGAGTCGTACGAGTACGAACTGTCCGGTCCCATAGACTGATCGGCTGCGGCCATGCCGGACATCGCCAGAAAAGCCGACAGTAACAAGACGCCGATCAAGACTTTGGGGTGAAGGTTTTTGTGGATCATCTTCTTCTCCTTCTGTTTGGTTCGTGGGATCGAATGGAATCACTCCCCGACGAGGGGGAAACTTAAGGAGAAGAGACATAATCCTCAATAAAGCAAAATCGGTAAATGGCGGGAAAAGTCGGAGTAGTGGCCCCTCTCGGGGCGGGCGAACGAGAAGCGAACTCCGCGCCCGGAGCCGGCCCCGGAGGGGGCGGGGAGAATCATCTCACGCTGAATGTTATATCCGATGTCTCTATGGGGCGATTTGCGTCAACCCGCCATATCCTTGCCCTGACGACATGCTGCCCGCGCGAGGGCTTCCAGACGAACCGATGGGAGTCCGCCCCTGTTTCGCCTGCTGTCTGACCGTCTACGATCCATTCCACTCTTGATGTGTCGATGTCTTTCGGGATTTGGAAAGCAAATGCCTGCAACTCCTGCGGGATACGCGGGTCGATGGCGATCTGGAGTCCCTGCGTTGGCTGAATGAGCCTGAATTTATCCTTACGCGGGGAGGTTACTCCGGGTTCGGGACGGCCGTGATCGAGAGAGCAGACCTCCCCGGGGGATTTCCCAGGTTCAAACACTTCGTCCATGCTTGGACATTCGGGACCGGCCTGCCTGCCCGAAACCGAGCATATCGACACCGTATGCAGCTCCGCGGCGAGGGGGAGGGGGCTTGCCTCATATTCTCGATTCAATTCGGCAAAAACCGAGCGCAGGACGAGAGCAGGACCTATCGCCCCGGTAATTCCCTTTGTCGGGCGGCGGTCGAGGTTGCCCATCCATACGCCTGCCGTATAGCGGTCAGTAAATCCTATCGCCCAGCTGTCCCGATGATCGGTGGATGTTCCCGTCTTTATCGCCGTCCTTACGGGAAAGCGCAGCAGGTGCCCCTCGCCGAATTCGAGGCGCCTGGCCTGCGGGTCCGAAAGTATATCGGAAACGATTGCGGCTATGTTGGGGGATATGACAGGGCGCGACTCGCGGGCTGGCTGGTGCTGCGCCGATATGACGCGAAGAGGCCGGAATTCGCCGCTGCGCGCCAGCACGGAATACGCCTGGACGAGTTCGAAAAGTGTGACCTCCCCGTCGCCAAGCGCCAGGC
This sequence comes from Pseudomonadota bacterium, assembly GCA_023442755.1. Lineage (GTDB taxonomy): Bacteria > Desulfobacterota > Syntrophobacteria > Syntrophobacterales > Syntrophobacteraceae > SbD1. The sequence continues at coordinate 5,297 of JAEZXS010000237.1, read as the reverse complement.
CCTGTCCGTAGTAGTCGGCGGACCGGGCGAGGCTGCTGATCCCAAGCATGTGCAGCCAGTCGAGAAAGCTTTCCGTCCCAGTAAACTGGATGGTTCGGACAGCTGGGGTGTTCAGGGAATTTCCGAGTGCGTCCCGGAGGCGAATAGGTCCGTAATAGGTCCTGCTGTAGTTATGGAACCGGTGCAGACCGGAGCCGACCGGCTCGGCCATCGGCGAGTCCTCGATGAGGGTGGCGGGAGTCCAGCCCATTTCCATGGCAAGGGCATAAAGAAAAGGCTTGAGGGTGGAGCCGGGCTGTCTCGGCGCGGTAACGGCGTCAATGCGGTCCCCCGGTTCCCCCCGGGCGGAACTCGCGCTTACCCAGGCCAGTACGTCGTCTGTTCGATTATCTACAACAAGGACAGCCCCGTTGCCGACTTCCTCCGTGTTGAGTGCTTCCAGGCGGTTGAGCAATATTGCCCGGGTCCTCTGCTGGAGCTGACCGTCGAGGGTGGAGCTTATTGCACCCGATTCCTGACAGCCGGCAGCCGTCCGGGAGACATACTGTAGAAAATGCGAAGCCTCTATTACTCCGCGTGGGCGGGCGAATTCGAATCCTTCCGCAACAGCCGCCCTGTATTGTTCCGTGCCGAGCAGATTCAGAACCAGCAGGTGTCGAGCCAGTCCGGCGATTCTTTTCCCAACCGCCTTGGGATTGTGGATGGGATCGAGGCTCGACGGGGCGCGGACGAGCACTGCCAGCGCAAGAGTTTCCTTTTCATTCAGGGTCTGGACATCCCGATCGAAATAAAACCGGGCCGCCTCGACAACTCCGCGTCTCTGGTGCCCGTAGGGAACCTGGTTCAGGTAGAACTCCAGGATTTCGTTTTTTGAAAACCTTTTTTCCAGAACGCCCGCTTCGATCCCCTCCAACCATCGCGACCACACTGTACGGGGCCTCGGGTGCAGCATGCGCACGACCTGTTCGGTGATCGTGCTTGCCCCGCGAAGGCGTTTCATGGCCCTGATGTCCTGAAAGGCTGCATGCAGCCGTGAGAGCCAATCGACTCCGCCATGCGTATAGAAGCGCCGGTCCTCCGATTCGATGAACGCCCGCTGCAGCAGGGGTGGAATATCATGAAGAGGAGCGGTCTGGGTGCTCCACCGGTTTTGATAAGTGAACGAGAGGGGAGCACCGTTCCGGTCGAACACCTGCGGCTTGCGAACTCCTGCATTGCTCGCCAGGGTTTCCACAGGAAGCGGGCGCAGCTCCGCGAAAGTCTTCCAGGCAAAAAGGAGGAGGAAACACCCGCAGCAACAGGCGCAGAGTTTCAGGATTCGATGCCTTGAGACTCGGTTTGCCATATCATTCCGCCGGGTTGACCTTCAAAACCGAAGGGGCGGTCTTGCCGAATACGTCCGGATTGTACATTTCCTCCGCCCGGGCCGGCAGCGCCATGAACTGGCCCGGTGCTATCGCCTGGGCCGCATACGAGAGGTGGTATCTTCCCGCATTGAGGCGTTCGGAATAGAAACGGGCTGCGCTGTGCCTCAGTTCTTTGTGGTAAAAACTCCAGCGGGAAGCGCCGAAGCTCTTCCAGTCGCTGTACCGGTTGCTGAGCGACTCGGCCGGGAAGGGCGATTCTCCCTTTTGCACATCGACGGCGGAAGCCGTGGCAAGATCTCTGTTAACCGGCTCCAGCCCCCCCGGGACCGGGTCCTCCACCACGACGAAAAAGCGCTCGGACGGCAGAGAAACGAACAGGTCGACCCGTACGAGTTCTCCCGTGGAAATTTCCGCAGGACTTTGTAGAAGCACCCATTTCCCGTCGCGCTCGACGCTGTATTCCCGGTGAATCTCTATCCCGGCGTTGACGGGTTCCTTGCCGAATTCCGCCGGCGTATAGGAAAGCGTTGCCTGGTAATAAGCCTTGCCTTGCCCTTCGGTTTTGATCGCTGCAGCCGCCTTCCGCCCTTGGTCCGAATCCGGCGCCTTGTATTCCATGCTGAGAGGAGGGTCGGTATGGCTCTCGAAACGGCCTTCCCCAAGGGATACCTGGTCCAGGAAAGCCTGGATGCTCATCTGCGGTTTTTCGGTCTCGAAAGCCCGGCTGAAGCGCATGACGGCCATTGCCGCAAAAAGATTCTCCTGTGTCGAGGCCCAGTGATCGCGGCCTTTGCGGGCAAGGGTGACAGTCCTTGTCAGGCGCACCGGAATGTCGCCGAGTTCAGTGTTTGATAAATTGGCGGACCTGTAAGAGAGAAACGCCAGAAGAATTGCCGCATTGTCCCGAAGGGTGGAGCTGAGGATGTTTTGCAGCGCCGAGTCGGGCGGTTCGGTGAATCGGATCGTTCCGCTGGTCTGGTCTGCGTGGGAGAGTATGTTCTGCAGGACCTCGCGCTGCATTGTAAGCGTATCGGGCACCTTTGCCAGGGCGTCCAGGAACATCGCCTTTCCGAACAGGCTCATTCGGGGGAGATCCTTGAACCGGCGCTCCAGGTCGGCTTTGGTTGCCTTGCCTCCTCCGGCCAGGGCGGAAAGCGCCAGCGCCCGCACATTGGCCATGATGCCGTAGGATGCAGCGTTTTGCGCATCCTCGCGTTTCAGCATTTCCTGAAGATATCGTTGGAGCTTCTCCTCCACCGGGACGGGCGGCACGCGGCCGCTTTCCCGCAGCCAGTTGAATGCCAGCGCAGTGAAGGCGCTGAGGAACGGACTGACGTATTCGTCCCGCGGCAGATAGAAGGCCATCCCGCCGTTGGGCGCCTGAAATTCGGCGGCCGTTGCCAGGATCTTATCCGCAACGGCTGTGCTGTTATTCCAGGAGAAGGTTTTCGGAAGGTAGGGAGCCAGGTTCGGGAGCATGCCGGCCAGGACTGCCCGGCTGATCTTCTGTTCCCAGCATTCATGCGGATAGTTCTTCATGTAGTCGAAAGCGCCGTCAAGGCCGCCAACAACCGACGGGGCGATATTGATGTCGAGCAGGGTCGATCCGGGACGGGCGTTGTCCGGGAAGAGAATCTGCTGCGAAGCCTGGCCGCCCTGGATCGTCCCGTAGGCGGCCGAGACCTCGCGGCTGACTATGGGCAAAACCTGCAGAACGTGCTGTGTCGCGTCCTCATCGCCATCGTCTCCCGCCTTCACGGTAAAGGCAATGGCGCCGGAACCGGCTGCTTTCATGGGAAGGCGGACCGTATAGCGTTTGAAGGGTTCGGCAGCCAAAACCTGAGTTGATGTCGGAGTGGAACCCGGATCGGTTGAGATCGGACCCTCGGCCTGGATTTTTACCTCGATGTTGCGGGTCTCGGCTGTCCTGTTCATAATGGAAAACCCGGCCGAGAAGGAATCTCCGTTCCGCACCTGGTTGGGCATGACGGGCCGGATTTCCGTGGACTGGTTGACCTTGAAAGTGGCCTCGCCAAGGCCCATGCGGTCTTCCGGCGTGGCGGCCATCACCAGCACGCGCCATCCGGTCAGGTTGTCCGGCAACTGGAACTGGACGCTCGCTTTCCCTTCTTCGTTCACCCGGAGGGCCGGGTTCCAGTAGCTTACGAACTTGAACACGGAGCGCATGCTGAGGTCGAAGCCGGCAGCCGCAGCGGGACTTGCTCCCTTTTTCTCCAGCTTTTCCCGTCCGACCAACTGCATAATGAGGTTGTAGTTGACCAGGTCGAGGTCGTCCAGCTTGTAAAAGCCCTGGTACGGATCGAAGGCGAGGCCCTTTTGCCCGAGCAGGTCGAAAACAGCCTCGTCAAGAACGGCGACCGCGAGTTCCACCGGTGGAGCGGGCTGTCCCTGCACGGGGTTTTTAGGCTTTGCCTCGAAGTCGAGCCGGACGGTTTCGCGCGGTTTGTAGACATCCTTGTCAGACTTGCACTGTACCTGAATTTCCTTGAACTCGTCCTTGACCTCAAGCCTGGCGTAGCCCATGCGAAAGACCGGTTTTCCCAGGTCCTCGCCTCCCGGACCGAGCGGTTTGTCGACCCGAGGCGACATGACGAGCACCGAAACGTAGAAGCCGGGGAGATAGTCGGGCAAAACGGGGATGTCGAGGATCTCCGAACTTTGGCCCAGTGTCTTCACCCAGCGGTCGATCGTACCGTAGCGCTCCACGGTGATCAGCGCTTTCGCGCCGGGGTACGGATTCTGAACAAAAATGCGCGCGGTGTCGCCCACGCGGTATTCTTCCTTTTCCGGGTAGATGTTCAGAAGGTTGCCTTCGGTAAGCTCCCAAAGTACGCGGCTCTTTCCGGAAATCCAGCGCCGCAGGACGGTTTTCTGCACCCGTCCCTTTGTATCGGATACTTCCCCCACGATCCTGACGGTGCCGGACTGCTTCGGAATAAATTCGAAGATGTCGGGTTCGGCACCGGATTGGGCATCATGGGTCTCGATCGTTATCCACTCGTGCGTGTACTGCGTTGGGTAGGTGTCCCCGGCCTCCTTCACCCTGGCAGCCTTCGTTTCGAGCTTTTCCACGCTGATGCGGACCTGGGTGCCCGGAGCCGGGTTTCCGAGCTGATCGACAACAATGAACGATATTTTTGCCGGCTTTCCCTCCTCGAGGACCCAGTCGGACTGGAGCAGCCCGATGAAGCGGTTCCTGCCGTAACAGGCGGCCTCGGAACGGTTTGCGACCGATTTGCCGCGCTCGTCGCGAACCGAACTCTCGGCTGTGAGCCTGCCGTAGTAAACCGGCAGTTCCGGAACTGTGAACCGCGTTTCAAGATTGCCGTCATTGTCGATTTTCCCGGAACCCTGGAAAATGGTCTGCACCCGCTGCCGCTCGTGTTCCTCTTTGTCCACAACGTCGAACTGGAAGTCCCGGACGACTGGGCTGTCCGGTTTGAAAGGCCGGGGTTCGACGGTTGCGGTAATCCGGGTATCGGCCTTGCTGTAGGGCCCGCCGGCATGGAGTTTCGCCTGCGTGGAAACGGTGACGGTTTCGCCGGACCCGAACAGTTTTCCGTTCAGCTCCGTCGTCACGCGGAAGGGCGATGGGGTAAAGTCGCTTACCAGGACGCGCAGGGGAGTCAGGTCCAACTTGGCGAAATCGGAAGCGAGCTGGAACCGGTAGTACCCGACTGAGCCGTTTTTGGGGATAAGAAATTCACCGTCAAAGGCGCCGAATTCGGATAAGCGGATGCCGTCGCGCTGGTGGACGACCCTGGACGATGGATCGACAACCTTGAGCTGATAAGTGGCGGATGGCGGCTGTGTGAAACTCCTGTTTTTCTCGTCACGAACGTAGATCTTGTACTGGACGGTATCTCCGGCCTTGTAGATGCCCTGTGCGGTTGCTCCCCATGCACGCAG
>JAEZXS010000193.1 GCA_023442755.1 Pseudomonadota bacterium | reverse complement strand
TTCATGTATTTTGGGCTGTTTCAGGAAATATATTTATGGGTGCTCGCTTTGTTTATTGGAATGGATCTTTTCCTGGAAGGACTATGCGGAATTGTAAACAAGCTGACTTTTGCAGAACACGCGGGCGGTGATTTTCAGAGTTGAACTGATTCTGTAATGGTATTTCTCCTATTCAGTTTTAGTGGAATCCAGTTCACTGCGGCGCCAGAGTTGACCATTTATTTCCCCGCCATTTTCTCCTGCAGGACAATCGACCGTCTCACCAATTTTGAATGCGGCCCTAAAAAGCTCGCCGCCGGAAATGGGCTCCACCGCAACAACACGGGGCTAGAAAACGCAAGTTAGTGATTACTTTAAATAAAATTGCTTGTTCCGCGCTCATTTGGATCGCGGATTATCTCCGAAATGATTGCACTGCTCTTTCAGAACGCGGTGCATCCAAAGGACGGACAATGCATGTAAGGAAAAGCATCATCATCAACCGTTCGCCGGAAGACGTATACCGTTTCTGGCATAACTTCGAGAGCTTTCCCAGCTTTATGCCGGATCTCGAATCGGTCAAGCTGACCGGGAAGCACCTGCTCCACTGGAAGACCAAGCCGGTAGCGGGAACCAGCGCGGAGTGGGATGCAAAGGTAACGACGGAAATTCCCAACTCCCGGATCGAGTGGACTTCGGTCGAGGGCTCCGATATCTACAATTCGGGATACGTGAGATTCGAGCGGGCAACCGGCGGTCGGGGCACCATAGTGCGGGTTGAATTCGATTACTCGATGCCGGGCGGTGTTGTCAGCGCAACCCTTTCCAGATTCTTCGGAGAAGACCCCGGCCAGCAGGTCATGAGGTCGTTGCGCGCCGCAAAGCAAATTTTAGAGACCGGCGGCATAACCATTTCCGAAGCCAGCTTTGCCCCGAAGCACCCGGCCCAGCCGCCTGCTGATTCGGAGGTCGGCAGACCTTCACGTGTTCGCGAGTACGGCCGGGAGTATCCGACCTTTACAGAATAGGATGAAAAGGAAAAAACGATGAGAGCCACCGTTTGGATGGGCAAAAAGGATGTGCGTGTAGAGAACGTGCCGGATCCGAAGATCCTGGATCAGCGGGATGCCATCATCAAGGTTACCACGACGGCGATCTGCGGCTCCGACCTGCATTTGTACAACGGGTTCATTCCCAGCATGGAAAAAGGCGACATACTGGGACATGAATTCATGGGCGAAGTGGTCGAAGTGGGTAGCGAAGTCAGGAACCTCAAGGTCGGCGACAGGGTGGTGGTGCCCTTTCCGATCGCATGCGGAAAGTGTTTTCAGTGCCGGAAAGGGTTTTATTCCCTTTGCGAAAACTCGAATCCGAACGCCTGGATGTCCGAGAAGCTCTGGGGGCACGCCACAGCCGGTATCTTCGGATACTCGCATATGATGGGCGGGTTCGCGGGCGGACAGGCCGAATACGCGCGGGTGCCGTTTGCCGACGTGGGACCGCTCAAGGTCCCGGCAGAGCTTGCAGACGAGAAGGTGCTGTTCCTGTCTGACATCTTTCCGACCGGGTACATGGGCGCCGAGATGTGCAACATCGAGCCGGGCGATACGATCGCCGTGTGGGGTGCAGGGCCGGTCGGCCAGTTCGCGATGAAGAGCGCATACCTGCTCGGCGCGGAACGCGTAATCGGAATCGACCGATTCCCGGACCGGCTGCGGATGGCGCGCGAAAAGGCGGGCGCGGAAACGATAAACTACGAAGAAACCAACGTGCTGGAAGCGCTTGCGGATATGACCGGCGGGCGCGGCCCCGATGCGTGCATCGACTCGGTGGGCCTGGAGGCGCATACGCCCGGACTCGAATACGCCTATGACCGTGCGAAACAGGCCGTAATGCTCGAAACGGACCGGCCGATCGCCTTGCGCGAGGCCATAAACGCGTGCCGCAATGGAGGCACGGTTTCTGTGATCGGCGTCTATGGAGGGTACATCGACAAGTTCCCGATGGGATCGCTGATGAACCGCTCGCTGACGATCCGGACCGGGCAATGCCATGTCCATCGCTACCTGAAGCCTCTGCTCGAACACATCATGAAGGGCGAAATCGATCCCAGCTTCGTCATCACACATACTCTGCCCCTCGAAGATGCCCCGAAAGGCTATGATATGTTCGTGAATAAGCAGGACAACTGTATGAAGATAGTCCTGAAGCCGGAAGGCAGGGTAACGGTGCACTAACCGATGTGCCGGAGAAGGTTGAGCGCCGGTGCGGGCGATTTCCCGCCGGCACCGGCTTGTGCGGGGTCGGAGGTTAGCGGTTCAAACCCTGGCTGGCTGCAGGGGTGATCATGTTCTGGAGATCGTACGGGTCCTTGAACTCCAGTTCGGGACGGAACTTCAGCTTCTTCGCGCCGCGTTCGTTGACATATTTTGCCAGTTCGAGATTGATGTCGGCCGGGAGATCGACTTCCGCCTTCAGGAGTGCCTGCCGGAGCAGGGTTTCGGACCTGTTGGCCATTGCCACCGCGTCCGTGCAGATTCTGCCCGCTTCGCTCGGATTGTGAAAGCCCACCGAGTTTTCCGCTCCCATGTAGTTGATCCTGTAGAAAGCTTCCAGGTAAAGATTTTTTGCCCGGTCGTACAACTCCTGATCGATCGTCTTGCCCTGTTCCTTAGCCTTGTGCGCGATCTCGAAAAGCTTGGCGGTAACCGCAGTCGCATATCCGGCGCGGTTGATCATGGAAATCGTGCGGTCCTGTATCGCAAACACCTGCTTCGACAGCCACTCCGGCGTTTCGCTGTGGCACTGCTGGCAGGCTTTCAGGTCGCCTTTGAAGGGGCTCTGGACGTTGTGATCGGAAATCTTGGAAGTTCCCACTTTCGTATAGGGCATGTGGCAGTCGGCGCATGAGGCTCCGGCTTGGGAATGCACGCTGTTCATGCTGAAGAATTCGTATTCGGGATGGCGGATGAAGGCCACCTTGAACCCGGTGACGTTCTGCTTCCATTCTTCATATGCCGGGTTGGAGCGCATCACCTTGATGATGTTCTCGATGGTGATGTTGCCGTCCTTGCTGCCCTGCCACGGGAAGAAGACGTCCGTGGACTTCATGTCCTTGTCCTTGGGAATCACGTAGGTCACGTGGCACTGGGCGCAGACCAGGCTGCGAAGTTCCTGACGGCTCAACTGGTCGGGATTTTTGCCCATGTCTTTCAGGGCGTTCTGGAGAGTCCAGCGGGAGAGTTGCAGCCCCATGTTCTTGTTTTCGTGGCAATCCATGCAGGCCGCCCCGAGTTCCCGGGCTTCTTCGGGGATCTTATTGCGCACGTCGGCGTAGGCACCTGAAAAGTAAGTTGACCCAAGCTCGTTTTTCAGCTTCGGAACGTAGGGGGATTTACAGGTCAGGCAAACGCCGCCGGCTTTCGTTCGGGACTGGTCGATCTCCACCTGGTCGGTCACCATGTAGTAGTGACCGCGTGGCTCGTTGTATTCTATCCCGAAGCCCCAGCCGTTGAACAGAAGCGGCATGAAGGGGTATTCGCTGAGTTTGTCGTAATGGGAGTTCCTGGCATCGAAATCGTTCTTGTATTTTGTCTTGCCGACCGGTCTCGGGTCTTTTGTCTTCATCCATGAATCATATTCCAGCGGGTAGGCTTTTCCCCAGTTGGCCGGGTTCATTTCCCCGTCGGCTATGACCGCCGTTTTGACGGGTTCCGCCTTCTGCTGCGAGCAGCCTCCGAGGGCGAAAACGCCCAGGGCCAGCCCCGGTACGAGCGTAAGAACGAAAAATCTCTGCCATTTCATTTGAATCTCCCTGCTGTCGAGTTAAGGTGAGCCCAATTCCTTTATGATCGTCCCGCTGTTACATCGATCCCGTCCTCTGGTGGGACAGGCGGCGGTGACATTGCCAGCAATCGCGATCCTCATTGATCCTGGACACCATCTGCTCGTGGCACCTCGTACAGTTCTCCTTCACGATGGCCGCTCCACGGCTGGAAATCCTGATCGTCTCGGGCACTCTGCCGGAGTAGAAAACGAAGGAATCCCACATCCCCGTCATGCCCTTGAAGGCGGCATGCCGGGCAGCGTTGTCGTTTGGAAGATGGCAGTCCACACACTTCTGCCGCCTGTGTCCGGCGTTGTGAAACCAGTTCTCGTACTCGCTTTCCATGACGTGGCACTGCGCACAGAATTCAGGCGCTGCCGATTTGGCGTAGAGCCCCGGAGGGCCGAAGCCCAGGAACATGCCTGTCCCCGCCGCCATAAGGACGAAGAGCGCAAGGACCTGCCAGAATCTTTTTTTCTTGGAGGGAGTCTTCGGTTTCATGGAAACTGCTCTCGATTTGGGGTTTGTCGATGTCCGAACCCTGGTCGAAGCGGGCCTGGGAAATGCCCTGACGCTTCGGCCGAATCCGCGCGGCGCAACCTCCTGCACAAGCGCGTTAACCGAGAATTAACACACTTCCGTGTTTCAAAGTTGTTAATGTTGTAACGGGTTTGAGCGAGGGATTGGCGAGGAAATAAAAATACCGGAATTCCACTAGTGGGCAGATGAGTTGCAGTACAATCCAATAAAACCGTCTGTCTTATGGAAAAAAAACTTCGATTATCGTATTTAATGAGAGGGAAGCTAGCAAATCGACCCAAGCACCCAGGTTGGAGTAAAGGCCAATGCAACTCACATTTAATTCACCACGCCTGTCAAAAGTATCAGCGGCTGCCGAAGTGTTGGCCACTCAAGGAGGAATCGAGGCGCGCGGCGCAATTTTCACTCGCATCGAAGTTGTCGAGTTTATACTTGATTTGGTCGGGTATACAGCGGATCGGATGCTGTTCAAAAAGCGGCTGTTAGAACCATCCTGTGGCGCCGGGGATTTCCTTTTTCCAGCTGTGGAAAGGCTGATTGCTTCATGGCGCAATTCGGAGAATAAAGGCTTAATTGTTGATGACTTGTGCGGGGCAATTCGGGCTGTAGAATTACACCGGGAGACTTTTCAACGCACTCGTCAAACACTCATCGAGCGAATTAGACGCCAAGACGTATCGCAGCAGTGTGCGACTATTCTTGCAGATCTTTGGCTTTCCCAGGGCGATTTTCTTCTCGGTCCGCCTCAAGGACAGTTTGATTTTGTCGTTGGGAATCCTCCTTATGTGCGCCAAGAGCTTATTCCTGCGCCGCTAATAGCTGAGTACCGGCGCAGGTATCAAACCATTTATGACCGCGCGGATCTCTACATTCCGTTTATCGAGCGTTCGCTTCTGATGCTTGGTGATGGTGGTAGTCTAGGATTTATCTGTGCCGATCGGTGGATGAAAAATCGCTACGGAGGGCCACTTAGAAGCCTGGTCGCGAAGAAGTTTCACTTGAGAACATACGTGGACATGGTGGACACACCCGCGTTTCACAAAGAGGTAATCGCCTATCCTGCCATCACAATCATTAGTCGGGAAAAGCAGGGTGTAACACGCATTGCCCGTCGTCCTTCAATCGACCGTCCAACCCTTACAAAGCTTGCAGAAGAACTCAAGGCAAAGCAATTGCCCCTTAATAGCAAAAACGTGCGCGAGCTTCCGCTCGTGACCAATGGGACCGAGCCATGGTTGTTGGAATCATCGGATCAGACGGCGCTCATTCGGCGTCTTGAACAACAATACCCCAGCCTTGAAGAAGCGGGTTGTAAGGTCGGAATCGGCGTGGCAACAGGTGCCGATAAGGCTTTCATTGGGAATTTTGAAACTCTCGATGTGGAGCCGGACCGCAAATTGCCACTTGTAACAACGGGTGACATTCTAACCGGCGCGGTTATTTGGTCTGGGCAGGGTGTTATAAATCCATTCACAGATAAAGGCACTCTCGTCAACCTCAATGATTACCCGCGACTTCGACGCTATCTCGAGGTTCGTAAAGATCTTATTGCCGGACGGCACTGCGCACAAAAAGCCCCGTCAAATTGGTATCGCACTATCGATCGCATCACTTCGTCGCTGGCCAAGAAACAAAAGTTGTTGATCCCTGATATAAAAGGAAAAGCGCACATCGTCTTCGAGTCCGGCAAGTTGTACCCACACCATAACCTATATTACGTTACGTCAGAAACCTGGGACCTTCGTGCATTGCAGGCGGTGCTCCTTTCCGGTGTCACCCGGCTGTTTGTGGAAACCTATTCAACCAAAATGCGTGGAGGTTTCCTTCGCTTTCAGGCGCAGTATCTTAGACGTATCCGTATTCCTTATTGGCATGACGTGCCGGAAGTGCTAAGGAGAGAATTAATAGAGGTTGCCCTGGAACTAGATTTGAATGCATGCAACGAGGCCTCTTTTAAGCTGTACGGATTAAGCCAGGATGAACGCGCGGCGCTCGGAGGTAATGGGGAATAGATGGGGCTTGATCTTGTCGATTACGAACGCAAAGCACGTGAAGCGGTGCAGGCGTTTTGGGGAAACCGTGAGGCTGCTCGGCAAAAGCAAATCCAATCCGGAAAAACCGACCAGGGTGAACGAGCAGGAGTAACAGCCGGTAAGAACATGGATGGTTTCATAGCCTTGGTGCTCGACATCGTCCGCGCAAACGGCCTTTCGAACGCTGATATTCATAGGCAGAGGGCCGCGTTGACCCTGCCGGGCTACTTCCGGCCTACAAAACTTTGGGATCTCCTCGTGGCATACAAGGGCGAGCTGATTGCTGCTTTGGAATTAAAAAGCCATGTGGGCCCGTCATTCGGAAATAACTTCAACAACCGCACCGAAGAGGCCATAGGCACTGCAAAATGCTTTTGGACTGCTTACCGGGAAAAGGCTTTTGGAGAACAGCCCCGCCCCTTTGTGGGATGGCTGATGCTTGTTGAAGATACTCGTAAATCTCGAACGCCAATCAAAGACAGGTCTCCGCATTACCCCATTTTTCAGGAATTTTCCGGTTCATCGTATCTGCAAAGGTATGACCTCCTCTGTCAGAAACTTGTCCGGGAACAGTTGTATACTACTGCTGCAGTTCTTGCATCACCCCGAAGTGCGATAACGACCGGCGAGTTTTCTGAAATGTCGCCAATGACCGGCCTCAAGACATTTGTTACAGCTTTGGCTGGACATGTTGCTGCCGAAGCAGCAAGACTTGGATAGTCCTTTCTAATCTACTGACTGCTGCTTTAACCAACTTTTTCTGTAATCTTTTAGCACCGGCAAGTCCGCTCATGCGTGTCTTGCCGGAACGGTGAAAAAGAACGTACTTCCTTCGCCCGGAGTGCTTTCGGCCCAGATTCTGCCCCCGTGTCCCTGGATGATGCCCCTGCAGATGGCGAGGCCAAGTCCGGTACCGCCTGTGTTTCTGCCGCGGGAAGAGGGGAGAGTGTGGAATTTTTCGAAGATGACGGTCAGGTTTTCCCCGCGTATGCCAACCCCCTGGTCTTTAACCGCCACTTGGACGAAGCCGTCGCGTTCTTCCAGCGAGACGGCGATCCTCGTTCCCGGGTCGGAAAACTTTATGGCGTTTTCTATAAGGTTCACGAGGACCTGCTGGATACGCTCCAGGTCGATCTCGACGTAGACTTCCTGCCCGTGGTCGTAGTCCAGGGAAATCGATTTCGCCGCTGCCAGGGGACCGATTATTTCGAGCACTTCCTGGATGAGACCCGCGAGGTTCTCCTGCTGGAACGACCATTCCACCTTTTTTGCCTCTATCCTGGTGAAGTCGAAGAGGTCCGAGACAAGATTGATGAGCCTGGAGAGGTTTTTGTCGATGATATCGAGGTAACTCCTGCTCTCCGGGGCCAGGGCGGTGCGGTTCAGGTAATCGACCCCTCCGCGAAGAACCGTGAGGGGAGAACGGAGTTCGTGAGACATATTGGCGAGAAAATCGGACTTCAGCTTGTCCAGGCTCTGCAGTTCCTCATTCGCGCGCGCAAGCTCGTGGGTGGCCTGTTTGATCTTTTCTTTCAGAATGTCCTGGCTCTGCGACAGTTCTACCGCCATGCCGTTGAAGGCCCGGCCGAGTTCCTCCAGTTCGTCGCCCGTTGCGAGGTCCACCCGCGCGGAGAGGTCTCCCGAGCTGATCTTCGCGGTTGTTGCTTTCAGTTCCCCAAGAGGTTTTATCACCAGCTTCCGCACCAGGAAGAAAAGCGTGAAACTGAGAAGGGAAATGAGCCCGAGTCCGGCGATGGCGAGCTTCAGGTAGTCTTTGTGAAGGGCAGCCTGAACATGATCGATCGGCAGGAGCACGCTTAGCCCGCCTCCGATGGCGCCTTTTGCAAAACCCTGCTCGGTGTGGCACTCGAGGCAGGTCTTGTCCACGAAAAGCGGGACCATGTACTGGAAGTATTTCGTCCCGTTTTCCGATTCGATCCGGTAGGTTTCCGCCAGGCCTTCCCGGGCGAACCTTCTCAGCGCATTGCGTTCGAAGCTGTCGGGCCTGTTTTCGGGGTTGAGGGGGTTGAGGCTTGCAAGGCGGAACCGGTACAGGTCCTGTTTCAGCGAGTACTGGGACAGTTTCTTCGTGACCATGGAGGGCGTAAACCTCTGGAACGACCCCCTGGGCGTCTCCATGATGTCCTGGTAAAAGCTCATCGTCTCCCGCGCGCCTTCCGCTTCCCGCGGAACCATCACTCCACCGCAGTCCGAGACCCACTGCCGCGTCAGAATGATCTGGCGAACGAGCACCCTCGCCTGATTGACGATCTGCCCCATTGTCTGTCTTTCCTGCTGGATGCCGGCCCATATGAATATCAGGCCCAGCGTGGGCAGAATGATAAGAACTATGCTCAGGAGGAACTTACGCTGTAGGGTGAGTTGAAACCTTTTCATGCCGACTCGCCGCTTTTTTGTTGGAAACGATCATTGCCGCCTTTTCGATAACCCGTTCCACCCGGCGAGTCAAAAGGATTAGCTCGAATTTCTTGTCCAACAGGTTGTAAGAACTCCGCTAAAGGTGTAACAAAACTGTAAAGAAAATTTTATTGCCTCAAATGAAATCCGCAAATCGAGGAGGACGACGCATGGCGGATCGGCATACCGAAATATCCATCCTGGTTGTCGACGATGACGAGGACATTGTCCAGACCGTCAAAGGAAACCTGGAGTTGGACGGGTATGCGGTTTTGACGGCTTTTGACGGAAGAACCGGCCTGGACATCGCCAGGAAGGAAAAGCCCGGCCTTGTCATACTCGATCTCAACCTCCCCGACATCGACGGAATCAAGGTCTGCCAGATACTGCGCCGGGAATTCGATTTTCCCATAATCATGCTGACAGCAAGGGACGGGGTCGCCGACCTGGTCCTCGGACTCGAATGCGGGGCGGACGACTACATAGTCAAACCTTTCAACTCGCTTGAGCTTTCGGCGCGAATAAAAGCGATATTGAAAAGGGTCGGCAGGAGCCAGGCCAAAGCTCAGTACGAGGTGCACGACATTTCCATCGATTTTAAATCCAGAAAGGTCATTGTCAGGGGAAAGGAAGTCGGCTTGACCAAAACGGAATTCGAATTGCTGGAGTTTTTCATTTCACACGCAGATGAAGTGCTTAGTCGCGATTTCATCCAGAAGCATATATGGCGTGATTCTCAGCTCTACTCCTACAGCCGTGCCGTGGACGTCCATGTTCAGCGGTTGCGAAAGAAAATAGAACAGGACCCCGAAAACCCTCAGTACATCACGACCGTCGCCGGTGTGGGCTATAAGTTCAAAGCCTGAAAAGGCCGATCATGATGTGGCAACATCTCCTGGGCCTCGTGTTTTCTTCGTTTTATGCTCTTCATCAAGCATTGACACCCTGGATTCCTGTGGAGTATAGAATTCTTCGTATCCTGTCTTGAGACTCTAATACGAATGAGTATCACAGTGCCTATTGCGCCGGCAGGCGCAGGCTATTCGGCAAAATTGCGAAAACGGCTCTCTCTTCATCTTTTTTCCATTTCCGGCAATTGAAGTTCTTCCCGTTGCGGAGCGTTGAACCAATGAAGGCTTTCATTTTCCGGGAAGCCGGGGGCAATGAGAAAAAAAGAACAAGGGCCTTGTCGCTCAATGCGTTTCTTACGAGGCTGATCTGTCTGAGCGTGCTGCCACTCTTGATCCTCACGGTTTACCTCGCCTTCAATCACATCTACTCCATGCAGGATCAGTACGACCGGACGGCAGCGAACCAGGCGCGCAATCTCGTTGCGGCAATCGATCATCGCCTCGGGGCGCACATTGCCGGCTTGCAGGTACTGGCCGATTCCCCGCTCCTGGACGATCCGCCCCGGTTGAGGGAGTTCTATGACGGAGCGAAGGGCTTCCGGGAAGCTTTTGGCGGCCATATCATTCTCGCCGACCTTTCCAAGCGGATGATTCTCAACACGCGAGCGCCATTTGGAGCTGCCCTGCCGAGCCTGCCGGAGCCCAAAGGCCATGCGGCGGCGCCGGCTGCGCTGGCAACGGGGAAGCCGGCGGTTGGGGATATGCTCTTCGGGCCGGTTTCGAAAGAGTCTCTGATTGCCGTTGCGGTTCCCGTGGTCCGAAACGGGCAGACGAAATTCCTTTTGCTCAGCACTACTGAAAGCCGTCAATTCCAGCACCTAGTGGGTGAATTGGCGTTTCCCGCCGGGTGGTCGGTAACCCTGCTCGACGGCAAGGACGAGGCGATTGCCCATCGTCTGCAGCCTGGAGAGTCTCTCTCTTCAGGAGATGGGGAGCCGACCATGCGGTATGTAGCCAAATCCACCCTGTCGCACTGGTCGGTTGTGCTCGAAATTCCCGGCACCGTCTATAGGGCGCCCATCATAGCCTCTTCATTATCACTGGTCTGGGCCATCCTTCTCGTTACCCTGGCAAGCTTTCTGGGCGGACGCTGGGCAAGCCGCCGGCTTGCCCGCTCGGTCGCGGCGCTGGCGGGTGTGCCGTCGCGAAATGCTCCGGGTCTTGAAATCGAAGAGATCGAATCGGCCCGGAAGCTGCTGGACGAATCCGCAGCGGCGCGGGATGCCGCCGAGCTGAAAGGGCAGGAAAGCGAGCAGAATCTTCGCCAGGCGCTGCAGGCGGCCAAGGCGGGCAACTGGGAGTATGACCTCGAAACCGGCGAAGGGTTCTGGTCGGAGGAGATGTGGAAGCTCTACGGCATGGAGAAGCAGGACTGCGAGCCTGGCGTCGCGATCTGGCTTCAAACGATTCACCACGAGGATCGGGAAAAGATCGAGCGATGGATAATGCAGGCAAAACAGGCGGCGTCGGAACTCAATCTTGAGTGGCGCGTGCGAACGCCCGACGGACGAGAGAAGTGGCACCTGACCCGGGGGCGGCCTGTTTGCGATGAGGATGGAAAACCGGTTCGCTATATCGGCATAGCCATGGATATTACAGAGCGCAAACATGCCGAACTCGAACTGAACGAGTCTCTTCAGGAAAAGGTCGCCCTGCTCAAGGAGGTGCATCACCGAGTAAAGAATAACCTGCAGATCGTAGCCAGCCTTCTGAACCTGCAGGCAGGCCGGATTTCCAGCCGGGAAGCCGTTGAGGTGCTGATCGATACCCGAAACCGTGTCCGTTCCATGGCCCTCCTGCACGAGGTGCTCTATCGTTCGGAGAATTTGGCGCATATCAATTTTGCCGCCTACACCCGGGAACTGCTGACCCACCTCGTGCGCTCATCCGGGCCGGTGTCCGCCCGGGTGAACGTCGAAAACCGCGTGGCTCCCCTCGGGTTCCCCCTGGAACAAGCGCTGCCGTGCGGGCTTATCATTAATGAACTCTTTTCAAATGCCCTGAAGCACGGTTTCCCGGAGGAACGCCGCGGCAGCGTGGTGGTTACGCTCCAACCCGACGACGGGCAGCAGATAACGTTGATCGTCGAGGACGACGGTGTGGGAGTGCCCCCGGGTTTCGACCCCGAGAATACTGCAACTTTGGGCATGAAGCTGGTTTCCAACCTGGCCGGTCAGTTGGGCGGTACATTCGCTTTCGAGCGTCCACAGCACGGCGGCGCCGTTTTCAGAGTGGTTTTTCCCCTCCCCCCAAACAATGCGCTTTGAGGTGAATCATGCAACTCTGTCGGATCCTTGTCGTTGAAGATGAAGCCATAGTCGCGATGGACATTGAGGATCGACTGGCATCGATGAATTATGCGCTTGCCGGGCGTGCCGACAGCGGCGAAAAAGCCCTGGAGCTGATCGAAAAGCAGCATCCGGATCTTGTACTGATGGACATCCGCCTCAAAGGGGACATGGACGGCATCGACGCGGCGGAGGAGATACGCAGGCGGTTTCACCTACCGGTGATCTTTCTGACGGCCTATTCCGAGGATGCGACCTTGGAGCGCGCCAAGCTGGCGGAGCCGTACGGCTACATTCTGAAGCCCTTTGAAGACCGGGAACTCAAATCCGCGATAGAAATTGCTCTCTACAAACACCAGGCGGAGAGTGAAATCCGGCGCCTGAACCGGCTCTACGACGTCCTTAGCCAGGTCAACCAGGCCATTGTGCGCATCGACAACCGGGAAGAATTGCTGGAGACCGTTTGCCGCATGGTTGTGGAGCGTGGGGAGATCCACTTTGCCTGGATCGGCCTAACCGACGAGAAGACCTCGCGCATTGTCCCCATGGCGTATTTCGGAGGACAGGACAGCTTGCTGGACGAAATGGAGTTCTTCGCCGATGACCGGCCTGTGGGGCAGGGCACTCCGGGCAGGGCCGTCCGGGAAGGATCTCCAGTCTTCTGCAATCATTGCGGCCCGGAGGTGTGCCTCAATCCCGTCGCGAAGCAGCCTTTCAAATTTGGCTTTCAGTCCTGCGGTTCTTTCCCGTTACGCTTTCAGGGAAATATCTGTGGTGTTTTGAGCCTGTGCACGTCGGAACCAGGGTTTTTTCGCGAACGTGAAGTCAAGCTGCTGGAAGAAGTGGCTATGGACATCTCCTTCGCGCTGGACAAAATCGAGGGCGCAGCACGCAGGCAGCGGGCCGAGTCGGGAATGCAGCGGCAAAATCAAGTCCTCGCGGGAATCAACGGGATACTGCGCGGCACTTTGGCCTCATGTTCGGAACAGGACCTGGCGCAGATTTGCCTCGACGCGGCGCAGAAAGTGACCGGCAGTCGTTTCGGATTCATTGGGGAAGTAGACGCAGCCGGGCGGTTTTCCGACATCGCGATAAGCGATCCCGGTTGGGACGCCTGCAAAATGACCGAATCCCCCGGCCACCGCGCGATGCCCACCGAGCTGAAAGTCAATGGGATTTACGGCCGGGTCCTGAGGGACGGGAAAGGCTTTTTCACCAACGATCCCGCCTCGCATCCGGACAGTATCGGACCTCTGCCGGAGCATCCCCGGCTCGAATCGTTCCTGGGGGTTCCCCTCGTGCGCGACGGACGGACTGTCGGACTGGTATGCGTGGGGAATCGGGAGGGAGGCTACACTTCTGCAGAGCTGGAGTCCCTGGAGGCCATGGTGCCTACCATGGTGGAGGCATTATCACGGAAAAGAGCCGAGCAGGAACTGCGCGATAGAGAAGAGCGACTGCGCCTGTTTATCGAGCATGCACCGGCCTCTTTGGCCATGTTCGATCGTGGGATGCGCTACCTGAGCGCCAGCCGCCGGTGGCGCAGAGATTACGGGTTGGGGGACCTGGACCTGGTCGGCCTGTCGCACTACGAGATCTTTCCGGAGATCACCGAGGACTGGAGAGCGGTCCACCGCCGCGCGTTGGCGGGGGAGGTGGTGCGGGCAGAGGCCGACAGGTTCGAGCGTGCCGACGGCTCCGTCCAGTGGTTGAACTGGGAAGTGCGCCCTTGGCGCGACCTGAAGGGCAACGTGGCGGGAATTGTGATCTTCAGTGAAGACATCACTCGGCGCAAGCACGCCGAAGATGCGCTTCGCGAAGGCGAAGAGCGGTTCCACCGCGCCATGGAAGCCTCAACCTGGGCGCTGCGGGAAAGCGAGGTCCGGTTCCGTTCCTACATCGACAGGGCCCCGCTGGCCGTTCTGATTGCCGACAGGGATGGACGCTTTTTGAATGCCAACCCGGCGGCCATTGCCCTCCTGGGGTATGATGCCGACTCGTTCACGCGGATGCACACTACGGATCTCCACCCGATGGAAGACCGGGAACTGGTGCTTCGCGACTTTGAGACACTTGTCCGCGAGGGGAGCTTCGAGGCCGAGCACCGCATGGTGAAAAGAAACGGGCAGGTGATCTGGGTTCTTCTGAACGTAGTCATGCTGGACGATCAACAATCCCTTGCCTACCTCCGGGACATCACGGCACAAAGACGGGCCGAAGAGGAGAAAGCCCGAACGGAAGCACAGTTGAGGCAGGCCCAGAAGATGGAAGCTCTGGGCACCTTGGCCGGGGGAATCGCGCATGACTTCAATAATATTCTGGGCGTGATCATTGGCTATACGGAAATGGCGCAAATGGAAACGGACGAAGGAAGTTCCCCGCAGACCAGCTTTCAGGAGGTGCTCAAGGCAGCGAATCGCGCCAAGGACCTGGTGAAACAAATCCTTGCCTTCAGCCGTCAGGGGGAACAGGAAAAGAGGCCTGTGCAGGTCGGCCTGATAACGAATGAAGCGTTGAAGATGCTTCGCGCCTCGCTGCCGTCCACCATAGAGATTCAGAAGGATGTCCAGTCGAAGGCGGCCGTCATGGCCGATCCGACCCAGATTCACCAGGTGTTGATGAACCTGTGCACCAATGCGGCTCATGCGATGCGGCGTGAAGGCGGAATTCTCTCCGTCAGCCTGCAGGATGTACGCATCGAGCAGGAACTCATTGCTCCGAATTCGGAACTGCTGTACGGCCCATACGTAAGGCTCACGGTCAAAGACTCCGGACACGGGATCGCCCTGTCCATTCTCGACCGCATTTTCGATCCCTTTTTCACCACCAAAAAACAGGGGGTCGGAACAGGCTTGGGACTTTCCGTCGTCCATGGGATCGTCAAAAGCCACGGGGGAGCCATCGAGGTGGAGAGCGTTCCCGGCCAGGGGACTTCGTTTCACGTATTCTTCCCCGCCATGGAAGCCGCCGTGGAAAAGCCGGTTGTGCAGGCCGGCGCACTTCCGGGCGGGAGCGAGCGCATTCTCGTCGTCGATGACGAGCCCGGACTTGCGAAAACCACGATGCAGATGCTGGAACGGCTGGGGTACCTGGTGGAATTTCGGACAAACGGAGTTGACGCGCTGGAGGCGGTTCGCGCGCGGGCCCATGAGAACCGGTTCGACCTGGTGATAACCGACATGACTATGCCGCATCTTACGGGCGCCGACCTTGCCCGGGAGCTTTTCAAGCTGGACCCGCAACTTGCCGTGGTGCTTTGTACCGGTTTCAGCGAGAGAATGGACCCGGAAAAAGCTCAAAAGCTCGGCATCCAGGGATTTCTCATGAAGCCGTTCGCTCTGAGAGACCTTGCCGAGATGGTGCGGAGGGTGTTGGATGAGAATCAGAAGCGAACGCATTGAAAGAATCTTTCAAGCCTATGGATAATTTCCTTTCTCAAAACCGATGAACGGTAAGTATCTTTCCGTATGTTTGCGATCCCGTCTGAACGGGTGCTCCATTCCAACCTGTCTGAATTCCTATCCTTTTTGTCAAATTCAATTTGCTGGAAAGCGATTTCGGCTGCCTGGCATGTATCCTGCTCTAAGCAAGGGCGAAACGAGCTGATCGGCGAATGACACTGAGAAGCTGAGGAAATCAAATCGAGTTTACCCCGAAAAGGAGAAGGTAATGAAGAAGTTCATGACAGTAGCGGTCGTTCTGATGATGGTTTTCGCGTTCGGCATTGCCGGAGTCAATGCCCAGCAGGCAGATACGAAAGATCACGGCAACATGACGATGAGCGGGAACTGCCCGATGATGGCAAAGACCGACGGCATGAAGTGCGCAATGGGCAAAGACGGAAAATGCCCGATGGAGTCCGAGAAGTGCCAGAACGGATCGCATCACGGCTCACAGGCACAAAAGCACGACCACGGCGCAAACTGATAAAAACGGATATCTCTTTCCTCCATAGGAAAGCCGGGCCAAAACCCTCCTGGCCCGGCTTTTCGCATGTCCTCCAGCTGTATGAATGCTCACCTCATCCGACCGTCAGGTTTGCCAGGTATTTATTCAGTTCCTCCCTTTGGCTTTCCAGTTTCTTGTCGAGTTCGCGTATCTCTGACTGGGTGGCTTCTATCGTCGTTTCCTGGGCGTTGAGCTTTTCCATGAGCCGCGAGTAGTACTGGCTGGAGTTGTTTACCGTGCCCATGTTGGACCTGATCCGCTCCTGTTCCCGGTCGATTTCCTCCAGTGTACGGCGTTTTTCCGCCACCCGGTTTTCCGTATCGACAATGGCGCGCTTCATATCGACTGCCTTCGAGAGGATTTCACGCACATTCTTAGGAATCTGGCCGGAGCTGCTGAAAGCCAGCAGGTTGTCGATTCTTGCGGGAACAATTGCAATGGTTTCCCCCCGCACGTCTTCCTCGACGACCGTCAGGGTTTGCGTCTTGCCGGCAGGTATGGTTTGCTTCAGTCTATAGTGCGTTGCCGTAGTCTCGATCGGTTGCGCACCGGCCAGTTTCCATCCCGGCCGGAAACGGTGTTCCACGATGAGTGAGCGTTCCGCGTCGGATTTGTTCTGGATCACGTAATCCCGGGAAAACATGTGTTTCCTGGAGACATTGAGAACGCCCTTCACGATCGATGCGGTTTGTATGACGTTGTCTTCGCGGTTTTTGGCCGAGTTGATCTGCATTTCGAGGTCGAGCGCATAGCTCAGAAGCCGGTCCTGCCCCGGAGGGACATGCCCGATCTGCGCATCGCCCGCATACGTGCCACCTTCGAACACCGTGATGGGACCCTGCATCATGTGCTTGTCCGTGCCGTTGTGGAGCAGCACGCCGCGAAGAGGATTTCCCGGCATGGCCTCGGGATTGAAAATGCTGACCCTTTCGGCCGCCACGTCCTCGGTCAGGATCGGGAACATGGCCGAACGGAGCTTGGGAAGCGACACGTTCGCCAGCGTGTATTGAAAAAGCTCCCCGACCTTCTCGGCGGATGCCGCCGAAACTATGCTGGAAACAGGATTGAAGGGGGCTGCTCCCAGTGCTTCCCCTGCCTCGTCTTCAATCGGCCCCGTGTACTTTCGAAACATGTCTCTTTCAGCCGCCATTCCCCCGGCTCTTCCCCTCGGTGCGGCGGAAGGAGCAGGGGGAACTGGCGCCGAAATGCCCGCTTCATAGTTCTGCGGGCGAAGGCCTTTATAGAGTTCCGGTTCCACGACCGGCCTTGTGACGTAAATGGGTTTATAGAGGTCTTCAATGAAAGAAACAGGGCGTCCGCTGACCAGCGAAAGATGGACGTTGTTCCAGTCCGTATCGGTTTGATTTTCGACAATAGCCCAGCCCTGCAGTTTGGCCGGCGCTTTTTTCTGCGGAAGAATCAGGCGGTAGCTCGTCTTCCAGATCGGAGTTTCGATCACGTAGCGCAACCGCACCTTCCTGTTGCCGTCGCCCTGGAAGCTGATCGCAACCGGCTTCTTGTCCTGGTTCCTGGACTCCGACAGGGCGGCGAGGGCCTTCTTGAGGTCGCGTTCCAGTTCCGGTTCCCGTATCTCGATCTTCTGTACATCATCCAGCCGTACCGAGCGCATTGCCGACCCCGAGAGGATGGTGAACATCCACTCGTCCACGTACATATTGTCCTGTCCCGTCACGGTTTTGCGGCGTTTTTCGAGCCCCAGGACAGTGCCGTCGATCTGTTCCGAGTGAACGGTAACCACTACCTGGGAGCCCCTGAGTTGATTGAGTAGATCGGCGAGGGGAGGGTTCGAGGTCAGGTCAACCTGGAAGCTGCGGAGGGTCTTTTCAATCGGGTCATGGGAAGGGTAGGCGATATTGCCGATCTTTCCTCCATCCAGGTCCTCGAGAACGAGCGACTTGAGAATGTCGTTTATCTGGCCGGTTTTGAAGCGAAGCTCGACGGAGCTGTTCCCCTTAACCGTTCCGCCGTGCTCGAAGTGCCCGACGCCGCTGCTGAACAGTACGACCGTTTTGACCGGCATCTCCGTTTTCTCCGCTGTGGAGCCTTCCGGCGCTGTTGCGCACAAAGCCGGGGAAAAGGGATACATCATGATTCCAAAAGCAAACACGGCAGGAAGCAATAATCTGGACACTCGGCGCATGAATTCAGCCCTCCGGCAGAGGTTCGGGGCAAATAACGGCAGGAAACAAGGTGGATTTTTCAATCGGAAAGATACCTGGATGACAGAGGCTTGTCAACGAAGCGAACGGGACCCCACGGCCGGGCGATGAAGTAGATGGGCTTAAAGCTCGGGGGAAGAAATATTTTTGTGGGAGCGACTTCCAGCCGCGATGCTCTCAAGAAAACATCGAGGCTGCAAGCCTCTCCCACGGGGAATACATGTTCATTGCCCTATTGGCAGATTCCCTGCCGGCCGGGCTCCCTGCCAATTTGACGGCTATGCGAAAGAGCGGGAGCGGTTCATATGGCGGCAGTGCAGGCTTTACCGCGACCTGCGGGAAGCCGCCTCTGCAAAGATCGGTCGCCATTCCTCCCGGACCGGCAGGTCGAAAACTTCCGCCACGGTCTTTTCGATTCGCTCGGCCGTAAGCTCCCTGTGTATCAAACAAATTCTACCGAAGCAGGGACGCCCAGCCTAGGGCCGTCAGAATGGAAATTATCGTTATAGGGATTCCAACCAGCGCATGCGCCCGGAAACTCAGGAAAATATTGTGCGCCCGGGCCTGCTCGATGGTGATGAGATTTGCGATGCTGCCGATGATCAGCAGGTTCCCGGCATAGGTGCTCACCAAGGCAAGGAGGTAGAGATTCTCCGTGCGGGCGAGGTCGATGTTCTTGAGCAGGAGCATGACTGCCGGAACGTTGCTCACCAGGTTGCTCAGAACCAGAGTTACCGAGGAGAGAACGAACGGCGCGTTGAGATCGTATCCCCAGGCCGAAAGGAGGTGGACTCCCGCCTGGGGGATTCCATACTTGACGATGCCTTCGACAACGATAAAAAGAGCGCAGAACAGGGTGATCAGATGCCAGTCCACCAGGCCGAGAATCGAGTGGGTGGACATCTTCCGGCTGCACAGGATTATCCCGGCTATTGTCAGAGAAGAGAATTCCCTCGGTATTTTGGTAAAGAACAGGATTATGAGCACAGCCGCGAGCAGAACCGCCTTGGTCGACTGGTGGGAATCGTAGCCGGGCCACCGGTCCGGTGCGGGCGGCTTCCCGTCGCCCGGTTTCATGCGCCATTTTCCGCGATATAAACCCGCGATGACGGCATAGAGCGCCCCGAGGGAAATGAGCGAGGGGGGGAGGCACCACCACAGGAACCTTCCGAACTCCAGACGTCCGACCTGTCCTATCAGCATGTTCTGCGGGTTGCCCATGATGGTTGCCGCGGAACCGATGTTGCTCGAACAGGCAAGCGCAAGGATAAACGGAATGGGGTTGAGGGCGGCTCTGGATGCCACGACGCACACTACGGGAGTGAATGCGAGGCAGACCACGTCGTTTGCGAGAATGGCCGAAAGTATGGCGGAAGAAAAGATGAGCGCGAGGAGGAACACTTCCGGCCTGGCCATGTATTTAACTATTCTCAATGCAGCCCGGGTATAGAAGCCTCCCAGGGTGAACTGGGCCGACAGGACCATCAGGGAATAGAGCAGCAGAATCGTGGGGAGGTTTATTGCCCGGAAGGCTTCAGCTTCGCTCAGGGTCCCCGTTATCAGCATGGCGATGGCGCCGAGCAGCGCAATACCCGTCCGGTCTATCGCCAGCCCGGGGATGCTTCCCAGGGCAATGCCGCCATATGTCAGGACAAAGATAGCGGCGGCTGCGATTTCAAAATTCATTCCGTTCTCCTGCCCTGGACATCGGCTCGTTTGCCCGGTTAGAGTTGTAGTTCCCCTGCTTATTGCCGGAGTGGCTTCCAACGGCAATGCTACTCGACTCTCATCCGGATTTGTCTCCCAAAGCCGGCGAGGATAGCACTTTCGTTTCGGCTTTGCATTTTATCTTCAGTTCCATTCCGACCGTCGAAAAATTCCCGGACGGACTTCTCTGGAGCCCGCAACTGGTTAGATTCGAACCGATGCGGGAGTGGACCGCATCTATCACACTTCGGGAGATTTCTCATGCGGTTAAAACAGGGATGGCGCGGACGGGCGTTCGAGGATTTCGAGGTCGGCGACGTATACCGGCACGCGATTGGGCGCACCATAACCACTTCAGATAATATCTGGTTCACTCTCCTTACGGT
>JAEZXS010000083.1 GCA_023442755.1 Pseudomonadota bacterium | reverse complement strand
ATTCGTAGAGAGATAGGAAGGAGTATCTACAAAGGATGGATTAGGACATTTTTGTCTACATAGCTCAAAATATCACGTCAACTACTTACAATCAGGTGTGACAGATTTATCAATAAAGAATCCGGATCTTGTCCAAGTCAGTATCCGGAACCGTGAAAGATCCTTGGATTCCCGAATTCAATGAGCCCAGGTATGCCTTCAGTACATGGATTACTTACGGAACTGTCCGGAATCTCAATATCTTCTTCTGTATTCATCCTCACAAGTATTGACATACTGTCTGAAGTGATTAATTCATTCAGCATACGCGAACTATCACGGCAAAAGCAGTAGATCATGGAATATATCTATATTTCAGTCACTTAATACTCCCATAGCAGTGCCAGTGACACAAATCACGCCTGTTCGAAGTTAATAGCCATACTGATAGGAGGTCCTCATGCCAGCATCTATGAGTTTCCGGTGCCTTGTCCCTTCCCTCTTTGTTTTCTTCCTGCTGACTTCCGCCAATGCCGCCACCCTGTATGTCGGCCCGATGGAGGCATACCAAACCATTCAGGCGGGAATCGACGCCGCAGCCCAGGGTGATGTTGTCATTGTCCGCGACGGGACTTACACCGGACCGGGAAACTACAACATCGAACTCAAAGGGAAGGTTTTGACCCTGAAAGCAGAAACAGGACCCTCGAAATGCATCATAGACGCACAGAAACAAGGGCGCGGGTTCTACATCCATTCGGGTGAGACATTCATGACCGTAATTTCCGGTTTCAAGATCATTAACGGGGCGGCTGACTACAATGGCGGCAGGGGCATCTTCTGCTCATCCTCCCCCACTATCCAGAATTGCATTATTACCAAGTGCGCTGCCGGCACCGATCAGTTCATGAAATACGCTCCCGGAGGCGGCATGACCATAATAAACGGAAACCCGAAAATCATATCCTGCAACATATCGGGAAACTCCACGCTTGGAGCGGGCGGGGGAATCTATATATACAATGCCGCCCCCACAATACAGGGAGGCACCATTTCCGCTAATTCCGCAAGCTCCGGAGGAGGAATATTTGCCGACAAATCGGCCCCCATCATTCGCCAGTGCACTATTACCGGAAACGGTCCGGGCCCGGTGCAGGGCGGAGGCATCTATCTTGGATTCACCACCGGAGGCACCAAGCTCAACCATTGCACAATCACCGGCAATAAAGCGCAGGTTGGTGGCGGTATTTATGCCATGTCCGGCCAACCCAATGGAGCATACATTGCCAACAGTATCATCTCCGGGAATACGGCCCAACTGGAAGGCGGGGGAATCGCGTTTGCCGCCGCCTCTGAAGATACGAGCAGGAGCGTCGTTGCCTTCATCGAGAACAGCGTCATATCTTCCAACAGTTCGCTTGGAGGATTGGGGGGAGGAGGCCTTCTGATACCCAATCCATCCGAGGTCCGGATTAGCAGTTGCACTATCGACCAAAATACGGCAGTCACAAAAGGATCGGCGATAGCCATTCAGGGAAGCGCGCCAAGGATACTGAACAGCACCTTCCAGGGAAACAAGGCAAAAACAGCTGCCGGCGGCACCATATTTAACCAGAGCGCATCCCCTTACCTCCACATCGTCAACTCGACCTTCGCAGATACTACGGATGCATGGATATCCGGCCAGTCCAACGTTTTCGCGCGCAACTGCATCTTCTGGGGAAATTCGGCAGGATTCAAGACGCCAAAGACGATGCTGGCAATCACCTACTCGGATGTAAAAGGCGGTCTTCCAAAGGCGGGAAATATCGATGCCGATCCCAGGTTCGTTGATGCAGCAAACGGAGACTTCCGCCTGCAGGGCGATTCTCCCTGTATCGACACAGGCACGAACAGCGTCTTCGGCATGAAGGTAACTCTGGATAAAGGCGCAAAGGCCAGACCGGCAAACCAGGTATTGGATATGGGAGCCTACGAGTATTAGAGAGAAGCCTGACGGCAGGCTGCAGCCCCGCGCCACTCAAGGCGCGGGGCAATTTCATTTTAAGACCAGCTGGTCGCGCATCTGTTCGAGAACCGCGTGAGCTATTCTGCGCTGTTTTTCATCGTAGAATTTGATGTAATGAGAGACCGGCGACGATTCAAACCCCCGTATGTATTTGTGTTCGCCGCCAAACCCCGGGTCCATCGATCTGATGCCGTTGCTGATTCCATAAGCGATCGGAAAGTAGTAACAGGTTGCGAAGTGCAGGAAGGGCATTTCGCGAAAACAGCCCCAGTACCTTCCGTACATGGTATCCCTTTTATGGTAGAAGAGCGCCATAGCGACGGGCTTCCCCCGCATCGAGGATACCGAAAAGCTGCTCCTGTGCCTGAAGTTTTCTCCCAGCATCTTAAAAAAGGACTGGTTCAGGAAAGGCCGTATGCCGAAGCCCATGTGTTTTGTCCATGTGCGCCGGTAGAGCAGATGCATATCTTCATAGTGGGCTTCGGTAGCTTCCGTCCCTTTGACCCATTCGAGTTCGATCCCCTGGTCGTGTACGGAGCGCCATTCCCTTTTGATTTTAGTTCGCCGGCTGGATTTGAACGTACCCAGGTAGTCTTCGAAACTGTGGTACCCGCGATTGAGCCACTGCAGGTGGACGCTTGTCAAGGAGGTATATCCGTTTTCAGAAAGGACCGCATGCAGCGGCGAATCCGGCGCGACGAAATAGATACGGCTTGTGGACAGCCCACGGTCCGTGCACAACTCGTCTATTTGCCGCAGCAGGTAACGATATGCCTTCAGGAGATCGGGGTTGTCATTGGAGTGAAGAAAGTCATATCCGGGAATCGGTGTAAACGGAATGCTTCCTACGAGGCCCGAGTGAAAGGGCAGCCCGGTCAATTCCGTCAGAAACTCTATCAGCCCTCCGTCGCCGAATTCGACCCATGCGCGGTCGCGTTCATAGAGCGGAGCGATCAACACAGGCCGTGAGCCGTCATAGACGGCCATATGAGACGGTCTGTACCCCTTTTCCTGGGATACCGAGCCGGACTTTTCCAGGGCGCAGATATATTCCCAGTCCAGAATCGGTGCGCCGTGCAGAGCGAGCGCATTCCAATCCTCCCGTGCTATTTCTTCTATGCCTGAAAGTATTCTCACCCGGTTTCCCACCACCTGTCCGCTCCATTCATTCTTTCCATACTCATAAATCTAACAATCATCCGGCGCACAAGACGATATCCTCCGCGGATTTTATCCCATTTTCAAAGGAAGTTTCTCCAAACTGTTGAAAAAACATAAATTTGAATCTAGTTTAGGACCGGCTGCTTTGAACCCGGCTTTTCTGAAAGAATATTTTACCACAGATCATGTTAGACTCGCCCTTCTCGCCTGCAAGGAGGCGAGGAACAAATTTTGGAAAATTACCTCCGGAGGAATCGATGTTTTCTGATCGCATATATGCATTCATTGATGAGAATCGCGAAAGGTTTTCCCTGGAACTTGCCGAGTTTCTGAAAATTCCCAGCGTCAGTACTCTCAGCGCCAATCAGGACGACATTCGTAAGGCCGCCCGGTGGATCCTGGAGCAAATGGGTAAGTTCGGCGTCGAGGGCCGGCTATATCAGACCGCACGCCACCCCATTATTTTCGCACAGTCCCCTCACGTACCCGGCGCTCCGGTCCTGCTCATTTACGGGCACTACGACGTCCAGCCTCCCGATCCCCTGGACGAATGGCTGACACCCCCGTTTTCTCCCGATATCCGAGATGGGTACATATACGCTCGTGGAGCAACAGACGACAAAGGACAGTTCTTCACGTACCTGAAGGCCATCGAAGCTTATCTGGCCTCGGGCGAAAGACTCCCGATCAATTTGAAATTTCTCGTTGAAGGCGAGGAGGAAATAGGAAGTCTCAATCTGGAGAAATTTCTGACGGATCACAAAGAACTGCTGGCCGCCGATGCGGTTGCGATCTCCGACACATCACAGTTTGCGCGCGGCATCCCCGCCATCACCTACGGCTTGAGAGGTCTGTGCTACTTTCAGGTGGATATTCGCGGACCGCGCTTCGACCTGCATTCGGGCGTATTCGGCGGAGTTGTCGAAAATCCGGTGCAGACCCTGATAAATATTCTGGCCAGGTTGAAAAATGCCGACGACACGGTGGCTCTTCCCGGTTTTTACGACCGGGTGCTCCCGCTCGAGGCCCGGGAAAGAAAGGAAATGGCATCCCTGCCGTTCGATGAGGCCGCCTTCAAGGAGTACCTCGGCGTATCCCAATTGATGGGAGAGCCGGGATACTCACCTATAGAACGCCGCACGGCCAGGCCGACTCTCGACATCAACGGCATCTGGGGAGGCTTTTCGGGCGAAGGCGCCAAAACCATCATTCCGGCAAAGGCCGGGGCAAAGGTGAGCATGCGTCTCGTACCGAACCAGGACCCGGCTGAAATAGAGCGGATCTTCAGAGACTTCGTGAATGCCAACGTCCCGCGCGGCTACTCGATCGAGATAGCCGACCTTCACGGCGCCAGCCCCGTGCTGGTTCCCAGGAACAGTTCGGCCATGCAGGCGGCTGAAAGGGCAATAGAGAGAGGATTTGGCAAAAAGCCCGTATTCATCAGGGAGGGGGGATCGATTCCCGTCGTGAATCTTTTCAAGAAGCACCTGGGGCAGGAAAATATACTCCTGCTCGGCTGGGGGACTTCGGACGACGGGGCGCATTCACCCAACGAACGGTTCTCGCTCGAAGACTTCTACAAGGGAATCCGCACCGTTGCGGCGCTCTTCCATGAAATGTCAGGCACGGCCTGATCTATTCGCATCGAGCTGTGCCGGCAGGGTTATTTCTTTTCCGGGGATTTAATCAGCCAGTCGAGTTTTTCGGCCGGTTTTAACTTTTTCCCCTTCATGAACAGGATACTAATCCGTCGATTTCTCGAATCAGATGGATATTCCTTTAAAAAAGGGACCCTGTCGGCAAAGCCTACCACCCTTGCTATTCGGGCCGAATCTATCCCCCCGTTTTCCAGTTCGCGCCTTGCGGCAGAGGCCCGGGCTACGGACAGCTCCCAGTTCGAAGTCTGCTCGCTTTTAACCGGTGAAGAATCCGTGTGCCCTTCCACGGCAATATCGTTGGGAAAGTTCTTCAGGATTCCCGCCACTGCCCTGATCAGTTTTTTGGCCGTATCGGTAGGTTGAGCACTTCCGGGAGCAAAGATGGGGTTTTGCGCCGAGTCCACGATCTGAATGCGGACCCCCTCATCGGTAACGGCAATATAGACCTGATCCTTCCCGGCCTGGACATTTTGATCTATGCCCGTCATCAGCTTGCTGGCCATTTCATCATTCGTTACGCCGCTCGAGTTCTCACCCGTTTCAACGACTTCGTCCCCGCCATGATATTCCCCGGCAGGCCTGAGGCCGCCGTTTTGCATGAAAGACTGGCCGCTTTTCTCGAAAAGGCTGAAATGCCGGAAATACATGGCAAGAACCGCCCTTTTCTCCTGGGAGGTCATGTTGAGCAGCCACATTAGGAGGAAGAAGGCCATGAGCGCGGTGACGAAGTCGGCATAGGCAACTTTCCAGCTTCCCCCGTGATGCCCGGCATGAACGTGTTTTACATTTTTTATGATTATTTTTTTCGGCTGTTTTTCTTCCATTACTTTTTGGCCTTTTTGATCACTTCTTCCAACTCGAGGAACGTGGGTCGCAGATCGCCGGGAATGACGCGCCGGGCAAACTCGATGGCAACCTGCGGGGACGGCGTATTGACGAAGGCGAGCAGAGCGGCCTTAAGAACGGTCAGGAATTCCTTATCTTCGTTTGCAATCAATTCCAGGTTGCGCGCCATAGGTCCGACAAAGCCGTAGCACATGAGCACGCCCAGGAAGGTGCCGACCAGGGCAGCACCGATACTGTGGCCTAGAACTTCAGGCGGCTCGTTGATCTTTTTCATCGTAACCACAACGCCGAGCACCGCCGCGACGATTCCAAGACCGGGCAAACCGTCTGCAATGTTTGCAACGCTTTTTGCGGGGATCGTGGCCTCCTCGTAATGGGCCTCTATTTCATAGTCGAGCAGCGACGCGAGTTCGTGCGCCTCGATGTCGGTTATGGTCAATGTTCGAAGGGTATCCGCCAGAAACGCCAGCGCATGGTGGTTCTTCAAAAACTTCGGATACTTTTTGAAAATCGGACTCTTCGCCGGCTCGTCCAGGTCGGATTCTATAGACACGAGGCCTTCTTTTCTGATCTTGAAGAAGATTTCATTGAGAAGAACAAGCGCTTCGACGTAATCGGTCCGGCCGTAAGCCCTGCTGTTGAACATCTGCAGGATCCCTCCCTTTACGGCCTTGATCACCTTGAGGGGGGAGGAAATGATAAAGCCGCCCAGTGCAGCGCCGAAAATGATTACAACCTCCGCCGGCTGGAAGAGCAGGCCGAGGCTGCCCTGTTCCATCAAGTATCCGCCGATGACGGACCCTAAAACTATGACTGCGCCTATGAGAACGAACATGTGCCGGTCTACTGCCTCCGTTTCTTGCGCAGGATTTCCCGCTGCCTTTCGAAAACATACTTCACAATCTGTTCCCGAATGTCATCGTCGATCTCGGTAAACTCAACCGAAACCCTGCACTTGTTCGCAGACTGCTCGATTTTCACGACCGTTCCATAGATATAGAAGACCATAAAGGGGGCGGTCGGCAGCATCATCCTGACTTCCACCAGGTCGTTGAGGGCAAGGCCGTTTTCAACCCAGGTGCGCAACCCTCCGGCGCTGATATTTATCTGACGCAGCGGAAGACGTTCATATTCCTTCTTCTGCGAGGCGAGCATCTGGATGATTGAGTCCAGTTTCGAATTGAGAATGCGCAGGCATTCCGATATCACCTTGTCGTCAGGCTCGGGCATTTCCTGGTGCCCGGTAAGCGCCGATTCGAACGAAGAATGCGACCTCAGCGTGGCTCGATCCGCCACGCCGACACGGGTTATCTGAACGGGTAGAAATGCTTCCACCCGGGAGAATTCTCTCAAAGAGCGATACTGTTCATCATTTTCCATGCTGTTAATCATCCTGCTGTACCCATTCTGTTTGCCTCAGCGCGGCTGCACCGCCGCTGAGCTTCCACCTCACTATTGTGATTCGGTATTCCCGCCTCTCCACATGAGCAAAAAATGCTCGAAACAGGCCAACAAAAAAGGCGGGGTTTTGAGCCCCGCCATTCTGCAACAGCGTTCTAAGTCTGTAAAGCGGGCAACAACCCGCAGCGCCTATCCCAGATAGAACCCGGTAGGATCGATATTTCGAAGGACCGTGATTTCCTCTTCCGTAGGAGGCTCGGTTTCCTTTACATCCGGGGCCACCTTCAGGTCGAACGAGCAGTTTGCCTTTACCTTCTCGACCGACTGGCCGGGATAGTATTCGGACAGATACATTTCGCAGGTTTTCTCATCGAACTTGTACACGCCCATCGTGCTCACCACAACGGAGGGTCCACCCCCGATCATCCCGCAACGCTGACGGGCGCCAGGGCCGTCGAGGTATCCGGGTGTGGTTACATAGTCGACCTTCTCGACGAATTTTTTGGGGTCCTGGGGCATGATCGCAAGCACGCGCTTCCCGGAGGTGGCCATGTCGTTCGCACCGCCGCTTCCGGCAAAATAGGTGAAGGACTCCGGTTTGCTCCAGTCCCCCACGCCGGTAGAATTGATGTTGCCGTACTTGTCGATCTGGGCTCCACCGATGAAAGCCACGTCCACTTCGCCTCTCTGCAGGGCCGCCATGGTCGAAAGCATTCCGAACGTGGCATCGCCATTGCAAAAAAGAGCAGGATCGTCAACCGTGATGGCAAGACCCGGAGGCGCAGTCGCACGGATAGAGCCGCCTTCAGTGAACAGAATCATATTCGGCGCCTGGGTGGCCATGGCAAAGCTCACAACTACCAGGGGCAGGCCGACCCCCGCAAAGACAACCTCTCCGTCCAGAATTTCTTTGGCGCAGCGCACGACCATGAGTTCAGTCAGTTTATAATTGGTGGCATGCATATTTCTTCTCCTTTGCAATCTCTGGTGACCAGTCCTAGGCCTTGATGTATTCGTCGGTATACTGCGGCACGCCCTTCCAGACAGCCGGATCGTGATAACCATAATCGACCGCGAATTTCGGCTTGAACCCAAGTGTCGGCTTGAGCCGGTCAAGACCTTCCTGGCCGAACTTCTGGACATATTTCTTTATGTATGCAGCGTGGTCCTCACACCCGTAGACCCACTCGTCCAGAAATTTGGGGAGAAGCTCAGCGTTTCGTTCATATTTGCCCTGGTACTGGCTGAACCGGATATCGAGTCCATAGTAGCCGCGGCATGCCGAGGGATGGGCTCCCCAGGGGCAGTGGACAACCGCAAGGGTTTTGAAATAGGGCACAACGGTTCTGTCGGGGTCGGCACGGACCATTTCCGGCTCGACTATTTCCTCCGCCGTGACTATGACGCCTCTTTTTGCCGCCATGGCCCCGAATTCGTCCGTGACGCCCCTGGTGCCCCAGCTCATCACGTTTCCGAGCCGGTCCGCAACCTGTGCATGAATGATGGCGACATCGGCCTGCCAGGACCGAACAACCGTAATCTCTTCACCCGTAAACGGGTCTTTCATGACCTGCAGATCGGTCGGGTTGAGCTTGAGCATATCGGTTCCGATATTGCCCCTCACCGGTACAAAAGGCACACCAAGGAAACCGCCGATCAGTGCACTGGAGGCGGCAAAGTTCGAAACGTCATACCTCTTCAATTCCTTTGACTGAAAAGCCCGACGGATGGCATACGGCGCCTTTACATACCAGTTCATGATCCAGGCCGAATGAATCTCTTTGACGCATCCCGCCCCGACCAGGATGTCCAGACCGCCGACATCAGTGGAAGACTCAATCGTAGTGAGATTTCTTTTCTTCTGCCGGATAATTTCGTGTGTGAGCGCCATAGGAACCATGATCTGGAACCCACCGTAATACACAGTGTCGCCGTCCTTAACGAACTTCGAAACCGCTTCCTTGAGTGACATCAACTTGTCTACAGCCATTTTGTACCTCCTGATTATGAAGAGAATTGAAGATGATGCTCCAAGAATTCTCGTGTGTCGTTCTCACCTCCTTGCCAGGGCCGGAAACCCGCTCAGGATATGATCTGCATGCCGGCGCCGCACAAAACGGCAAAACAACCGTTAGCCTCAACGATCGCTGCGACTCCAGGCGGCCCGGCAGAACTCGATGCCTCTATCAAAGCCCGCCGGATACGACCGCCGGTCTTTTCAACTTGCCCGATTTTTTCGTCAGGGGACAATGAACAGCGTCCCTGGTGGTGGGGACGAAGGTATTCCACTGTTCAGGGGAAAGACTTCACCAGGAAGAATGACCGTATCAAATGCGTCAGTAAAAAAGGCTAACTGACCAGCGCTGCGGAAGAAAATGAAGGATAGGATGCGGTGGAGCTGGAATATCGAGAGCACGCGAACAAAAAGAAGTGAGCGCGATTCTGGAATCAGGAGAAAATCATGCTGCGCGACAGCTGCAGTATTTTCTAATTTTGTGATTCCCCGAACGCAATTATTCTTCGTAATGTGCGTTAGTGTCAAGGATAAAATTATCCAACTGACCTGCTCCCGGCCCTTTCATCTGCACAATAACAGCTCTTCCTGCTTTCAAAGATACGGCGCCCCGGTCAGATCCTCGAATTGCAAATTTAATTCTCTTCGTGCTTTTGTCCACAATGTGCTGCATAGTTATTATAAGGCACCGATTCTTTTAGCATTTCGGTTATATATCGCAATTTTCCCGCCGAGAGTGCCGCCTAATAAAAAGATTTTGAGTTTTGTCAATATTCTAGTACTTTAGATGGGTAACTCCGGGCCACTCCGCAGCGCTCCTTGTTTCAAGCTCTTTTTCAAATTCGGGCAGGAGGTTGTACATATGAACCACTCTAAGCAGATCACCTTGCAGGAAGCCGCTGAAATCGTGCAGGACGGGTCTATCATCACCTTCTCCGGCTTTACCATCTGGCGTCGCCCCTGCGCTCTCGTGTACGAACTCATACGACAGAAAAAACGTGATCTTCACCTTCTCGAACTCAACAGCGGCCCCCATTCGGAGTTTCTCATCGGAGCGGGCTGCGTCGCTATATGGGAATCATCCTGGATAGGCCACGAGATATATGGAAGATACGGCGCCAACCTCTCCCGGAAAATAAAGAACAAGGAAATCATTTACGAAGATTACAGTCATGCCGAGATGGGATTCCGTTTCCTGGCCGGCTCGGCCGGGATCCCCTTTATGCCGTCCCAGACCGCCTTCGGCACCGACATTCATAACCCCGAATACGATATGCTCGGCCGCGCCGGGCTTCGGGATGGAAAACATCCCAAGATCCCCCTGCAAAAATATATTCTTACCGACGATCCCTTCTTCAAAGGTGGCAAACAGGTCCTGGTCCCCGCCGCAAGGCCCGATGTAGCGATCCTGTCCGTCCAGCAGGCGGGCCAGGAGGGAACGATCAGGGTTGAGGGGCAATTCTTTGCCGATCCCGAAATTGCACGGGCGGCCGATACGACCATCGTGCTCGCCGAGGAGATCGTTCCGGAAGATTACCTGCGCCGCGAACCGCGTTTGAACACCATACCGGGCTTTGTGGTGGACTATGTAGTAGAGTGCCCTTACGCAGCCCATCCCACGGGCATTTCCGGCTTCTATGATGCCGATGGCGATTTCATCAGAAATTTCTATATGCAGACAAGGACCCAGGAAGGTTTCGACGAATTTGCACGCGAGTGGATTCACGGGATGGACCACAAACGCTATCTCGAAAAACTCGGATCCGGCCGCATGGTCAACTTGAGAGCCAACAGGGCCCTCGGCTTCAGCAGCCTCTAGGAAGGGGTGAATACATGGAATCCAGGAAGCAGGCCAAAGAAAAGGGATTCACCCTGGCCGACCTCATGACGGTGTCCGCAAGTCGCGAGATCCGTGACAACGAGATTGTGTTTGCCGGGACAGGCATGCCCATACTGGCCATTATGCTCGCCCGAAAAACCCATGCGCCGAATCTGCGCCTCATCTTCGAAGCGGGAACATTCGACAGCCATCCCACGAGGCTGCCAATATCCGTCGCCGACCCGAGATGCCAGTCGGGAGCCTCCCGTTCCTCCGGTCTTTGCGAAGCGTTTTTCGTTGCCCAGCGAGGGTATGTGGACCTGGGTTTTCTCACCGGAGCGGAAATAGACGAATACGGCAACGTCAACACCACCGTAATCGGGGATTATCTCGACCCCGAACTCCGCCTGACAGGGAGCGGCGCAAACCCGGACATTAATTCCTTTTCCAAGCGCACCGTCTACATCATGCTCCACGAACCCAGGCGATTCGTCAAAGAAGTTAGCTACATAACCAGCCCCGGCTGGAGAGTGAAAAAGTGGCCTTCCGGCGAATTTGTCCATCGACGCGAGCTTTACGGCGAATCCTTTCGGGGCGGTCCTTCCGCCGTCATCAGTACCGCCGGGGTTTTCCGCTTCGATGAGAACAGTGGAAGAATATACCTCGATACGTTTCATCCCGGGCAGACACCGGAGGAGATAGCCAAGATGTGCCTCTTCGACCTCGACATCAGCCGAGTGAGAGGCGTTACGCCTCCGCCGACGCCCGAAGAACTCTATCTGATGCATGAAGTTCTGGATAAAGACGAACTGTTTCTGCCCAGGTCGAGAGCTTGACAACGGCCGCACTGAAACCGCGGATGATTATGGGGCTGGGCCAACCCTCTTTACCGACTACGAACGACGTTTCCAAATCTCAAGGGTGTCCAATGGCAAAAAGACGTATCCTGCTCCTGGTCGACGGTTCCGACCAGTCCTTCGAAATGATCTCCTACATCAGCAAAGCTTTCGTTCTGTGGCAGACGGAAATCGTGCTCTTCAATGTTCTCGATCCCGTTCCCAATTCTTTCTGGGACTGGGAAAAAGACCCGATGGGACCGCAGTACGTTACTTGCTTAATAGACTGGGAAAAAAAGAGAGAAACCCTGATAGCCGAGTTTATGCAAAAGGCCCGGCAAACCTTGATCACAGCGGGAGCGGAGGATCCCTTAATTAAAATCCAGATTCAGAGGCGGCGGGCCGGGATCGCGCGAGATGCCCTCGTCGAGGCCAGAAACGGCTACGACGCCGTCGCATTCGGACGAACCGGGCTTGGGGCCTTCGCAGCCCCCTCTCTCGGAAGCGTCGCAAGCAAAATCCTGGGAATCCTGACCAATACCACCCTTTG
>JAEZXS010000176.1 GCA_023442755.1 Pseudomonadota bacterium | reverse complement strand
GGTGCAGGACGATCGATTCCATGATCTGGTTGCCGATGGAATAAACCGGGTTGAGCGATGTCATGGGCTCCTGGAATATCATGGAGATTTCATTACCGCGGATTTGGCGCATCCGCCCGGGCGATTTTTCCAGGAGATTTTCACCCTCGAAGACGATTCCGCCGGCCCTGATCCGGCCGGGCGGCGAAGGAACGAGCCTCAGCACGGACAGAGCGGTAACGCTTTTCCCCGAACCCGACTCTCCTATGACGCCCAGGGTTTTTCCCCTGTGCACGACGAGGTCCATGCCGTCGACCGCCCGGGCAACGCCGTCATCCGTTTGGAACCAGGTTTTCAGGTTCTTTATTTCCAGGAGTGCCTCATTCAAGGATTAACGCGCCTTCCTACTCTCCGCGGAGTCTTGGATCGATCATGTCGCGAACGCCGTCGCCCAGCATATTGAAGGAGAGAACGGTAATGAGAATGCTCAATCCGGCGTAGACCGATATCCAGGGTGCGTTTATCAACACGTCCACCCCTTCCCTCGTCATGTTGCCCCACGTGGGGGCAGGCGGCTGCACGCCGAGCCCGATAAAGGCAAGATTGGCTTCGAGGCGTATGGCCTCTCCGACCCACAACGTTCCCGCAACCAGCAGTTCGCCGGATATATTCGGGAAAATATGCTTCCTCAATATCCGGGGGACCCTGGCGCCGACGGCCTGCGCCGCAAGGACGTATTCGCATTCCCGGATCGAGAGCAGAGCCCCGTGGGCGAGGCGCGCGAACCGGGGCATCATGACCAATGCGAGAGTGAAAATCAGGTTGCCGAGACCGGCACCCAGCACGGCAGTTACGGCTATCGCCAATATGAGGTCCGGAAAGCACATGAGTACCTCGGTGGAGCGCATTATCACTGTCTCCACCTTCCCGCCCATGTAACCGGCGATCATTCCCAGAATAGTCCCGGCGATCATTCCGAAGGCAACGGACCAGATGCCGATGATGAGAGATATTCGGCTCCCCCAGATAATCCGGGAGAACACGTCGCGCCCGAAATCGTCGGTTCCCAGTATGTGCTTCGCGCTACCCGGGCTCAGTCGATAGTAGGAATCCTGCTGCAGCGGGTCGTACGGCGCGATCAAAGGCGCACAGATAGATACGAGAACGATGGCCAGGGCGATGATTCCTCCGGCCAGTGCCGTTCGGTTCCGCAGAAACGCGGTCCACATCTTCCGGCCGACGGTTTTTTCCAGTATTTCAGGCGCGTCGAACAAAGTTCACCTCTAAAGCATGGATCACCGGTACTTGATGCGCGGGTCGATGAACCCGTAGATCAGATCGGTGGCGAGATTTATCAGGACAACGATGAGGGCGTAGATCGCCATTACGGACTGGAAAGTGACGTAATCCCTCTGCTTGATAGCCCCAACCATGAGCTTGCCCAGTCCCGGGCGTGAAAAGACGATTTCGACCATGACGGAGGACCCGATGAGGACGACCGCATAGAGGCCGCCGAGCGCCACGATGGGAATCAGGGCATTCCGGAGCACGTGCTTGAACAGGACGACATGTTCCGCCAGGCCCTTGGCATGGGCGGTGCGCACGTAGTCCTCACGGATGGTTTGGAGGATCGAAGACCTGGTCATGCGGGTTATGTAGGCGGTCATGAGAAGTCCCAGGGCAAGGCCGGGAAGGGCGAGATGGTGCAGGTTATCGACGGGATTGGAAAAGTCGCCCGCCCCGACGACCGGGAAAAGAGGCAGCCGGACGGAGAAGAGCAGGATGAGCAGAATGCCGAGGTAAAATGCCGGGATAGATAGACCGAGCAGCGAGAATACCCGGTTCAGGTAATCGATGAAGGTATTTCGCCTGACTGCAGCCAGGATGCCGAGCGGAATACCGAGGCAATACCCGAGTAATATCCCGGAGCAGGTCAGTTCGATCGTGTGCGGCAATACTTTCAATACCTGGGCTGCGACAGGGTAGCCGGTTATGGCGGAAGTTCCCAGGTTTCCGCGGCATATGTCGCCAAGAAAGCGGAAATACTGAAGCCAGAGAGGGGCGTCGAGACCCATATTTCGACGCAGCGCTTCGACCGCGTCCCGGCTTGCATAATCTCCGAGTACCGACACGGCCGGATCTCCCGGAAGCACACGCACGACGAAAAAAACCAGCGTCAATACCACGAAGAGTATGGGAATGCTTTGCAGAATCCGGCGTACCGTATAGTTGAACATGATGGTCTGCCCCCTGTAAGCATTCGCATCCCGCGAGGGAATCCTTTCGTGGTGGATGGAAGCCGGAGGCTCCCCGTATCGCTGGTTAAGATCATCGAGGTTCAAGCCGGAGACTTGAATCAACCAGTTTGGCTCAATGAGCCAGGAGCCTCGTTTTTTCGTTTATCTGCGGGGTATAGGTCTGCCAGCTGTATTCCAGCGGGCATCCGAGATCGACATATCTTTTCATCGGGAACACGTATTTCAGGCGGATCATGGGCAAAACGGCCGCATCTCTCAGGACTTCTATCTGCGCCTGTTTCCAGAGTTGGTTTTGCTTCTCGGAGTTGAGTTCCCACCGGGCCTGGTCGATCAGGGCGTCTATCGTATGCGGCTTGCCGTCCTTGTTGCAGTCGAGCGTTCCGTAGTGCGAAAAATTGGTATCCGGGCTCTTGCCCGTCAAAATGGCCATGTCGGAATGGTAGAACCTGGTGAGGAACACATCCACATTGGGTCTCCAGCATGCGTAATAGACGACCGGGCTGGCGTCCTTGCGGATGAGCGTGTGGTAGGAAGCGTGATCCACGACTTTCAGCTGCATGTCGAATCCCGCTTTCTTCACCTGGGCCTGAAGGGCGACCATCGGTTTCCGGTAGCTCGAGTCCATCTCGCTTATGAGTGCTTCGAACTGAACGCCGCCGGCATACCCGGCTTCGGCCAGCAACTGTTTCGCTTTCTCGATATTGTTCTCATACACCACGCCGGCCGCGTCCGCTTCTTCCCTGGTCAGCGCCCCGGGCGCGGGCGGCGCGATGGCCGCGGAGTAGATGGGAACCGCCAGGCCGGGCCCCATAAATGCGGCGACCTCTTCGCGCGATACCGCATAGCTGAAAGCCTTGCGCACGCGGATATCGTCGAAGGGCTTCTGCGCCAGGTTGAAGAAAAGCATTTGCACTTCGCACGGGCTGAAAGCCTCTATCGTGACGTCGGGAAACGAGGAAATCTTCTCCACCCACTTGTCTTCCTTCAGGCCTTCTATAATCTGCAGCTCATCGGTGCGAAGTCCGAGTTCCCGTGCGCTCACGTTGGGCATGTAGCGCACGACGACCTGTTCGAGGATGGGCTTACCGCGGAAGTACTTGGGATTCCGCCCCAGTACGGCTTTTTGCTGCGGCTCGTAATTCTGGAGCATGAAGGGACCGGTCCCCACGGGGTGCGTTTTGAACCAGTCGTTTCCCTGGGCTTCTATGGCTTTCCTGGAGACGATGAATCCCCCTGCGTAGTTTGCAACCTTGGCGAGGAACAGGGTTTCAGAGATGGGTTTCTCAATTGTTATCTCGACCGTGTAAGGGGCAACCGCCCTGACACCCATGCCGCGATACTCCCCGGCATAAGAGGACGTTTCGGAGCTTGCGGCCCTTTTCAGAGAATAGACCACATCGTCGGAAGTCATTTCATAGCCGTCCGGACTGCCCGGGAAGGGATGAAAGAACACCCCCCTGCGCAATTCGAAAGTCCAGGTCTTTCCATCAGGGGAGACTTTCCAGGATTCGGCCAGGTCGGGTTCGATACCCACCTGGTTTCCCAGTGGATAGCGGACAAGGCCGTTAAAGATCATGTCGACCGTACTTCTGTCGAGGGTGGCGGCCGCCCGGTGGGGATCGAAGGTCTGCGCGTCGCCTGCATCGTAGGCGACTGTCAGCACCTGCTTTTTCGCCAGTTTCTCCTGCGCGGAAACGCTCCAGGCGCAAACGAGCAGTAAAAAGACGAGGACAACGATTCCGGGCCACCGTTTCATGACAAATCTCCTCTTCCGGTCAACCGGCAGTG
>JAEZXS010000080.1 GCA_023442755.1 Pseudomonadota bacterium | reverse complement strand
GCCATGGAGTCCCTCATGGAGCAGATGTAGGGTTCGGTAATGTCGAAAACGCCGTTATTCGTGAAGGTCAAAGCACCAACTATTCCACACACGTCCGTCCATCCTCTTTTATGAGTTCCTCGACTCTCAGGGCAATTTCGGTTGCCTGAATCTGCTGGGCGAAAGGTATCGGCCACTCGCCGTCCTCCGTCAAACATGCCGCCAGGGCCTGCAGTTCCTCGAACTGTCCTTTCTCCATACCGTGCGAACTCCAGCCCTTGTGCCTTCCGCCGTCTATCTTCAACGACCTGTAGTCATCGAGGGATATGACCTTTCCGTCCGCATAGATCTCCATGCGCTCCTTCGGGTGCGATTTGCACCCGAGCGCGGTGTAGGTCAGGGTACAGACCGAGCCGTCGACATAGGTGACCGTGGCAACGAAGTTGTCGTTCGGGGCCCACTGTCCGGAGCCCGGGGTGATTGCGGCTGCGCTGACGGATGCGGTTTTCGAGCCGGTGAGGAAATTGAAAAGATCGTATATGTGGCAGGCTTCTCCGATGTTGCGGCCGCCGCCCTCAGGCTTGTGTACCCAGTGATCGAGAGGAATGTAGCCCGCATTCATGCGGTAATTGACCATCAGGGGCGTCGTGCGGCCCGCGAGCACTTCGGCTGCTCTTCTCAGGGCCGGCGAGAAACGGCGGTTGAATCCAACCATTAGCATGGGGCCGTCTTTTCGCCTCTCGTAGAAGGACTTGATCGATTCAAGTTCCTTGGTTGTCAGGCAAAGAGGTTTTTCGACGAAGACGTTCTTGCCGGCGGCAAGCGCCTGGAGCGTCATCCGGGCGTGTGTGTCGTGCCGGGTGGCAATCATTACCAGGTCGACTTTCGGATCGGTGAGGATTTCCGCGTAGTCGGTCGTTGCGTAGGCGGCCCCGTACTGGGTCGCAACGGCCCTTGCATTGGCTCCCGTACGGTTCAGAATCCCCCTGATGTCGTAGTGACGACGCAGTTTGACCATGTTGGGAAGGTGCACTCCCTGGGCGAAGCTGCCCGCTCCCG
Organism: Pseudomonadota bacterium; assembly: GCA_023442755.1. Taxonomy (GTDB): domain Bacteria; phylum Desulfobacterota; class Syntrophobacteria; order Syntrophobacterales; family Syntrophobacteraceae; genus SbD1. The sequence goes on along the minus strand of JAEZXS010000080.1, from coordinate 9,132 downwards.
CCAGGGCGACTCCTATTTTCCCCGGCTTCGGATCGGTCCTGTTGACGGTCACCTTCCGTATCAGGGCATCCTCGCGCCGGGGATAGCTGAGAAGAACAAGAAGCGGCTTGTCGCCTTCGCGGCCGAGCGCTTCGTAAGCTTCGGAAGCATGGTCGATGTCGAAAGAGGTGTTGCAGAGATTGGACAGGTCGATCTTCTTTTCGGCCAGCAGCTTCAAATACTCACGCATATTGCGGTTTTCGGTCCACCTGACGTAGCCGATGGGGTAATCCCTGCCTTCTTCCTCGTATTCGGGGTCGTAGCGGCCGGGCCCGTAGGAACAGGAGATGAGCAGGTCGAGTTCCTTGGAATACATATTGGCCCGGGACAGGTTGAGTCCGACATCGCCCACCAGGACGATGCGTGCCTTCTTACGGCATGCCTGCATCGCTTCGTTAATGACGGTGCTGCTCGGCGTGGCCGCGGTGACGATCGCCGCATCCGCCCCGATTCCGTCGGTTAGCTTGTGGACGCGGTCTACATAATCTTCCGATGAGGGATCGACGGAGAATGCCATGCCGTTTTCCTGCGCAAGCCTGATTCGCTCCGGGTCGAGATCGACTCCGATGACGCGGCATCCCGATGCGCGGAGGAGTTGTGCGGTCAGCTGTCCCAATATGCCCAGGCCGACGACGAGGACCGTCTCCCCCAGGGTGGGCGCAGCCCGCCGTACACCCTGCATGGCAATCGCGCCGAGGGTTACGGTGGATGCGAAGCTGGAGGAAAGCTCCGCAGGGATTTTTGCGGCAAGTTGCATCGGTACGTCTATCACTTCGGCGTGATTGGCTATGCCGGCCCCCGCGCAGGCGACCCTGTCCCCGGGTGCGAACCCGTCAATGCCAGGTCCGATCGCCAGGACTATTCCGGCGGCGGAGTACCCCGTCGGACTTCCGGCGTTCAGCTTGCCCGAGACGCGGTCCAACGTGCGCCGAATGCCCTGGTCCCTCATCATGTTGAGAACCTTGGCGACGTTTTCCGGCTGTTTCATCGCACGCCTGTAGAGCGGAAGGCCGGACATTCTGACCCCGGACATCTCCGTTCCGACGCTGATGCAGGAGTATTCCACGCCTACCAGGATCGTCTTCGCGCGGACCAGTGGGGCCGGAACTTCATGGACGACGACTCCGCCCCCCCGAATGAGAACTTGTTTCATGACCAGCTACCTCGGTGTTCGCAGGTTTCCGTCGGGACGCCCGGATTCAGGGCAAGCTCCCGCCAACTCGATTACATATTCTTTTTCTTGAATACGAACCGCTGGAATTAACAGATAATTTTGCCTTGATGCATTAAAGCATCCGGCATCTTGTATTGAAGAATGCGCCTTTCAGGCGCTGTATTCGTTAGATGGTCAACAAAAATCCGCTCGAATGCGTTGAATTCAAAATGAAACCGGTGTTCTTAAAGGTGATCTTGCTAAGCCGGCGGGGTTATTAAGACCACACCGGCTTAGCGGTTGTGCACCAAGTTTACAGGATGTGGGCGATTGCATGCCTGTCTGCTGCCGCGCTTATCCTGATCACAGCCCCGCCGGAGGAGGGGCTGTTAGAAACAGGATACATCCTTGTGATGATGGTGGTGATGGTGACGATGATGATAGTAACGGTGATGCTTCTGATTCTTAAAGGGTTTCCTGTGGTACGCGGCCCTGTCGTAATCCCTGCCGTGAGGGTTTCCGCGCGAGCCCCATTGAGCCGATTCCGTTACCAGCCTTCCTTCACGGGCTCCACTGTTCCAATCATTCCCTGCAGCCCAAGCCGCACAGGAGAGAAAAGAGAACAGGAATAGGCCGATCGTGAATGAACGAAGTATGATCTTCATCAAAATCCCTTTCTTTCCTTACCTCCAGCGCCGAAGAATGCTGGCGCAGTTCCGAAGAAGGTGAATACAATTTGATCATGCTTGCATCCGCTTTTTCTGACTTCTCCTTATATGGCCACCTCCTTTTCCTGCCCCAGCGGGGATTAATGGTCAGCGGTTGAGCGTGGTGCGTCTTTCGTCAGGCACGAAGGCGCGGGCTCACCCACTTTTCCCCCGGCACAGTTGTGCCGGGAGGCTGCAAAGACGAAGATGGAAACTCCTGTTCTCTAAACGGACGAACTGCGGCAAAAACTGAGCTAATGCACGTAAAATGGCAAATAACATAGTAATTAGAAGTTTAGAGGCATATTACGCCATGAAACAGCACAATGCAAATGAAGAGTGCGTATTTGTTTAATGAGTAGCTCCTGAAGAGGGTACTTGCAGTGGTGAGGCTATGGTAGTGCAGCTAATGATAAGTATGCTCAAATATTAAAAATCAATGCATTTGTAGTTGAAAGCTCGGTCTGTCAAGAAAGTCACTCTGTATTAATTATATATAAAAACAGTAAGTATGAATTGCATAGCCTCTTCTCTCGTTTTTCCCTCTTAGGAAGCCGCAGGTGCAATCGATATGCCAGGAATTGCTCCCTCCTATTCCGAACCGTTGCTGCAGCAAGGAAAGAACAGGGTTGCCGCCGTTCATGGAAAGCGTATTTGCAGTAATTAGAATCGCTTGAAAAAATGATTGTGTATCCATTCCCCTGCGTATGTGTAGTCATACGCATACACTTTGAGTCTATGCACATCTGAACGCAGCTTCTGCTGGATCGTTGCAAATATCCCTGGAACAGTCGGGCGGGGGCTTCATAACACTCTCTTACCGTCAGGAATCGGGGTTTGCACGATAATTGCTTTGGTCGACTCCATTGCATGAAGGCGGCAGGAGTCCGCACAGCAAGCTTGTTCCCGGTAAACCTCAGCAGAAATACTCAAAAATGCGGAAAAGTACCTGGATTCTAAAATAAATCCCCGCATGGGCGCCCCGGAATAGGAGAGGGCGGGCCCTACGAAGGCGCGGGATGCAAACGGCGCAACTCTCGAACAAAGACGAGGAAAAACGTATGAAGGCTAAAGCGCTGCAAGATTTGGCGGGTAATGGCTCCAGCGGGCAGCTCCCGATTCCGGGTTCGGGGACCCAGGTGCTTCCGCCTCAAGTTTCCGGCTCCATGCAGGAATCCGAATTCTCCGTCGATCTGCGTGACTGTTTCGAAGTTGCATATCGGCGCAGGTGGATCATCCTGACGTTTTTGGTGGGAGTTTTTATCACCACGTTGATCGTTAATCTCACGATAAAGCCTGTGTACCGGGCAGAAGGAAGGGTGGAGTTCAACATTCAGGCCCCAAAGGTGACAAAGTTCGAAGATGTCGTAGCCAGTCAGCTTCAAACCAGGGAGTTCATGCAAACGCAGGTGGAGTTGCTAAAAAGCGCTTCCCTGGCCAATCGAGTGATTCAGAAACTGCACCTTGAAAGCCTGTTGCTGGGAGATTCGAAAGGCAAGGATGAGGCGCAAAAGAACGGTCCCGGGCTGCTTCATCGTCTCGCAAAGACGCTAAAGGGATGGCTGCAGAGCGGCGGCGAGGAGGCCAACGATCCTGCGCGCCGAGACATGATTGCATCCCGGGAAGCCGAAGCCGTGTTTGCGAAAAAGCTCGAAGTACAGCCCCAGCGGGATACTACGATAGTAAAGATCGCCTTCAGTTCCACGAATCCCACCCTCACACGGAACGTGGTCAACACACTGATCCAGGAATTCATAAGCTGGAGAATGGACAGCAAAATCGAGTCCGCCAGCACGGCAAAGCAGCAGTTGGAGAAGCAGATTCAACTGGCCCGGGCGCAACTGGAAAAATCCGAGAGCAATCTCAACGATTTCGCCAGGAAAGTAGGCGTTGTTTCCCTGGACCCGAGTATGAACACGGTCTACAAGCAGCTCGAACAGACCAACAAGGTTCTGGCTGAAGCACGGACCAAGCGGATCGAGAAGGAAGCAGCCTGGCGGCAGGTGGAGGAAGGCGACATTGCTTCGCTGCCCCAGATTGTCGAAAGCAAACTGATCCAGGACCTGCGTAAGACGTATATCGATCTTCAGGGCGAGTACAGGGAAAGCGACACCACCTTCAAAGACGACTATCCGAAGCAGCGCAACCTCAATGCGCGGCGGCAGCAGGTGGCGAAGGAGATCGCGGGAGAAGAGGCGCGCATAGCGACGGCGATCAAGAAAGAGTACCTCACGAGCCTCAAGGAGGAACAGCACCTGCAAAAGGACATGGAGGAAAAGGAAGGCCTTGCAATGGACCTGAACGACAGGGCCGCCCGGTACAGGATCCTCGAACGGGAGGTCGAGACGAACAAGCAGATCCATCAAAGCCTTCTGGAACGTTTCAAGGAGATCGATGCAACCGTCGGCACCGACATGACAAACATACAGGTGGTGGATCAGGCGAAGCTGCCCCTGTCGCCTTTCAAGCCGAACATTCGGCTGAACCTGCTCCTGGCGGTGGTGGTCGGACTGATGGGCGGTATTGGCCTGGCTTTCGTTCTGGAGTACCTGGACAACACGGTCAAGCAGCTCAATGAGATTTCGGACAGGTTCCGGATAGCGGTCCTGGGCGTGCTGCCCGTGGCTCCCAGAGATGAGGTGAAACAACTCGACTACCTTGTGACGCAGAAGCCTCTGGCGAGCTTTTCCGAAGCGATTCGCACCACCAAGGTGTCCATCGAACTGTCGAACCCGCTGGGGGCGCCGACCCGGAAACTACTGTTCACGAGCACATGCGCTTCAGAGGGGAAGAGCACTATCACCTGCAACATCGCGCAGGCGTTTGCCGCCTCGGAGGAAAGGGTCATTATCCTTGACTGCGACCTGCGAAAGCCGAGACTCCACCGGGTTTTTGCCTCGAACGGCAGCAGAAAGATCAAAGGACTGAGCCAGTATCTGAGCGGAATATGCGCCATGGAGGAAGTCATTCGCCAGACGGATATAGAAAACCTCGATTTCATATCCGCCGGGCCTGTCCCGCCCAACCCGGCGGAACTTCTTGCATCGGGAAACATGAAACAACTGCTGGCTATGCTTGCCGAAAACTATGACCGGATACTCATAGACGGTCCGCCGGCGGCCGGATTTGCGGATGTGCTTGTACTCGGAAACCAGGTTGACGGAATCATCCTTGTAAGCACCCTTGGGGAGACGCACCGGGAGGTGCTGCGCGTACTGCGCAAAAGGATCCAGAACGTGCAGGGGTGCCTTTTGGGAGCAGTCGTAAACAAGTTCAGCGTCGGATACCCTTATGGGGATTACTACAAGTACTATGACTATTCGTACAAAGCGAAGGAAGGCACCGAACAGCTCGCGTCGAATGCGGGCGGGGTTTGATGTTCTACTGTTTCGACGTCTTTGAAGGACAGGGTGGAAATGCGAAGAATCCTGGCAAAGGGGTGCGCGAGTCTTCTCCTGCTCGGAATGGCCGCCGGTCTCCTGTGGTATGCCGCAGTTTCAAACCGCATTGCTGCGGGAGACTGGGTTTTTGCCAAGACCCACAAATCCGCGCGCTGCTTTCCGGAGGTCCGCTACTGGTGGGGAAACTATCATCACTATGTGAAGTCCGACCTTGCCGGCGCGATGGAAGACTACCGGAATGCCATGATCAGCGAGCCGTTTCTGATAGGTCCCTGGCTGGAACTGATCAAAACGCAAATGCAACTCGGCAGCCCGGAAGAAGCGCGGCGGGTTTATTCGATACTGGCCCCTATCGTGGCAGGCACCAGCTACTGGAAATGGAAAGAACTGCTTCTTGCATACGACCTCAAGGATGGGACCAACTTTGCCAATGCGTTCAACTTCGTCCTCGCGCGGTCGCCCGCCAGGGTCGGAGAGGCCGTCGACCTGGGCCTCGATTTCTGGGGCGACTGGAATGGGCTTTTTGCCCATGTGAGCGCTGAGAACCTGCCGGCCCTCATGCGTCCCCTAATGGAAATGCGGGAGGATGAAGAGGTCCTTGGCTTATGGAATGAGCTGAAGGGAAGGGGGATAACGGACAAAAATCTCCTCAGCGAGGTATGCGACTTTACCCTGAACAACGGTCACATCAGGCAGGCCAGGGAGATGTGGAAGGCTGTGACCGGGGTGGACAGGATAGGGATCTATGACGGCGAATTCGAGATGCCGCCCTCCAACGGTGGCTTAGGCTGGCGCGTTTGCGAGCATCCCCAGGTGGATGTCCGGCCGACGTCGCTCGAGTGCAACGGGGGGCAGCGTTCGATGCATTTTCGTTTTCTGGGAACGGAGAACGTGTCCTACAGCCACGTATTCCAGGTGGTGCCGGTCGAGCCCGGAAGGAGCTATTCGCTGACCTTCGCTCGCCAGAGCAGAAGTATAACCACGGACCAGGGGGTCTTTCTGAAGGTGAGCGGGTATCGCTGCGATATGCCGCCGGTTCAGAGCCGGCCGCTTACCGGAACGAATCCCTGGAGTATCGAGAAACTGGAATTTCAGGCGCCTGCATCCTGCGAAGCCGTGACGGTGCAGGTGACCAGGACGGAGAGTCTCATGCTGGATAACCGAATATCCGGCGATTACTGGCTGGACAGCGTCGAGCTTCATGATGGTTCCTGAAGACGGACTGCCGAGCCGGGGTGACGCGGATTCCTGGAGGACGGTCAGGCGACTGGTGCATTGTGTCGCACGAGAGACGGACCCGCATGGGCTGATTTTCAGTGTTGCGTACGACCAGCGCCTTATCGAGGCATCAAAGACCATCTACGTGGAAGTACGGAAAGGCAGGCTGGATTCGGGCGTCCTGGAGTTGTGCAGTTCGTACGGCATCTCCGGGGAATACTTCATTGCGCGAATCGGAGTGATCGTTCATGCTCTGCACCTCGTAGAGCATCCGGAAAACTGCTATGAAATGCTCGGAGTGACTCGAAACGCTTCAAGGCGTGAGATCAAGCGTTCTTACAGAAAGTTGAGCATGGCCTGGCATCCCGACCGGCACCCGGATGGGAATGCCGCGGCAGGGCGCTTCAGGGACATCCATCTTGCCTACAGAATTCTCAGCGAAGATGGTCTCCGCCAAGTCTACAACCGCAAAGCCCTGATTCCTTTCTGGGGGGAATGGGGAACGGCCGGAGAGGTCGAGTCGGCGCGGCGGGGGCGCGCCCTCCTTGTCCTGCTTTACCTGGCTGTGGTCGCTCTTCTCGTCCTGTTCGCGATCCTCATAACCAGAGATGTTCATTTTGCTGCGAAGCTGCGGCAGTCCGCAGAGATCGGGAGGGCCGGTCAGCACCACGAGCATGTAACCGTTTCCAAATCGCCCGAAGCCCGGCAGGAAAACTCGGTCGTCATTTCTCCCCCGGACCGATAAAACAGGAAAGGAACAAACAGTGTTGTAGCCGCATCCGGAAGCCGCCTGTACAAAACCTCCGCTGCAGTTTAAATGGAAGCAAAAAGATAATATAATTGGCGGCTGGAGCGGGGGAATTTAAGTGCGGCTATTGTCCATTATATTGACCGTCATGTGTTGCGCTGCAGTGATTGTCATTTTTGCGGTGGCAATATTGTATTCCATTGCGGAATACCGTGAGCGGATCGGAAACGATAGATGCAGGCCGGAAAAGTCCGCGTCGTTTGTCTCGAAAATCAAACGGCTTTTTCAAAAAGACTATAGAGAGTGAAATGCAATGGATGATTTGCTTGGCAGGATACAGAAAAGAGAGGCAAAGGTAGGTATAATCGGGCTGGGTTATGTGGGGCTTCCGCTGTTGATTCGATTCGGCAAGGCGGGTTTTCCTCTGCTCGGGGTCGATATCGATGCCCGAAAGATCGATTCGCTGCTGCACGGCCGGGGCTACATCAAACATATTCCGATCGAGCCGATCAACGACTTTAAGGCCGAAGGGCGGATTGACCTGACCATAGACTTCGAGCGGCTTACCGAAGCGGACTGTATCATAATCTGCGTTCCGACGCCCCTGACGGAAAAGCGGGAGCCGGACCTGCGTTTCGTGCTGGACACCACGGAAAAGATAGCGAAATACCTTCGAGCCGGGCAGCTGGTAGTGCTCGAGAGCACCACTTATCCCGGGACTACGGAAGAGATGATGCTGCCGAGGCTGGAGAGGCCGGGGCTGAAAGTGGGCGAGGACTTTTACCTGGCGTTCTCCCCGGAGCGTGAAGACCCGGGGAACAAATCATATCACACGGGCAACATACCCAAGGTCTTAGGCGGCGTCACGCCGGCGTGCCGGGAGCGCGCCGCGGCGCTTTACCAGCAGGCCCTGTCTTCCGTGGTTCCCGTTTCTTCGACACGGGTCGCCGAGTTGACGAAGCTGCTCGAAAACATTTATCGCAGCGTCAATATTGCCCTCGTCAATGAACTCAAGGTACTGGCCCAGCGGATGGGGATCGACATATGGGAGGTCATCGAAGCCGCATCGACGAAGCCCTTCGGTTTCACCCCCTTCTTCCCCGGACCGGGTCTGGGCGGGCACTGCATTCCAATCGATCCGTTCTACCTGTCGTGGAAGGCTCAGGAATACGATTTCACCACCAGGTTCATTCAGTTGGCCGGTGAGGTCAATGTTGCGATGCCCTACTACGTCCTGGAACGAACGGCGGAAGCACTGAACCGGGAACGCAAATGCCTGAACGGTGCGAAGATCCTGGTGCTGGGCGCCGCGTATAAGAAAGATATAGACGACGATCGCGAGTCGCCCTCGTATGCCATAATGGAATTGCTTCTCGAGAGGGGGGCGCAGGTCTGCTACAACGATCCCCATATTCCGAGACTGAAGCCTGGACGCAAGCACCAGTTCCAAATGGAATCAACTCCGCTTACGGAAGAGACCCTGCACGACGTGGATGCAGTCATGATCCTCACGGATCATTCCGCCTATGACTACCCATGGATCGTGGCGCATGCTCCGCTGGTCATCGACACCAGAAATGCGACAAAGGGGGTTCAAGAGGGCGTGGAAAAGATCGTGAAGGCATAGTTCAGTGTTGACAAAGCACCGGCAGCCGTCCCTTGGTGGCAGGAAAGCTCCAGGTCGGCTGCCGGGCAAAACTTTTTAACGGGTGAGGATTACGCCGGCACACGCTTATTTCTTCGCGGTATGCCTTGCGGCATCTTCCTCCTTGAGTATTTTCATCAACTCCGCGATTTCTTCCTCTTTCATTCCGTAGGTGTGTTGAGAATCGTCCGGGAAGACTCCCCTGCGGACTTCCTCGGAGT
>JAEZXS010000127.1 GCA_023442755.1 Pseudomonadota bacterium | reverse complement strand
GGGATATCCAGGGAAGTGTCCGCCCTCCCAGCAAAAATACGCAAAGAAGGGCGATGACCGAAATGGATAACGTCAGGGCGCCCGCGTAATCTATCGATACCCGCTTTCCCGTCTGCCTCGTTTCGCTCAGGTATAAAACGATGCCGAGCAGTGCCAGGCAGCCCAGGGGAAGGTTAATGAAGAATATCCAGTGCCAGGACGACCATGCTACGATAAAGCCGCCTACCGGAGGCCCGAGGATGCTCGAAATGCCCCAGACGACACTGATCATCCCCATCATCTTGCCGCGCGTCTCCGGCGGGTAGAGATCGGAAAGGGCAATGTAGCAAAGCGCGAAGGTTCCCCCGGCCCCGATTCCCTGGATGGATCGCCACAGGATGAGCTGTTCCATGGAACGCGCCAGGCCGGCGAGGGTAGAGCTTACGATAAAGATCAGAATCGCGGCGATGTAGAGTTTTTTGCTTCCGAACAGGTCGCAGAGCTTGCCGAAGATCGGGAGCGAAACGGCCCGGGTGAGCATATAGGCCGAGAAGACCCAGCTATAGAAGGGCAGTCCTCCGAGATCGGCAACGATGGTGGGCATTGCCGCTCCGACTACCATGGCGTCGAGCGCTCCCAGGAAAAGTGCGAGCAGGGCTGCTCCGAGGAGAAGTATCTTGGCCTTGCGTGTAATATTGTATCTCCGTTTCCAGCAGCCGGTTGCATTGTGCCGAAGAAAAGCGCCGCCGTCGATATATGGCGAGGCTTTCAGCCCCGCCGAAGCGAATAGCCGTCAACTTGGCATCGACACCTGGCGGACCACCTCAAATGCAAAAAACTTTGTGGGAGAGGCTTGCAGCCTCGATGTTTTCACTTCGCGGCGAGCGAAAAGATCAAAGCCATTGTCCTGCTGCTTAAATGTGTTCCGATTATCCAATCGCGGCTGCAAGCCGCTCCCACAAACGCTGTCCTTTAAGTTGACGGCCATGCTCGCCCCTGGCGGGAAAAATCGGATCCGCATGAAAAGATGCGACTGTTCACCTCCGCGATTCTGGAATATCTCCGGCTGCCTGGAGCCTGCCGGCGAGACAGGCGAGAATCTCGTCTATCCGCTGGGTGAACTTTTCCGTCGAGTCCCGGTTCGACATCAGGCTTACGTTGGCCACGGCGATCCTGCATGCGGCCCGGCCCGCGCCTGCAAGCATTTCGCAGGATGCGAGGACGTCCGAAAGAAGGCGGATGCTGCATTTCTTCCCTGCTTCCACGGCCAGGTCCAACGCCCTGCATGCCTCTTCCGCGATCCTTACGGGACATTCCGTCGCATAATCGAGCGCTGCGTCCCACACTGCGCTGCCCCGCGCACCTTTTGCTTCGGACAGTTTCATGTACGACCTGCTGTCTTCGTCTCTGAACAGGCGGAACTCTTCGAAGAGCAGCCGGCATCTTGCAAGCATGCCTTCCCAGGAGCGGATTTTTTCGGAATCGCCCCGGGGGCGCCCGGCTTCCAGGCGCAGGATCTTTTCCAGCAGTGCAAGGGCCACGCAGGCCGCATACGCCGCGGCGCCCCCTCCGCCGGGGTCCGGCCGGGGTTGGGCAAGTCGCGCGATGAAAGATTCGTCGTTCATGCAGTTTTCCTCCCATATCCTCGTTCAAGTGCCATATAACAGAATTGCCGGTTGTTATGGAGTGCCAACCGGAATGTTTCGGATAGTGAGTATATTCACATTGATGCGGTTTTTTTCGATTCCTGTCACATTCCGGTATGTTGTGGCCGGGATTTTGTATTGACCACCACCCGATTGTCTGCTAAAAGTTGGAGCGTTAGCGCCTTTGTACATTTTTATATGCGTCCAAGCTGTGGAGGTTTTACATGTGGGGAATCAGCGGTTTTCTGTGTGAAGGGCTCAAACGCAGTGTCGCCAGTATGCTGCCCTGGGATATACCTTGGTATGATCCGAGCCATGTCGTCTTCTTTACTGCCTTGTATACCGCCCTTTCCGTTATCGGAGTCGGGCTGGTTTCCGCACTCATCCTGACCATAATGCGCCTGAAATCGGGAGGCGGTGCTTCGCATCACTGATATTTTTCTTTTCCGAAGCGACACTTACTCCCAGCGCGCATTCCGATTCGAGCGAGGATTTTCACGGGATATTCAGTCCAGGTCCTCGCTCATCTTTTTCCCATGTGCGAATTACCCAAAACCATAACCTGTAAAGACGGAATCCCATTCCGGTCTGAGGCCCTCGTCGGCTTTTGTGGAGTCCACTGATGCTTCCGAAGGTATTTAGAGAGTACGATATTCGCGGCATAGCGGGTGAAGAAATTACCGAACCTGACGTTTCGGAGCTGGGGAAGGCATTCGGAACCTACATGACGGAGCAGGGCAAGAAGCGGGTTGTCGTAGGGCGGGACTGCCGGCTGACGTCGGACCGCTACCGCGACCTGCTTATCGGCGGCATGCTGGAAACCGGCCTGGACGTTGTCGACATAGGCGTCTGTCCGACCCCGCTTCTCTATTTTGCCATCCGGCACCTGGACCGGGAGGGCGGAATGATGATCACCGCCAGCCATAACCCTCCCGAGTACAACGGGTTCAAGATATGCAACGGCTTCGATACCATTGCCGGCAAGGAAATACAGAAACTCAGGCTCATCATGGAGTCCGGCCGTTTCGCAACCGGCAAAGGGGTCCTCGATTCCTACGACATTTTCACTCCTTATGTGGCCTTCGTAACCGGCAACATCAGCTTGAAACGCAGGCTGCGGGTAGGTGTGGACGCCGGGAATGCAACCGGGGGGCCGGTAGCGCTCGAGATTCTGGAAAAACTCGGCTGTGAAGTCCATCCCATATATTGCGATATGGACGGGACGTTTCCCAACCACGAGCCCGATCCGACCGTCATGGAAAATCTCGAGGATCTCCGCGAACTGGTCCTGCGCGAGAAGCTCGATGTCGGGATAGCCTATGACGGCGACTGCGACCGCCTGGGCGTGCTCGACCACCTGGGAGAAGTGGTCTTCGGCGATAAACTCGTGGTTATCTTCGCCCGGGAAATCCTCTCCAGACGCCCCGGGACCGTGTTCATCTCCGAGGTGAAATGCTCGAAGACCCTTTACGAGGATATAGAGCAGCGGGGCGGAACGGCGATCATGTGGAAAACGGGCCACTCTCTCATCAAGGCCAAAATGAAAGAAGTCGATGCCGCCCTCGCAGGCGAGATGAGCGGACACATGTTCTTCAAAGACCGCTATTTCGGGTTCGACGACGGGATCTACGCTTCCTGCCGCCTGCTGGAAATACTTTCCGGGACGGAGAAGAAAATCCCCGATCTTCTCGAAGGAATCCCTCATACTTTTACCACCCCGGAAATCCGGGTGGACTGTCCCGATGACATAAAGTTCGAGGTTGTCGAAAAAGCGAAGCGGGAATTCGAGGCGAAGAATCTGAAGATCATCGACGTGGACGGCGCCAGGATCGTTTTCCCGGACGGCTGGGGGCTTGTCCGCGCGTCCAATACGCAGCCCGTGCTCGTTGTGCGCTACGAGGCCGAGACTTCAGAAAGGCTCGACCATATCCGGGGCCTCGTCGAATCGACGATCGAAAAGGTGAAAAGCGGGTACCGGGCCGGCAAGGCGCCAGGCGCCTGATTATCCGGCTGGTGTAAATTATCGTAACCAATCAGGGCGGGTTCATTTCGACGAGATGAACCCGCCTTGATTTTGGGCAACTCCGAAATTATATCTGGAAAGGCGCGCAGGCGCCGCGGGCTGTGAAATGCCGGGGGAACTCAATCCATTTGAGTATAGGAGGGAAAAAGATGCCGGAGTTTGGAACCGCCTTTTCAGGACTGGCTCATGACAGAAAGCTTACCCACGCGGAACTCGTGCGTGCGATTCGCTTCATGATCGCAGCCGAGTACGAAGCCGTTCAGCTTTACATGCAGCTTGCCGAGTCAACGGACAACGAACTGGCTCGCGTGGTCCTGAGGGATATCTCGGAGGAGGAACTGGTGCACGCGGGCGAGTTCCTGCGGCTTCTCAGAGAGCTTCAACCCGATGAGGAGAACTACTACAAGCAAGGTGCGGAGGAAGTCGAAGAACTTATGGATACCCTCCGGAAAAAGGACACCAACCTGTAGAGATTCTCGATCGATTTTAATGACATATAGCTAAAATCGTCATTCCGGTGAAAACCGGAATCCAGCTTTTATGGGGAACCCTACCAGCTCGGGCGCACCTTCACGTCGTTACCGGCCAGGAATTCCTTTATCTGCCGTATCGTATATGTTCCATAGTGCACCATCGAAGCGATGAGTGCGGCATCGGCGCAGCCCTGGTTCAAAACGTCCAGGAGGTGTTCGGGTTTTCCCGCGCCTCCTGAGGCGATTACCGGAATTCGCACGTTCGTGGAAATGAGCCGGGTGAGTTCAAGTTCGTAGCCGGTTTGCATGCCGTCGGCGTCGATCGAGTTGAGGCAGATTTCGCCCGCCCCGAGCCTTTCCGCTTCCTGCGCCCACCAGAGCGCATCGATGCCCATGCGGGTGCGCCCGCCGTTTATGACCATCTCATAGCCCGACGGAATCTTTTCGGAAACGCCCACCTTCTTCACATCCATACCGAGCACCACGCACTGGCTTCCGAAAGCCTCAGCGCCCTGCCGGATAATATCGGGGTTCTTTACCGCGGCGGAATTCACGCTCACCTTTTCCGCCCCGGCGAGCAGCACCTCGCGCATGTCTTCGAGGCTGCGGATCCCGCCTCCCACCGAAAACGGGATGAAAATGGTCTCGGCAACGCGCCGCACCACGTCCAGCATGATAGGCCGCCGGTCGCTCGATGCGGTGATATCGTAGAAGACTATTTCGTCGGCGCCCTCTTCATAATAGAATCGTCCCATTTCGACGGGATCGCCTATGTCGATGTTGTCTTTGAACTTGATGCCCTTCGTGGTCCGGCCGTCCCGGACGTCGAGGCAGGGTATGATTCGCTTGCTGAGCATAGACAGGCTCCGTCAGATTGTGCCATCCCAGTTGCAGAAATTCCTGAGAAGTTGAAGTCCGGGTTTGCCGCTCTTTTCGGGATGGAACTGGACCGCCGCAAGGTTCCGGAACGCCACCGCCGCGGTAAACGGAATCCCGTATTCGGCCGTGCCGATGGACATCGCCCTGTCCGCAGGCTCCGGGTAATAGCTGTGAACGAAATAAAACTCGCTTCCCGCGGGGATGTCGCGAAAAACCGGATGGTCATATGCAAACCGCACGGCATTCCATCCCATGTGCGGTATTTTTAGCAGGTTGCCGTTTTGAGCCTGCATTTTCTCCGGAAACCGGCGCACTTCACCCGGAAGGATTCCAAGGCACTTCGCGTTGTTTTCCTGGCTCGAATCGAAGAGCACCTGCAAGCCGACGCAAATGCCCAATATGGGAATACCCGAAGCGAACAGATCGTGCAGCAGAGTGTCGAGTCCCAACTCCTTCAGACTTTCCATGGATTTTCCGGCCGCTCCCACTCCGGGAAAAACAACCTTATCGGCCTTGCGGATCTCTTTGTGAGAATTGGTGACCCGGCATGCATAGCCAAGATGGTTCAACGCTCGCTCCACGCTGGTCAGGTTACCCGCTTTGTAATCGAGAATGGCAATCACGCCCGGCTCCTTCCGTTCTGTTCTGATAATCTCGGGAGAATATCGCATACTCCGACACCGGGTCAAGGCCGGGGAGGGAGGAAAGTGAGCCTGTCCCGTTTTTAGACCGGACATACTCTCGCATGTGCAGAGCCGCCTGCTTACACGGGTTCCCATGGATAGGAGAATGAAATGCCAAGAAGAACAATTGACAAAGTAGACGCATCCGTTATCTTGATTCACTCTTTCTCTTCAAAAGGCCGATAGTTCACCTGGAAGGAGTTATCTTCGGAAAAACCCAGTTCACATCGAGCTTTTTCGCGTGGCAGGAAATGCACGGACCCGGGTGCGCCGACTGGCGCGCCGGATGAGGATCGGGCAGGCGTGAGGGATTCGGACGGGAAAATGCACAAATAGGGTTTGTTCGGATGAAGAGTAAAATCAAGATTTCAAGGCTGTTCTTTTTCTTCATTTTCTCCATCACCCTGTTTTTCTCCTGTAGTTTTACCGGCTTTTTGATCTGGTCCCAGTATCGGGAATACCGGGAGGAGGTTCAAAGGGTACAGGACCAATACATCGAAGCGAACAAGCTTTCGATACGCAACGAAGTCCACGCAGTCCTCAAATTCATAGAATTCACGCGCTCTCACGGCAAATCGACCGACACGGCCGAAGAAAGTACGCAACAACAGGTCCTGGACTGGCTCAACGGCCTGTCGACGGGCAAGGACGCCTACATCGCCGCGTTTTCATCCGATGGCGTGCGGCTGACTTTCCACGACCAGAGTCAATTGGGCCGTCGCATGTGGGACCATGTCGACCCAAACGGCGTCAAGGTCGTGCAGGAATGCATCCGGGTATCGAAGGACCCGGAGGGGGGATTCGCCGAGTACATCGCCTCGCCAAGGCCCTCCACGGGGCGCCCCGCCCGGAAGATTTCCTATTGCATGAGCGTTTCCGACTGGAACTGGACGCTCTGCACCGGTTTCTACCTCGACGAGATCGACGCCGAGGTGGCCGGGAAGAAGGTCGAACTCTCCCGGGCCATAATGAAGAGCATCGGGTTTACCGGTGCGCTTTTCCTCTTTGTCACCGCTATCCTGGCGCATGCCCTGGCATATGTCACCAGGAGGTTCAATGCGAGCTTTTAGGCTTTTACCTCCTTTTTCGACAGGGCCGCACGGGAATCCGTGCTGATAAATGCAGACAAGGTGAATTTCGAAGAATTCCACAAGCTGGCGGTGTCCGCCAATCGTATGATTGCGGAACGACAGGAGGCCGAAGGGGCATTGTACGAATCGGAACGGCGGTTCCGCGAGATGCTCGAAAAAGTGAATCTCGCTGCCGTGATTCTGGATAACGACGGAAACGTTATCTTCTGCAACGACTTCCTGCTCGAACTCATGGACCGCCGAAGAGAAGAGGTAATCGGGCAGAACTGGTTCGACTGCTGCGTCCCGCCCGAAGAGGGCCTGAAGCGCAAGGCTCTTTTCGTTTCCAGGATTCCCATGGGGAAAGTGCCTGCACACAACGAATCCGAGATTTGCACCAGGGGGGGCGAGCGGAGGTTGATAGCCTGGTGCAACACGCTTCTGCGAGACATAGACGGCAGGGTGATCGGTGGTACCAGTATAGGCGAGGACATCACTGACCGGAAACGGGCCGAAACGGCTCTTCGGGAATCGGAAAAGCGGATGTCCGAGATGTTCGATTTCCTTCCCGATGCTACCTTTGCGGTCGATTCGGGCGGCAAGGTCATAGCATGGAACCGGGCGATCGAAGAGATGACCGGCGTGCACTCGGAAGCGATGCTGGGCAGGGGGGACCAGGAATACGCCCTGCCGTTTTACGGCAAACGCAGGTGCCTGCTGATCGATCTGCTATTGGCCCCGGCCGGAGACGCCGAGGCCCTCTACGCGGCCGTGGTCAGGAAAGACGGGAATGTCCTGATCGCCGAAGCGGACGTACCGATGGGCGGCCGGGTGCGCCATCTCTGGGCGACTGCCGCGCCGTTGTATGACAGTGAAGGTAAAATCACGGGCGCCATCGAGTCTATCCGCGATCTTACCCACACCAAGCAGGCCGAAAAGGAACGCATTCGCCTGGTAACGGCCATAGAACAGGCGGCAGAGGCGATCTTCATGGTCGATACGGATTGGACGATCACGTATGCAAACCCGGCCTTCGAGCGGATAAGCGGATACGCAAAGAATGAAATCATCGGGAGGAATACCGACCTGCTGCAAGGCGGAGAGGGAGACGGCCGGGGGGCTGCCGATGGGATCTATGAAACGCTGGTGCGCGGGGAAGTGTGGTCCGGGCGTCTCGTCGCCAGGCGCAAGGACGGTTCGAGCTTCGACGCGGAGGTCACCGCATCCCCTGTCCGCGACATAGCGGGCAATATTATAAATTATGTTAACATATACAGGGACATAACGCACGAAGTCCGACTGGAAAGGGACCTCAGGCAGGCCCACAAGATGGAGGCGATCGGTACGCTTGCCGGGGGGATCGCTCATGATTTCAATAACATCCTTACTGCGATCATCGGCTACACGGAACTGGCGCTTTCCAGGGCCGGCGCAGGCGAGGGAATAGGGCGCGATCTGGACCAGGTGCTCAAGGCGGGAGCCCGCGCGAAGGACCTCGTAAAACAGATCCTCACCTTCTCCAGGCAGGCCGAGCAGGAGCGCAAGCCGATGCAGATAGCGCCGACCGTCAAGGAGGCCCTCCAGTTGCTCAGGTCCTCTCTGCCTTCGACAATCGAGATCCGCCAGACTGTTGCGGTCAGTCCCGAAGACGGGGTCGTGATGGCGGACCCGACCCAGATTCACCAGGTGCTGATGAACTTGTGCACCAATGCCGCCCATGCGATGCGCTCCAAAGGCGGGGTGCTCAGTGTGAGCATGGCCGAGACCGTGGTCGATGGCGGGCTGGTCACACGCTGTCCCGAGTTGAAGGAAGGGCCGTATCTGGCGCTGACCGTCAGCGATACGGGAGTGGGAATGAACCCGGCGATAATGGAGAGGATATTCGACCCCTATTTTACCACCAAAAAAAAGGGTGAAGGCACCGGGATGGGGCTCGCCCTGGTGCGTGGCATCGTCAGGAATCACGGCGGGGCCGTAACTGTGTCGAGTAAACCCGGCAAGGGCACGACGTTTCGCGTGTACCTTCCGAAGGTCGCCGAATCGGTGGAGACGGCATCGGAAAGCAGCAGTGATCTTGCCCGGGGCAGGGAGCGGGTCCTGTTTGTCGACGACGAGAAGAGCCTGGCCGCGCTGGGCAAGGAAATACTGGAATCTCTCGGCTACTCCGTCACCGCGATGGAAAGCAGCACCGAGGCCCTCGATGCCTTTCGCGCCCGGCCGGATGCCTTCGACCTTGTTGTAACCGACATGACGATGCCGGTCATGACGGGCATGGAACTGGCCGGAAAGCTCCTCGAAATCCGTCCGGATCTTCCTGTTATCCTCTGTACGGGGTTCAGCGAACTGCTGACGGGAAACCAGGCCAGGGAAGGCGGGATCCGGGAAGTCGTCATGAAACCCTATGTCCTGACCAAACTGGCCGAAACGATCCGAAAAGTGCTCGACTCCTGAGGTCATTTCTCTGTGGGAGCGGCCTGCGGCAGCGCAGATTGATGACAAACCCTAAAATCATCGTGAACGTCATTCCGGCGGAAGCCGGAATCCAATGTTTTCAAGCACTTCTGGACCCCGACGCCTGCCCCGGACTCGATCCGGGGTTCGTCGGGGTGACGGATTGGGGGCTTCTTCAACAATCTGAGCGGCCTGCGGCCGCGATGTTCCAATCCTCCCTGCCGGGGTATCTCAGTTCTGCCTTTATCTGGCATCGCTTTCGGGATAAAATCACCGGTCAGCTATCGGCCGGCCGCTTTTTCAGGCCGGGCAATTTCGCTCATTCCCTGTGTGTTCCCGGACGCACACACCAATAGACTGTTGAGGGCATGGAAAAAGTATCCAAGGGACAAGAAATCGAGCTTCGGGTCGAAAAGCTTGCATTCGGAGGCAAGGCTGTCGCCAGGGTGGACGGGTTAATCGTCTTCCTGGACAGGGCGGTACCCGGCCAGACCGTAAAAGCCCGGATAACCAAAAAGAAAAAGAACTATGCGGAGGGGCGGGTGCTGGAGGTGCTCGGCCAGTCCCCGGACTACGTGGAGCCTTTCTGTCCCCACTTTGGGGTATGCGGCGGATGCCACTGGCAGGACATCGCCTACGACGTGCAGCTCTACTGGAAGAGGCAGCACGTGCTGGAGTGCCTCAGCCATATCGCCGGGATAGGGGAGACCACCGTCGAGCCCATCATTGCTTCTCCCGACCGCCAGTACTACCGCAACAAGATGGAGTTCACCTTTTCGAACAGGCGCTGGCTCCTGCCGGAGGAAATGGGACCGGAGGGCGAAATCCCGAGTGATTTGTTTGCGCTTGGCCTCCATGTCAGGGGACTGTTCGACAAGGTGCTGAACATCTATACCTGTTTTTTGGAATCTCCCACGGCGGCGGCCCTGGTCCGCGAGGTCCGGGACTGGGCAAAGAGAAGCAACCTGCCGGCTTACAGCATCAGGAACCATGACGGGTTCTGGCGCTTCCTGGTGATACGGGAGGGGAAGCACACCGGGCAGTTGCTGGTTCACATAATCACTTCGGCCGGGTATGACGCCGATGCGAGCATATATTCTCTTTCGGAATCGCTCAGGGCCCAATTCCCGCAGATCACCACTTTCATCCATTCCATAAACGAGAAGAAATGCCAGGTCGCGGTCGGCGACACCAGCCGGACCCTGTTCGGGCCCGGCTTCATCGAGGAGATCCTCGGCGGACTGCGCTTCAGGATTTCCGCGCATTCGTTCTTCCAGACCAATTCGCTCGGGACGGAAAAGTTATACGATACGATCAGGGACTTCGGGGAATTCGAGGGTTCGGAGCGCGTCTGGGACCTTTACTGCGGGACGGGGACCATCGGCATCTATGTCGCCTCGCAGGTAAAAGAAGTCATTGGGATCGAACTGGTGGAAGATGCCGTTCTGGATGCGCGCGAGAACTGTCGGTTGAACAACATCACGAACTGCTCGTTCCTGGCGGGCGATCTGAAGGACGTCGTAAAGAAGGCTTCGGAAACGGGACGGCCTGACGTGGTGATAACCGATCCCCCTCGTGCCGGAATGCATCCCAGCGTAATCAATACGCTTCTTGAAGCCGCTCCGAGGCGGATCATTGCCGTCTCGTGCAACCCTGCCAGCCTTGCCAGGGATATCGCTTTTTTTCTCGATAATTATGAGATAAAAGGGGTACAACCTTTCGACCTTTTTCCACACACGCCTCACGTCGAGTGCGTGATGAGGCTGGACAGAAAAGAGTAGGTCCCCGGCCGAATTGTTTCGCTCTCTTGGCGGAAGCGGCCCGTTGCAGCATGAAGTAAATTTCCGGGTCCCCTCCGGTTGACCGGCGGTTTGCCGGACGCGGTGCATATACAGAAAATGAAGCTTTTCGTAAAAGAAAGGTTTTCCCGACGCTCGCTCATCATCTGGAGCTGTCTGATATTCATTCTGCTGGCAGGCCTCTTCGCGGCCAGCTTCGGCTATTATCTCTACGATGAGGTCAAGGACCGCTTTTCATCGCGCAGGTGGAGCGTTCCGGCCCGGGTCTTTTCCGCAACCATCCCTATTTACTCGGGTCAGTCGATCTCGCTCGGTCAGCTCAGGCATATTCTCGAAGAGCGCCGCTACAAAGAGTCTGTAAGAGAACCGGTGCTGGCCGGAGAGTTCAAGGTATCCGGAAGCGGCCTGGTTGCGCATCTTCGCGATTTTCAGTTCCCCGGACACTTTCTTCCTTCCCAGAGAGTGCAGTTCGAATTTCAGCAGAACAAGATCTCGCGCATGCGCGGCCCGAAAGGTGATATCACCTGGCTGGAACTGGAGCCACTGGAAATCGCCCGCCTGTTCGGACCGGCCCGAGAGAGCCGGATGCTGATAAATATCAGGCAGGTGCCGCAGAACCTCGTGGACGCGATAGTCGGGATCGAGGACCACCGGTTTTTCGAGCATAGTGGAATCGACGTCATGGGAATACTCCGTGCCATGCTTGCCGATTTCCGGGCGCGCAGGGTGGTCCAGGGCGGTTCGACCATTACCCAGCAACTCGTAAAGAATTACTTCCTGGAATCGGAGCGGAGCCTGCGCCGCAAGGTCCTGGAACTCTCCATGGCTTTCATCATCGAGACTCTCTATACGAAAGATGAGATCCTGGAGATGTATATGAACGAGATCTACATGGGGCAGAGGGGAAGCGTCGCCATTCATGGAATGGGAGAGGCGGCCAGGTATTATTTCGGTCGCAACGTGGAAGACCTGACCCTGGCGGAAGCGGCCACCCTTGCCGGGGTGATACGGGGACCGAACAACTACTCCCCGCTGACTCATCCCGAGGCCGCCGTGGAGCGGCGTAACGTCGTTCTCAAAAGAATGCTCGACCTGAGAAAGATCTCACCCCAGGACTACGAAGCCGCGCACCAGGAACCGCTCAAACTGGCGGAAACCTCGATTGCCTCCGGTGTAGCGCCGTATTTCATCGATTACGTCCGCAAACAGGCCCAGGACCTGTATGCCCCGGAGGTGCTCGCTTCCGAGGGGCTCAATATCTACACCACACTTCACCCGGAAATGGCCATCGCGGCCGAAATGGCGGTCCGCGAAGGTCTTGCGGATATCGAGAAGGACCTGCCCGGGGAACAGGATAAGCCTGCGTCGGACGATGAAACAAAGGACAACAGGCTCCAGGCCGCCCTGATTGCGCTCCACCCGAAAACGGGCGCCATATATGCCCTGGTGGGAGGCCGGGAATACAACAAGAGCAGTTTCAACAGGGCGCTGAACGCACACCGGCAGCCGGGATCGACTCTGAAACCGTTCGTATTCCTGAGCGCTCTCGACCGTTTCAAGCTCCCCGACTGGATTCCCGACCAGCCGGTAGCCCATGAGACCAACGGGGTCAGCTGGACCCCCAGAAACTTCGAGAACAGGTACCACGGGAAGGTGACCGTGCGCGAAGCGCTGGAACAGTCGCTGAACGCCGCTACCGTGAACCTGGCCATGGAAACCGGCCTGGACAATATCATAGCGACCCTGCGCAGCTTCGGGATAGAATCGCCGCTCGAACCCGTGCCGTCCCTGGCGCTCGGGTCTTTCGAGGTGACGCCGATGGAACTGGCCGGGGCGTACGCCGTCCTTGGCAACGACGGGCAAAAGCCGTTTCTTATCAGCCTCAAGGAAATAGTGGCCGAGAACGGGGAAGTGCAGGAGCGGCGGTCGATCGACTTTTCTTCGGTAACGACCGCGGCGAAGGCTTTTCTCATCACCAACGTCCTGGAAGGAGTGTTCGAGCGGGGCACCGCGCGGTCGTTGAAACGCCTGGGAATCGACTTCAAGTGTGCCGGGAAGACCGGAACGACCAGCGATTACCGGGATTCATGGTTTGCAGGGTATACGACGGATCTGCTTGTCCTTGTGTGGGTCGGCTATGACGACAATCGTCCGACGCAGTTGACCGGAGCGCAGGGAGCGGCAAGGATCTGGACACGGTTCATGAGTATGGTGCGTCCGTGGATGCACCCTCAACATTTCCGCATTCCTCCCGGTGTAGTCCAGAGGATCGTGTGCAAGGATTCCGGCCAGCTGGCGACAATCCGGTGCCGCGATCAGAAGCTGGAATACTTTTTATCGGATATGGTTGTGAATGACACTTGCACTATTCTGCACAGAGAATAGAATGCGTGCCGTCTTCGAGAGAATCCCGTTTTTTCAGCACGAACCTCCTGGTTCGAACTATCCGGAACCATGAATATCCTGCCGGCATCCGAAAAGGATGGGGAGTTCCATATATGACAAGGCGTAAACAGCGGGCACGAATCCTGTTACCGGTTATTTTCGTCAGCTCCGCGCTGATTGCCGGCTGCGGGCCCAAGACCCCGGTGTATATCCCCCAGGAATACTACCGGACACCTCCTCCGCAGGCTCAAAGGCCGGCAGCCCCGCCGTCCGGCGTTCCTCTCGCACCGCAGCAGCCCGGGCCCGTTCTGACCAAACCCCCGGAATTCAAGAAGCAGGATATCCCGCAGTCCCAGCCGTCTCCGCCTCCGCCGGGACAGCCTGCCGCCCCGCCGACTGCGCAGCCGCCTGCCAAAAAGCACGAGGAAGCGGTATCGCCTCAGCTCACGGCGTCGATGCAGCTGGTAAACCAGGCCAGGAGCCCGCTTGACAGGGGCAAGCCCGACATGGCCATACCGGTTCTGGAAAAGGCGGTACAGATCGATCCGGAAAATCCCGCGGCCTACATGCTCCTGGCGCGTGCCTGGAGACAGAAGGGAGCGAAGCCCAAGGCGCTCGAGTTCGCAAAAAAGGCGGAACTCCTCTACCAGGACGACTCCGCGAAACTCCGGGAAGTATTCCTTCTCGAGGCGGACCTTTATCGTGATTTGGGCGATAATGCCAAATCCGCACAGTACCGGAAAAAAGCCGCGGGGTTGAAATAGCCGGATGCGCAGGGGACGAAAGGACGCAGTGAACGATCTCCCGGCGGCAAACGATCAAAGCGCCAAGCGCCCCAGGGGATACAGGGCTTTCCTGCTGGTAGTTCTCTTCGCCTCTTTCTACCTGGCCTATCTCATCCTGTTCCCGTTCATCGATACTCTCATCATGGCCATCGTTCTGGCTTCGATCTTCTACCCTCTCCAGGTCTACCTGGTTCGCGTTTTCAGGGGCAGGAAGAACATGGCCGCGCTCGGCATAGTCTTTGTCATAACGTTTCTCATCGCCATTCCCGTCTTCTTCTTCATCTCCACACTGCTGGCCCAGGGGCTGGACACGGTGAATACCGCCATCGCGTGGCTGCGGGCCGGGAATCTCCAGGAACTGACGGCCGATCCCAGGATCAACGAATACATCGCCTGGCTCCAGGAACGCCTGCCGTTCCTCGAAGTGAACAAGACGGAGCTTACCAACGATCTCATCGCGGTGAGCAAGAACCTCGGACAGTTCCTGCTGGCCAAGGTCGCAACGATTCTGAGCAACGTGGCAAGCCTGGTTGCACAGTTCTTCGTACTGATTTTCATTGTATTCTACCTGGTGCGGGACGGCCGGGAGATGGTGAGCGACGCCCGGTATTACTCGCCTCTGCGGGTGGACCAGGAAGACCGGATCATCAACGGAATCCGCACGGTGGCCAAATCCGTTCTTCTCGGGACCTTCCTGACCGCTCTTTGCCAGGGGCTTGTCGGCGGGATTGCCCTGGCTATCCTCGGCCTGCCGGGACTTTTCTGGGGGACGGTGACTGCGCTGGCGTCCCTCATTCCCTTGGTGGGAACCTACCTGGTCTGGGTGCCGATTGCGTTCTACCTGGTTTTGCTGGGATCGTGGAAATCAGCGGTATTTCTCGCGATATGGTCGATAGTGCTGTCCGGCATCATAGATAACCTCGTCCGTCCCCTCCTCATGCAGGGGAAATCCAAGATGTCCCCCTTCTACATCTTCCTGGCCATCCTCGGCGGTGTGCAGTATTTCGGTCTTAAAGGCATTCTGTACGGGCCTCTTATCCTCAGCTTCGCGATGATCATGCTCTTCATCTACGGGGTGGAATACAAGGATGAGCTGACCGAAAACAAGCCCGGCAAGGCCGTCCTTGGCGACGAATTCCCCGGGTAGGCTCCATCTGCATTCCCCCGCAGAGCACACGCGCGTCAACTCGAAAGACCAAGCCGCGAAGAAGAACCATTTGGAAAGATTTCGAGATCAGCTCCCGTAATTTGTGGGAGCGGCTTGCAGCCGCGCAGACTGTTGAAAAAGCCCCCAATCCCTCACCCCGACGAACCCCGGATCGAGTCCGGGGCAGGCGTCTGGGTCCAGAAGTGCTTGAAAACACTAGCCCCTGGCTTTCGAGACCGTGTCATTATCCAAACGACGAGAAGAAATGCAAGCAAAAGTGGGAATAAAGCCTGGTTCCCGGCCTTCGCCCATTGCCGTAAACTTAACAGGAACAACCCGCGAAGAAGTACCGACCATTAAGAAATACGGAATAATTTCAGTACTTGTGGGAGCGGTCCTGCCTGGGCGGGACCGCGATCATGCGGAGCACATTGAATTAAGATAGCCATAAGTTTTTCTTTTCCCTCGCGAAGCCGCGAAGACGCGAAGAAAAGCCTGGGGAAAATGAGTTCAGTCTGCCTGAAAAGTTTCTAAAGGATCGAGGCTGGAAGCCTTTCCCACAGCAGTTCAGACCTCGCGGTGGTTACGAATGCTAAAGTTGACGCGCATGGGCTTTCGCCGGGATGACGTCGTTGTTATTTGCCGAATCTTGACTGCGAGAGTGGGAATCCCGCCAAACGCGCATAGCCCCCCGATGTCTTTTGATCGTTGCTTTTGGAAGATCTCTCCGTATCTTTCCCTCATTTACACAGGGGCCTTTCGTGACAGCCTCATCCTCGAAACCGGCTTTAACCAGGTTTGCCCCTCCCTGCTTCGATTTCATACGCGGAGACGAGCAGGTGCTGAACTGTAATATGCAAGACATACTCAGAAGGAGGTTTTCGTGGAACTAAAACGGCGCGACTTTATGAAGATGGGTCTGGCTGCCGGAGCGATGACCGCCCTGAAACCGAGGTTTTTCCGCTACGCCGGGGAAGCTGCCGCCTCACCCGACGAGACGGCAAATGCTGTCGTTCGCTCCACCTGCTCTCCCAATTGTACGGGCGCCTGCGGGTTTCTCGCCCATGTTTCGGACGGGCGCATTACAACTCTCATTCAAAGCGCGGACTATCCGGAAAATGAATATAACCCGAGAGGATGTCTTCGCGGGCTTTCCATGATGAACCTCATCTACGGAAAGGACCGTCTGAAATACCCGCTCATCCGCACCGGAGAGCGGGGCAGCGGGAAATTCCGCAGGGCGACCTGGGACGAGGCCTTGGACTATACCGCGGGGAAGTTGAATGAGATCACGGTAAAGTACGGCCCCGAAGCAGTTGCGGTCACTATCCAGGTGCCGGGGACCGGATACGTTCACAAAGGGGCTTTTGTCCGGCTGGCAGGACTTGCCAATTGGAGCATACATCACGGGTACGACCAGAACGGAGACCTGCCGATGTTCTGGCCCATGACCTTCGGTGTCCAGTCCGAGGAATTCGAATCGCTTGAGTGGACCAACTCCCGCTATACCATGGTTTTTGGCTCGAACCTCATTCAAACGCGCCTACCCGACGCTCAGCACATCCTGCGCGCAAAGAAAAACGGCAAGCTGGTCGTGTTCGATCCCGATTACTGCTCGACTTCGGCGAAGGCGGATGAATGGGTTTCCATCAAGCTCGACACCGACGCCGCGATGGGCCTTGGAATGGCAAAGGTGATCATCGACCGCGACCTGCATGACAAGGACTTCTTGCGAGACTTCACGGACATGCCGGTCCTTGTCAGAAAGGATACCGGGAAGCGCCTGCTTGCCACCGATGTAAAGGCTTTGGCCGAGGCTGCGGGCAACTGGAAGCATCCCGAGTACCGAAGCCTTTTCGTAATTCATAACGAAAAAGGATTTTCCATCCTGAACCCGGAAAGCCTGAAACCCACCGGGGCAGAC
>JAEZXS010000084.1 GCA_023442755.1 Pseudomonadota bacterium | reverse complement strand
ATCCAGGACCGTCCGCACCTTTCCTTCCATATGCAGGTGCCTGGCCCCTGCACGTTCCGGCCCCACAAGGGCGGCAAGAAGGAGAATGAGAAACAGTGGAACAACTCCGCGGCTGCCTGTAAACATTTTCCCTCCGGGAACAGTCATAAAAGCGCATGCATGCCTTATCGAACAAAACTGAAGAATACGCGATCCGGAGGCAGAGGCAAGTAAATTGAGAGGGTACCGGAACCGGGACGCATCCTACGGGCATAAATGATGCATAAGGACGATAATTACTTGACGAACAGGGGTGGCATGGTATTTTTTACAAATTCGATTGCGAATGGTCGAAACGTGACGGAGCGAAGCGTAATTCTGCCAAAGCATACAGGAGCAAACCCTGGCGGCTTTGTTTAGCCCATCGAAATCACCGGCATTATTCTCCTGTCGCAAGTCAAACACTGTTCCTGCGAAAATTTCGGAGAGTCTTTTATGCAGCGTTTTTTGAAGCTCATAGCGATATGTATTTGTTTCCTCTGGTTATTCCCGGCATCTTCGCCGAACGCCCAGGACCAGGCCCCGCAGGCGCCGGCCGGTTCTCCCGATACTCTGCTGAAGCTTGGAATGAAACAGGCCCTGATGTGCGACCGGGTGGAAAACCTCACGCCCGTACGCCCCGGCCTGGCATTTTCGGTGTCAAACGGACAGGTCTGCTGTTATACATCCTTTGATCCCGTACCTCAGCCGACGGTTATCTACCACAGGTGGTTCCGGCGCGACGAACTGAGCACCCAGACGCGCCTGCGGCTCTATCCGCCGAAATGGTCCACCTATAGCGTGATTCAGCTTCGCGAAACCGACAAGGGACCCTGGCGCGTCGAAATAATCGATCAGAACGGACGCGTTTTCGATACCCTCCGGTTCAGCATAACCGACTAGCCAACGAACAGGTCCTCGGCATGACCCGTCTTTTTGCTTTCCTGTCTTCGATCCGCTGGCAGGATGTCGTAGACATCCTGATCAACAGCTATATTCTGTTGCGGGTCTATATCCTTTTCCAGGGGACAAATGCATTCCGTGTCCTTGTGGGCATCACCTCCCTGTGGATCTTGCAGGAGGTAGCAGCAAGCCTCGGGCTAATCCTCACGAGTTGGGCAATCCGCGGCATCACCGCCGCCGCGGCCATCATCATCATCGTCGTGTTCCGCAATGAAATCCGCTCGGCGCTCCAGGTGCGAAATGTCAAAACATTTCTCTGGGGCTTTCCGAGCCGAGAGTCACCCTCTCCCGTCGACGTCATCACGGAGAGCATCTTCCAGATGGCAAGAAAAAGGATCGGCGCCCTGATCGTCTTTCCGGGCAAGGAGGACCTGGGAGAGGTAATCCATGGGGGAATTCCCTGGCATGGAACCGTGTCGCAGGAAATGCTCATGAGCATTTTCTGGCCCAAGAACCCGGTCCATGACGGGGCGATCATAATAGAGGGAGACCAGGTCGCCGAGGTGGGCGTTCTCCTGCCGCTTTCGCAACGCCAGGATATGCCCTCCTATTACGGAACGCGGCACCGTGCGGCCGCGGGGCTGGCGGAACGGGCCGACGCGCTCGTCGTCGTCGTGTCCGAGGAGCGCGGGCGCGTCAGTTATGCCAAGGACTACAGCCTGAAGCAGGTAAATCAGCCGGAGGAACTCTCCCAGGCACTGCGCAAACACCTCAACGTCTCGGAAATCAGCCCGGCGCGCCAGCACGAACGCGAAAGGATCAAGCTCCTGCTGGCCGGATGCCTTTCACTGCTGATCATGACAGGAATCTGGTTCGGCTTTACCAGGAGCCAGGACACCATCATCGCGCTGAACGTTCCCATCGAGTACGTGAACAGGCCTGTGAGTTACGAGATACTCGACACCTCCGTCGACGAGGCCAAGATACAGCTCTTCGGTTCGAGCGCCCTGATAAAATCTCTGAAACCCGGACAGGTGGGCGTGCGCATAGACCTGAGCAAAGCGGCCGAAGGCCGGAATACCTTTACGATAACACAGGATGACATCATTCTTCCGCCGGGTGTCTCTCTCAACAAGATTCAACCGGGAGTGATCGACGTCACCCTGGATATACCGGCAAGCAGGGAACTGCCGGTCCAGGTCGACTGGGTTGGGCGCCTGCCCGAAAATCTCACCCTGGCCAGCGTAACGGTCGTACCGGAATCGATCAAGGTGACGGGCGGCAGCAAGACCCTGGAGAAAGTAAGCACTATCTACACCGCGCCTGTCAGGCTGGATAATCTTCCCAAGTCGGGCACTGTTTCCAGCCAGGTCGTACTCTCTCCACCGTCTCTGAAAGTAGCGCCGACATCCCCGGAGCGTGTGACCATCCATTACCAGATCGAGGAAAAGCCCTTGTCCGACAGGAAATAAGAGAATAGCAGGAAGAGAAAGACGTCTGCCCTAAAAAACCTCGCAGACGCCGCCGTTCTTGAGGGAAAAAATGATCCGGTTCGCCCTTTCCTCCAGTTCGGGGATCATCTCGACCAGGGCTTTCAGGGCTGTCAGGACCTTTTTGGTTTGATGCTTGTGAGGGATTTTCAAATCGGGGTGATCCAGAAGGCTCAGTATCTGCTCCAGCATGACCAGCTTGTCGACCGTAAAATCGATGTAGGCGAGCTTGGGCCAGGTTTTCTTCAGGTCTTCCGGCAAGTGGCTGATCTTTCCGGCAAGTTCCTCGTCGGCGCCGATCCACATCACCTTGTGCAGACGCGCGAGAAGGGCCTGTATTTCGTCCTTGCTCTCGTCCCAGGCATTGCTTTCAAGAAGCAGCCTGTGCCATTTGGGGCGAATCTTGTTGTCCACCCACTTTTCACCGAGCCCCGGCATGAGTGATAGACTCGCCAGTTCCTGCTGCTCCGCGAGAAGCAATTTGCAGATGTTGTTCACCTTGGACGGACCGTTCACCGCCGAAGGCTGATAGGCCTGGATCAGTTCGTTCAACCGCCCCAGGATGGAATGCTTGCTTTCCATCTCGGGGAAGGCCTGGGCGATCTGGCGTTCCCACTGCTCGCGCAGAAAACTGATCTCGGCATTGATGGCGGAAAATATAAATCCCAGCTTGATAAACGTGTTCCGCAGCTCATGGGCGAGGACATTGCAGCTCTGGAGGCGCTGCCGGGAAAGTTCTTTCTGGGCTTCGTAGAGTGTTTCGCGGACATGCAGGGACAACAGTTCGGTGCCCAGGGCGCGGGACAACTTCTTGATTATCTTGGTCGAATAATCGCCCCGCTTGATCGTGCCGGGCTGGAAATGGATCTTCACTACCGCCACGACAACGTATTCACAGTTAACCCAGATGGGATTGCCGCGGTAGTCGCGGGGGTATTCGAGAGGCCTCGAAGGGTCGCCGTAGAGATACGACTTCCTGACCAGGACGGGTTCCATGTGGTGGTAGTCTTCGGCTTCATTGGTGAGCTGCTTGCGCACGCTCCGCTCGTCCGTATTCGGATCGTCAGCCGTCCAGCTCTTCCCCTTTTCCACACACCAAGCCATCGCCTCAAGCACGTGCCCCGGACGGTCCATGTACTGTTCCCAGGTCTTGCCGGGATAGTTGTAGTCGGAAACTTCAGGCAGTCCCCACCTGATTTCCCCGCTCACTTCATCCCGGATGCCCGATGTGATGCGCACGGCCTGCAGCTTGGGCATGGGTCCGACTCGATATATAGTCCCCTTGGTTGCGGTACGCAGGCAGAACAGTATGGTTTCAATCATATCCTTGCATGTTCGCTCAAGGATATCATTGCTGATGATCATTTCCGGCCCCTTTTACACCCTTCTACGCGCATTATCTCAACCGCCCTTTTATCCCGAAACAGCACAGCGGTCAACAAGGTTTTTCCCTAGTTCGGAAGGGCGGTTAAGCTCTACACAATAGATATTCCTGCAAAAAGTTTACGCCTTTGCTTTCCCATTTCAAAGGAGTAAAATTGCTCTTCTGCTATTCCCTCATTCGACGGAGAATTGAATCCATGCCTGCAAGAACGGGTTTCCGAAAGTGTATCTGCCTTCCTCTCCTCCTGCTCTTTGTTTTAGGCTGGTCTTCCGTTGCAGTCTCAGCCCAGGAAAAGGAAAAACAGGAAGCGAAATTCCGATGGGCATTCTGCGCCATCCGTGGAAGCTCACAGGCGTCCAAAGTCGAACCCGTTACCAGGAATCTGGTCCTGAAGTCGGGAGACAAGCTCAAGATGATGATCGAACTCCGCAGGAAATGCTTTGTCTACCTCATCCATCGGAGTTCCCAGGGCAATGTGACCCTGCTTTTCCCTTACACGCTGAAGCAATTCGATGCCGATTACCGCCAGGACACCAGGTACTACGTGCCCAGAGGCGACGCGTGGTTCCAACTGGACGACAAAGCCGGGAAGGAAACCTTCTACCTGCTGGCGTCGGATCAGCGCATGCTGGATATCGAATATGCCTACGACAGGTATGTTGCTTCGGATGTGTCCAAAAAGGAAGACCTGGCGGAACAGATTCTGGCCAGGATAGACGAGATACACCAACAGACCCTGGCTGCCGCCGGGCCGGAAAAGATGCTGGCGAAAACCGATACCTCAAGAGGGTTCGAGAGGGCAACCGGCGCCGAACCTACCGACATATCGGGCTTGGCAGGCGATATCGCCTTTACCAATGTGTACTCCGAAACCTTTGTCATCGAGCATCGTTAAGAGCGCCGCGCCATTTCATCCGTTGCATTATACCCGAGTATGCATTCCCTGCCCCGGATGCAACACCTTCCCGCCGAATCGTCCCGAATCCCGACAGGAATTCCGGTTTTTCCGTTCTATCGCCGGAACATGTTGAAGCTATGGGATGTACGGGAGGCTGCGAGATGCAGATTGCGCAAAGCGCCGGGCCTGGTGCGCCAGGAAAAATCGACGCGGCGCCCGGCCGGTGTGAAACGTTCAAGGAAGGATGTTCTTAAAGTGCCGGCTGACGGCTTGCCGCAAACTATTGCTCTTTCGATGCTTCCATGCCGATGCACGCGAGGAATTTCTCACAATCTTCCTCCTCACCGATGGTTCGGGCATATCGCCGCAAATCGTCTACCAGGCTCTGTTCATAACTCTCGAAAATTTTCTCTTTCAGACCGTTGTATTTTTCACGCTCCTTGGAGAGATGACCGGCATCCTGGAGCGGCCGGAAACACCGCTGGCGTTTTTCCTTCTCGAGTTCTCTCAGTATGGTCGGCATGTCGTCTATTAATTCCCGCACCTCGGCCATACGCTGCTTGACAGCCTTGACTTCATCCCGGGAGGCATTCCCCTTGGCCCACTCCAGCAGAGTCCGGGACAGCTTCCGATTCAATTCTTCCAGTTCACTGTGTGCGGAATTCTCTTCGACCCTCAGCCGAATGATCAGGCTGTCGAGTTCAGCCCAGGCCTTACTCGCTTCCTCTCGGATTTGCTCTTCTTTCGTCATGCCTACCCTCCCTCAGCCGCAATGGCTGTATAATACAGTATTTGCGGTGATTTAGCACTATTTTTCTGCCCCATAATCAAGGTGAGGGCGTAACTGCTGCAATCAGATAATTGATAAGAACCATGAAATAAAGCGCCAAGGGGCAGGGCGGCGAGGTTTAGCGGAGTGCTGCCGGGCAGGAGGGTGCGCGGGGCACGCTTTATCGATTCCGGCAAAATATTTGAAGTACAAGAAAAGGAAAAGCCGACTCGGTGGGGCAGACCGATCGGCTCTGAGGAGGAAAGAGTTTTTGTCGGTTCTTTACTAGAGCAAATTCGGTGCCAAACCGAGGATACTTAACTTTATCTATTACATTCCATAGGTTACGAATAACACCCATCGAGATCGAAAAAATCCCGTCCGAGACAATCCCGCCACAAATACGCCTTATCCTGCCAAATCCCGCCATAGAGTCGCGATTCGGGATTGTGGCGCGATTACGACGACACAGAGGAAACAAGGCTCAATAAAAAAACCCTATTTCCTCTGTAAGAATATGGCAGTTGTGAAAGTTTTAGAGATAAAATGACGTACGGACTTGCGATGGAGGGATTTAGACCTTGGCTCTGGGCCTGAGTTCGACTGCTCCGCTGAAGAAAGCCAGAGCCATGCACCGGGCGTAATCGTCGTTGAGCTGTTCGCCTTCCAGCCTTTCCTGCTCGTATGAACTACACTTTTCGCAGGAAAATCCCGGCCATTTTTTCAGGATTGCGTGATCGAGACAGTCGCCGTACTTACGGCAGAATACATTGCGTCTCACCTTGTCACACGTGTCGACGGCAGCGTACCGGATGGGCGTTCCTCTTCCCACGTTCTCCTCCTTTTGCGATTAGCCTTTGCCATATGAGTTAGAAATATCAACTCGACCGGGAGATTGAAATCAGGTGAACAGCGTATTTTCACCCCCTCCACAGTATCTTGCCGGGCATATGGTGCAGGTAAATCGCTACCGGTAAGTAGACCATGCCGTGACGGCCCCTGCTTTATTTCAAGTCGATCCGATCACCTCCGAATAAGAATTTTTTCATTTTCCAATAGAGCGGGTACAGGCGAAAAAGTGCACCTTGCATCGATCATTTCGGAGCCGTCTGCGCTTCGGGCTGATCGGCGGAATTGAAAAGATGAATCTGTATCTCATCCTTATCACCCGGGGTCAGGTCCGTTTCCACAACGAGCGAAGTCTGCCGCCTGGCGCCCACGGGGACACCGTCGAGTTTGGGACTGATCTCCAGGCTGTAGCCGGAATCCTTTTCCAGCGGGGACTGGGAAACGGTCATGAGCTTTTCATCGTAGACGAGTCGCGTTATGTGGAAAGGTTTGTTCCGGTTGCTGGTGACAACGACCTTACCCAACCGTTCCGGTTGATTCGTACTCAATCTCCCGATCAGGAGAGTCTGGGGCTTTATGGACAGCTCCCCTTCTATGAACCCGTTTACGCGGATGAGAACGTCGGGTTTCTGCGCCAGGTCAGTTACCAGTCTGACATAGCCGGCGAAATTTCCCCTCCGGGTCTTGTTGGTGATCCGCAGTCTGTATTCCTTTCCATCGGTGATGGTGTCGAGCTTGTAATCGATGTTGTCGTTGATATTGGTATCTACCGACGTGATACGGAAGGGCTGCGTTGTGCTCGTTAGCTGAAGGACGGATTCGGATATCTGGTCGAGCATTCCGCGAAAAACGACGTTGGTGGTCGGTTTGACTTCTATCAGGGCCGTAACCGTTCCATCCAGCTTCAGCGTGATCTGGGGATTTGCCGGATCGTTGCTGTAAACGGTCGCCGTTTTGGAAAGCTTCCCCTGGAGCCCCTTCAAATTAAGCTTCAAGGTTATTTTCCCCTCGCCGCCGGGCGGGATTTCCTGGTCGTAGTGTGCAATGGTGCACCCGCAACTGGTCCTGACGCGCTCTATGGTCAGAACCCCGGTCCCAATATTCTTTACGGGATACTCGTGCGTGACCTCGGTCCCCTCCATGGCTTGCCCGAATTCGAAGTTGGGATTGCTGATAAGCATCGAAGGCGGCGCTCCCTCAGAGGGCATCGGCGGCGCTTTGGCGGCATCCTTTGAAAGTGCGGTCTGAGCAAAAATGAAAAGAAAAAAACAGGCAATCAGAAAAGAAAATGTCCGTTTGTATGAAGAGACGTTCATGCTGTTTTCCTCTGGGATAAGAGTGGATGGAATTACAGGCGGTTACGATTCATAGCGTTTCCCGTATTGCCCGTCAAGTGTGCATCCTCTTTATTTTCTATCGGTTAGGGCTTGCGGGATGCAGGATGGCCTATTTCCCGCCGACGATTTCACGAGCGGGGACAATCTGCACACCTTCCTGCTGGAACAGCGAGGCGGCTTCCCGCAACGCTTTCAGGGTGGATTCGTGTGGGTGCCCTATGCCAATGGCAGCGCCCTCCACCCGGGCGACCCTGATGAGCCGTGCGATCTGCGAACGAATGGAAGCCGGCGATGCATTGTGGTCCAGAAAGACGCTCCTCTTCCCGCTCGGCATCTTGAGCTGACGGGCAACCGACCAGCCCACACTCCTGGGACTCGTGCAGCTATCTACGAAGTAGAGACCGTGCCGGTGTATTTCCTCCAGAACCGTTTTCATTGAGTCGGAGTTCTCGGTGATTCGCGAGCCCATGTGGTTGTTGACCCCGCTGAAGTAGGGCGAGGTGTCGAGAGCCGACCGGAGGTTCCGGCGAAGCGCGTCCGCTGACATCGACAGAAGAAGCGCACCGCGTCCCGGGTCGACTTTGGGATAACCCAGAGGCTCCATCGGGCAATGGAGTATAACCTCCCGGCCCTGAGCGTGAACGAGTTCGCAGATTTCCCGGCTGTGATGGAGGAAAGGTAAGACAGAGAACGTTACCTGGAAAGGAAGCCCGAGAAACTTTTTCGCGCTTTCAAGGTCCTGCCCGAAATCGTCTATGATAATGGCTGCACGGGCAGATGCAGGTTTTGCCGGTGCAGGCGGAACCTTCGGCGCAGGTGGCTCGGCAGGCTTGTTCAGAGCCAGGGATAAGGATTCGCGATCGTGCGCATAGGACGGAATGTCTTTAGAGGAGAAATGCGGCTTCGGAGGCAGAATCGGTCCGTCCGGCAGTTTGGGATGTGCGGGCTCGGACGTGGGGGCGCTGCTCGCGTTCGGATGAGCAGGCCGCGGAACATGCGTGCTCTTGGCGGATTCCCCGGAAGGAGGTCCGACAGGTTTGGACTCCCTCACGGGGGAACTGGAACTTGTCGGCGTACTTTGCTTGGAAACGGCCGCCTGTTTCGGAAGTTCGAGCCGGCGGCCGGAAGTGCCTGCGTAAATCAATCCGGCGAGGACAACCAGGGCGAGAGCCCAGGCAACAAGCAGCGGGGTGGAAGGAATTTTGCGCGGGCGCGCTGAATCCCCTCCACTGTCCCGCTTACGGCCGGACTTTCGTCCGGACTGCTCGGAAGCACTCTTACGACTGCTCCTTGCGGTTCGCTTTGCCGGACGCTTCTTCTTTTCCGGCTCGCTGCCTGATGCCATTGAACTGGGCCGGTTCCCTATCCTACTTGGAAGATCCCATCTGAGCCATGATCCTGTAGCCCTTCAGCAGATCCAGGGCGCGCCGGATCTGGTTGTCCTGCTCCACCATTTTCCTGGTGTCGGCCTGGGCGGCTTCCTGCTTTCCGGCGGGATCGGCCTTCTGGTTCTCCATATGCCTCGGGAGGTCCTTTTCCCGGATACGCACGGAGTCCTCACTGCCGGCTTCTTCAGTTCCCTTGGGGGTCTCCTTCTTGACTACGATGTCGGGAGAGATGCCCTTGGCCTGAATCGAGCGGCCCGAGGGAGTGTAATACAGCGAAGTGGTCAGCCTGAGGGCGGAGCCGTCGTTGAGCGGGATTACCGTCTGAACGGAACCTTTCCCGAAGGTCTGCTCGCCCATGATGATTGCTCTTTTGTGATCCTGAAGCGCTCCTGCCACAATTTCCGATGCGCTGGCGCTTCCGGAATTCACCAGGACGACTATGGGATACGCGCGCGGTTTTGAATGCTTGTGGGCTTCAAAGCGCATCTTCTGGCTGTCCAGCCGCCCGCCCGTGTAAACGATCAGTCCATCTTCCAGGAACTCGTCACTGACCTCGACCGCCTGGTCGAGCAGCCCGCCCGGATCGTTTCTCAGGTCGAGTATAAGGC
>JAEZXS010000066.1 GCA_023442755.1 Pseudomonadota bacterium | reverse complement strand
GAATACTGGATCGCCTGGTCGGTTATATGATTTCCCCGCTGCTGTGGGAGAAGGTGCGAAGAGGTCTGAGCGCCGGCAGGGTCCAGTCCGTTGCGCTACGGATCATCTGCGATCGGGAAAAGGAAATCCAGGCCTTCGAGAAGGAGGAATACTGGACGATCGATGCCGGACTGCGGCCCAGGGCCGCTGAGACCCGCGCCCCCGCACAAGCCTTTGGCGCCCAGCTTCTCCGGTACAAAAAGAAGAAGATCGCCATCGGTACGGGAGAGGAAGCCGAGCGGCACGTGACCGCACTGCGATCCCTCGAATACCGGGTGGAAAAGGTCGAAAAGAAAGCGCGCCAAAAGGGAGCGGCCCCCCCGTTCATAACGAGCACGCTGCAGCAGGATGCCGCCCGTCGCTATCATTATTCCGCCAAGCAGACGATGAGTATTGCGCAGAAGCTCTATGAAGGTATGGATGTCGGCGGCGACGGCGCTGTCGGGTTGATCACCTACATGCGTACCGATTCCACGAGGCTGTCTCAGGACGCGGTGCAGTCCGCCCGGGAGTTCATTCAGGAGAAATGGGGGAAGGATTACCTCCCTGCAAAGCCGATCGCTTATAAGTCCAAGGAAAGCGCACAGGGCGCGCACGAGGCCATACGGCCCACGGACGTTCATCGTACGCCGGAAAGCATCGCCAAACATCTATCGAAAGAGCAGCTCAACCTCTATTCGCTCATCTGGAAACGCTTCGTGGCCTGCCAGATGGCGCCGGCCCTCATCAATCAGACATCCATAGACATCGCTGCCGGGGATTATATCCTTCGTGCAACCGGCTCCGTCGTCGCCTTCCCCGGTTTCCTGGCGCTCTATGAAGAGGGAAAGGACGATCCGGATGAGGAGAAGGGGGAATCCAGACTGCCCGATGTCTCGGAACACGAGTTGCTCGATCTGCTGAAGATAGAACCGAAACAGCATTTCACGCAGCCGCCCGCTCGCTACACCGAAGCCACTTTGATCAAGACCCTGGAGGACCTTGGAATCGGGCGGCCGAGCACATACGCGACCATCATCTCAACGATACTCGATCGGGAATATGTCACACGGGTCAAACAGAGGCTCTTCCCGACCGAACTCGGAATACTGATAGACCGGCTCCTCGAAACGAATTTCCCCAACATCGTCGACGTAGACTTCACCGCGAAGATGGAAAAAAGCCTCGATGAAGTGGAGAAAGGCTCATATCCGTTTCTTCACCTGCTGAGCGATTTCTACGAGGGCTTTTCGAAAACGCTCGAGTCGGCACGCACCGGCATGCTCAATCTCAAAAGCGCCGGATGGCCGACTGATCTAAACTGCCCCCGCTGCAACCAGCCGCTGAAAATCCGCCTCAGCCGGAACGGCCCCTTTCTTGCCTGCAGCGGCTATCCGGATTGTTCGTTTACGTCCGATTACGAAAGGGACGAAAAGGGACACATCCGCACGGTGGAGCGGCAGGAAAACCCCACGGACGAAGTATGTGAAAAATGCGGAAAACCCATGCTGCTCAAGAATGGGCGATACGGGAATTTCCTTGCCTGCAGCGGATATCCGAAATGCAGGAATACGCGTCCCGTGTCCAGCGGAATTGCATGCCCGAGGGAAGGATGCGGCGGGAGCCTTGTTGCCCGGATGAGCCGCAGGGGACGTTTTTACGGATGCAGCAAGTATCCGGAATGCAAGATGCTGTTCCAGGGGGAACCCATGATGGAAAACTGCCCGGAATGCGGCGCCCCGGTCCTTTTCCGCAGGGCCGGAAAAACGGGGCTGGGGACCCTTTTCTGCATCAATCCCTCCTGCAAGTATAAGAAGAAGGAAAAGCCGGAAACGGACGAGAAGGCGGTCGGACGGGAATAGAAATACCCGGATCTTGACAACACGAACAGTTACTACGAATACGGGGAAAGGACATGACCCTTGTCCAATCGATTTCGGTCATCCAGGAGATCTTTGCCTTTTTACTGGGGGGGTGCCTCGGCAGCTTCTACAATGTGGTTATCCACAGGCTGCCACACAGAATGTCCCTTGTTCACCCGAGGTCGCACTGCCCGCTCTGCGGAAAGACGATAGCCGCTTATGACAACATTCCGGTTCTCAGCTACCTCATCCTGGGCGGAAAGTGCCGTTACTGCAAGGCCGGAATTTCGATACGCTATCCCCTGGTGGAAGCCCTGTCGGGAATTATTGCACTGCTGCTCTTTCGGCGATATGGGGTGCACCCGCAATTCGCAGTCGAGTTCATATTCGTTTCCATTCTGATAATCATCGCATTCATCGATCTGGACACGTTCCTCATCCCGGACGTTCTTTCGGTGCCCGGGATCGTCCTGGGTTTTCTCTTTTCCTTCATTACCCCGCGCCTGTCGTGGACGGATTCTCTTGTGGGCATCTTCATCGGAGGCGGGCTGCTCTACCTGATCGCGGAAATATACGCGCGCGTCCGACACAAGGACGGCCTCGGCGGAGGCGACATCAAGCTGCTCGGGATGATCGGAGCCTTCCTGGGATGGCCCGGGGTGCTGTTCACGATCATGATTGCATCCGTATCGGGCATGATTATTGCTCTCCCTATTATGTGGCGGAGCGGGAAAGGCCTGGGCGCGGCGATCCCCTTCGGCCCGTTTCTGTCTTTCGGGGCCGTGTGCTATGTTTTCTGGGGCCGGCTGTTCTGCCAGTGGTACTTTACCGATCTGCTCGGGATGTAAGCTACATGACGCGAAAGTGCTTCTTCGTGCATGGGGTGGAGGCTGAATCCGGCTTCATTACCCTCTCGGAGCGCGTTTCTCATCACGTCGAGAACGTGCTGCGCTGCAGGGTTGCCGACACTATCGAGGTGCGGGACGGACATGGGAATGCCTGGGCCGGGGAAATCGTTGAAATACGAAAAGGTAATATCCGCGTGCGGCTTCTAGAAAGACTCGATGCCGCTCATGTCGAATCGCCCCTGGAGATAGTACTTGGACTTGCCTTGGCTCGGCCCGAAAAAATGGACCTGGTGATTCGCCAGGTAACGGAAATGGGAGTGACGCGCCTGGGGGCGTTTCAGTCAAAACGCAGCCAATATGGGCTGGCAGGCGAAAAGGCCCTCAAAAGATCCGGGCGATGGTCAAAGATAGTTCGCGAAGCCATGTGTCAGTGCGGCAGGACGCACGCTCCGGAGATCGGCCTTTTCGAGAGCCTCGATGGTTGGCTTGATTCCATCCGGAGTGCCGGCGAGGGGGAAGGATTTCCCCTGAAGGTATTCGCATGGGAGGGCGAAAAGGTGGGTAGTCTCAGGGCCAAATGGAAAGCCGGGCAGCGCTTCCCTGCTGTCCTGGCTGCTGTAGGTCCGGAAGGAGGCTGGGACAGTGGTGAAGTCGAAAAGCTCATGGCTGCCGGATTTGAACCGATCAGTCTGGGGCCCAGAATTTTGCGCTACGAAACCGCGGCAATCGCTTTGATTTCGGCCATCCAGCTGCTGTGGGGCGATATGGGTGGAGCTGGACAGGGAAGGCAGACAATATGAAATGCACCAAGTGCGGTTATGTAAGTTTCGATTACCTTTCGGAATGCAGGAAGTGCGGAGCGAACCTTTTACAGGTGCGGGATGGACTCGGGTTCGGATCGGCGAAGCCTGCAGTTCCGTCTTTTCTGGCTGGGATGCTCGAAGATAATGCAATTCCTGCCGCAAAGGACGAAGGAGATTCCCGGCCGGAAGAGGAGGAACCCACCTTAGATTTCGGCGAGGAGTTTGCCGTACCGGATCTCGATGAGGTCCGTGACGACGATTCGACTGCCGCTTTCGCTCAACAGGCTGATGGCCACCTTTCCGAACGGAGGGAGAGGGGGGAATTCAACCTGGTCGATCTGTCCGATGCGGAACTGGATCTCTCCATCGACGATGGAGAGGAAGTTGAAGTCCAGCCCAAGCTGGACATCGAGCCGGAGTTGGGTGGGGATTTAAAACTCGACCTTGACCCGCAACTGGATGCGGAACTTGAACTCGAGCCTCAGCTTGAGACCGAGTGGGACCGTGAGCGTAGTGAAGAGGGGAAATCCTCGGGGTCGGCTGAGGATCAGAACGCCTTGGCCGGAAACGAGCCGCTGGTTGTGGAGCTTTCCGAAAATGAACTGGAAGACCTCTTGTCGGAGCTGGAAAAGTCTTCGCCGAAAGGGGTGGAAAACTAAGGGAGTACGCTGGCGCGCGAGCGGAGAAGAAAGAAGGTATTCGCGGTACAAGGCTGCAACAAAAACTGTTGACAATGATGGTCCGCTTCTGTAGTATCCGAGGGGTTGTGGCGAGGTAGCTCAGTCGGTAGAGCAGTGGACTGAAAATCCTCGTGTCCTCAGTTCGATTCTGAGCCTCGCCATCAAAAGATGAGGCACTTGGCGTTTCGACGCCAAGTGCCTTTTTTGTTGCTCGATCGTTATCCGGTTTAAACGGGTGCGCCATGAATGAGATTGCCTTGAGTCCTATCAATCAGATAGGAAATATATTATAAAATCTGGAGTGGTATGAATTAAATTTCGTTAGCTGTTGACATAGACAGATACTCTTTATAGAGTAGCCCAAAGTGTCTGTTTGCTTTTCTGGACATCCTGGATATGGTCAGTCTATATCTTCCTGACTAAGCCGGACCGTATTAGCCGCAAGGCCGCCTGGTAGTGGCCATCCGGGTGTTTCCATCTTGAAGAGTCGGGAAGCGTAATGGTTCCCGGTAACTGAAAGATGGGGGCTGTGTAGTTAGCAAGCAGGTTCTGTCTTCTTTTCCACGTATTCGAGCTGCACTGAGCCCTTTCTGATGTTTTTCTTCTCATGATAAGAGTGCAATCAACCGGAGAGCGTGGACAAGCCGACCTCGGCGTTGATTTTCGCCGGCAATAGTTTTGATGCGTTATGTTGCAGTCCCCGAATTAATGAATCTTTTTTGATTTGCCTGCAGAAAGATTTGCGGCAAGGTGGCGGTAG
This sequence comes from Pseudomonadota bacterium, assembly GCA_023442755.1. Taxonomy (GTDB): domain Bacteria; phylum Desulfobacterota; class Syntrophobacteria; order Syntrophobacterales; family Syntrophobacteraceae; genus SbD1. The sequence continues at coordinate 2,226 of JAEZXS010000066.1, read as the reverse complement.
CGGCAACTGCCATATCAGGATCCGCCTTTTTGGGATATGCATTTATGGACCCATGCATAATCGCTCGGGTAAACCGGCTCGATACGCCTCCTCCAGGTTCACCGGGATATCTTACCTCGCTTCTGTCTGCATCTACCGCAGAACAACTCAGGAACATGATCTATTACGACCCTGTTCTTGCTGCCTTGATGCTGCGTTCCGCCAATTCGACTCCTTATGGGTCTCGCGAGTCCGTTTGTAATCTCTCGGAGGCTGTCTCGCTGATCGGTGTCGAACGGGTGAAGGCGCTCTGTGTAAAAATGTTCCTTTGCAGTTCTCTTTCGGCGGAAGAGACGATGAAACGGACGGAGCGGGAGCGACTGTGGAAGAATGCCTATGCTACGGGAATTCTCGCGTCGAGGATGGTAATACATCGGCCGTGGCTGTCGAAAGAGCAGGCATATCTTCTTGGACTTCTGCACGATTTCGGGTTGATCGTCAGAGCGTTCATCGATAGAAAGACATATCGGAGCGCGATGAACCTTGCGACGCAGAGGAATGTCCCGGAATGGGTTTTTGAGTCGCAGGTGGGCATCCCTCACACTCGGATAGGCGGGATGATTTCAACAAGATGGGGATTTCCGAAGGTCTTGAGGGAAGTAATGGAGTTTCATCACGACCCGGTTCGAAGTAGTGATTCCAGGCCGGAAGTGATGCTGATTGCCCTGGCAAGCGTGCTGGCGAATTCCGGCAAGTTCTCCGACTACGTCAATGACGATCTTGCCTTGGAGTGGCGGCGCCGGCTGTATTTTACTGAGGAAGAGTGGGGACGGATTTGTTCGGAGTTGGCCGAGGTCTGGTACAGGGTGGATCAGTTTTGGAATCTCTTGAACCCTGGGGAAGTCCCCAACGAAGGGCAGGTTTCCGGCTGGGACCCCGCAACATTGCCATGGGCTGATTGAAGAAAGCTGCGCGGATTGCCCTGTGAACGGATGTCAGCGTCCCTTTCATAATTTTCCCTCCAGAAGGTCAATAAATCTTTCCTCCCGAATATAATTCCCCCTCCTTGCTCATGGGTCGAAAGTCCACTCGTATCTGCCGGGAAGCTCTGAGTAATTACCCGGTATTTATGGGACGGGTATAGATTCAAATGGCTATCAAAATTGCACTCATAGATAGGAATTCCTTTCCGACGATTGTATATTGAGGTGAATAGGTGATTTTAATAAGTGTAGTTGATAGAAACATCTACCTATATTTGAAACTAATGATTAACACAATTGCCGAGTAGATGTAGATGATAGATAAAAATGTCTCATTTTGATGAATCATGCTTGAGTGAAATCGTTTTCAATGTATGTCAAAGCGATCAGAAAACCCCGGACTACCTCTAATCACAAGTAACAGCCATTCGACTGTGATACTCTAATCATACTGTCATTTAACATATTGTAAATTCTCGATTCGCAGAGATCCTCAATCGAGCCTGGACGTATACGAGGTATCTTCTCCAGTATATAGAAACTTTATTACTAAACTATTTTCCATTCAATTACGGTAGCTCGAACACATGATATACGGGATTCATCTGATTGTCGTTCGCCCGGGTTTCCCGTAGTTTGCGAATTTGACAGCATGTGTTTCGAATGTTTTTTCTTCAACCAAAAGGAGGACGGTATGCGTAACAAATCATCTAGAAGGAAAGTTCCATTTGCCCTCTTGCTGTTCGGTCTCGCCTTTTTGCTTGCCGCTTCGGCTTTTGCTGGCGTTGGGGCGAGCGGTTCGACCCCTAGCAAAGCCGACCTGGCAAAAACGGGGTTGTCGGTAAGTCCCGTGACATTGAGCTATCCGGCAAGCAACTGGGAGCAGGTTGGATACGGCAGCTATCTCGTAAACCTGAGCGCTGCCTGCACTGCCTGTCACAGCGGGCAGGCCGCGAACGCTTCCTTTCTTACAGGCGCCTGCTTCGGTTCGGTATGTTCGAGCAATCTCAGTCCGGACAAATACGACCAACCGGCCGGCCTCGATCTCAATTCGTTCATGGGTGTCATGCGCTCCGGAGCAATGATCGGTACGGAAAGCTATGGCTACGGGTATGGCCATGGCTATGGTTACGACTACGACGACTGGATGTCGGGAGGAGCCTCTCAAGCCCTGGCCTCCTTCAATAATTCCCATGGTCTTTTCGGTCCTGCCTCGGGAATGTATTATGGCTATGGCCCTGGGTACGGCGGCTATGGGTACGGT
>JAEZXS010000055.1 GCA_023442755.1 Pseudomonadota bacterium | reverse complement strand
CCTGAGGCCAGCGCGGCTTTGACTTCATCCTCCGTTGAAGCGGTTGCCCAGGTATTTCCCACCGATAGCGATTGTACCGCCATCTCCGCCCCGAAAGACAGGTGGTGCGCAGCGATCAGGGAAATGAGAACTGCCAGGCAGCTGATCGCGCATAGTCTTTCTTTCAGCATTATCAGTTCCTACCGATGTTGAAGGGATTGTTCCAGGGATGCGCGCAGGGGAAAGGAAAGAGAAGCAAAAAGGACGAAGCAGACGGCAAGGAATGTGAAGAGTGCAAAGACGCCATACGGTTTCATCAAAATTGCACCTACGCCGACTACCAGTTGAATCGAACCAAATCCCAGAGATATCTTCCAGTGCGGGATTTCCTTTTCGTTTGCGAGAAGCTGGTAGATGTGGCGGCGATGAGGCTTGGTCAGATCCTGGCCGTCTTTCACGCGGACCAGCATCGTGGTCAGTTCATCCGCATAAAAGGGAAATAAAAACGACGCCAGGCAAAGAAAATCAGGAAGAGTTCCCGAAGTCAGAAATACGAGGCCGGCAAACACCGATCCGAGCAGGATGCTTCCGATATCCCCCATGAATACTTTAGCGTTGGGCATGTTGAAAGGAAGGAACCCCAGGCAGGCGCAGGAAAGGCACACGGCCACCGTTGAAAGACCGTTCGCTCCTACATTGAAATGAGCATAGAACCCAAACAGGCCGAATCCAATCACCCCTGTGATACCGGCAATGCCGTTAATCCCGTCCATGAAGTTGTAGAAATTGGCCGTGCCGACTATAAAAACGGTCCAGAAGACTACAAATGGTATCCACCAGAGCGGATCCGGGGGCAAATGGCCGCTTCCCGCGACGAGCGTTCCCATGAGGAACAACTGGGTGTACAGGCGGTACTTTGGAGGAAGGTCGATCCGGTCTCCCCAGAAGGCAATAGCGGCAAGGACGCTTATGGGTGCCCATAATGCTGTCGGCAGGCCGGATTGCGTCGCGGACAGAACGAAGACGACAAAAATCCCTATGCCGCCCCCCTTGGGGGTAGGAATATGATGGGAACTTCGCTCGTTGGGGCAATCAAGCAGGCCGACCTTCCGCGCGTATCGACCGACCGCCCATGCTCCCAGGGCCCCCAGGGCAATGCTCACAATGAATATCGCTATTCGAATCAATTGATTGTGCCTTTGGAGGAGGGGGAAAGCACGGCTCCCGTTTCGCGCCAGCCGTCCGCAAGGGTATATCGAGGGCATAATCCGAGCTTGGGCTGGAGCCGGTCCGAACTGCGGCACCTTTCAGAACTTTTCCGCTGCTGTTTTTCGGCGTTCGCTTAGAAAGAACTCCGGTCGTAGGACAGCCCCATCAAAAAGAGCTTTCCGGCAAACTGTGCAATGATCCATGTTCCCAAGGCGCCGGAACAGGAAGCTCGAAGCCATCAGCAACACGGGTATGAGGTTTGCCTCTTTGCCGCATGCCAATGGCCGTGCAGGCATTTCGGAGTATCACGGCGATTGGTCGAAAGCTGGTTCAGGGGCTTGGATATTTGGGAAAGTCAACGCGCAATAGCAGCCGGTTTCTGAGGCGTACCCCGGCTTTGTACCGGGAAAGCTCCGCTCGCCTTCCTTTCCACCTGCTCTGAAATCCAGTGGAATGTTTTCTCCATTCCTGCCCTGAGAGGTTGTGAAGGCCTCCAGCCGAGTTGATTATAAATCAGTCGGTTATCTGAGTTTCTTCCTCTGACGCCAAGAGGGCCGGGTATGTGCTTTTTATCGAGTTTCTTCCCTGCAATCTCCATTGCCAAATCGGCCAATTGATCGATTGTGACCATCTCGTCCGAGCCGATATTTACCGGTCCCGTCCATTCGGACCGCGTGAGGCGGATCGTGCCTTCGAGGCATTCGTCTATGTAGAGAAAAGAACGGGTCTGTCTGCCATCTCCCCAGATTTCAATCTCACTGCTGTCTTTAGCCATCGCAACCTTTCGGCACATGGCCGCGGGGGCTTTTTCCCTTCCGCCCTCCCAAGTGCCTTCGGGACCGAAGATATTGTGATAGCGAGCTATTCGGGGTTCGATGCCATGGTTTCTTTGATAAGCCAGGTAGAGTCGTTCACTGAAGAGTTTTTCCCATCCGTAATCGCTATCCGGCTCTGCAGGGTATGCACTGTCTTCCGCACAATTGGGGTTGTCAGGATCTTTCTGATTGTATTCAGGGTACATACATGCAGATGAGGAATAGAAAATCCTCTTCACATTGCGCTTACGGCAGGCGTCAAGCACATTAAGGTTGATAGTAGCGGAGTTGTGCATAATGTCCGCATCGTTTTCACCAGTGAAGACGAAGCCGGCTCCGCCCATATCGGCGGCGAACTGGTAGACTTCGTCGAATTTGCGGTCTATCACGTTGCGGCAGACATAAGGATCGCGCAAGTCGGCCATGAGAAAATCATCTGCTGCCGTATCGGTGAACTCTGGGTATTTCAGGTCTATTCCTCGCACCCAGAATCCTTCCTGTTTCAGACGTTTGACCATATGGCTGCCGATAAATCCGCCTGCACCGCACACTAGTGCCAGTTTTGACATAACTCGTTTCCTTTCTGCAGTATTGAAGTATAAGAATACGATGTTACAAAAGAATCAGCACCATAGTAACAATTCGAGGAGTGAGGCCGCGCAGTCCGGCGGCAATCCATGGAAATCCAGATATCTTGAGTGCAGGTTGCTGGAAATCCCAGGAACTATGTGCGGGCTTTATACCAGGATGCAATACGCGCGAGTTCCTCCTGCATGGAACAGCGCGGCACCCAGCCGAGAGTCCTGGAAAGCCGGGACGAATCTATCTGGAGTGAACTGCAAAGGCGCGATACCTGATCCGTTTTTCCCGTAATCATGCCGCCCAGCTTCATGGCCCATTCGGGTATCGGCATCAAACGGGCGGGTCTGGCGAGTGCGTGTGCAATTCTGCGCCCCAACTCCGGCGTGGAGACATCATCGCAATCGCTGGCAAGAAAAGTCTCTCCGGCAGCCTCCTCCTGTTCGAGACAACAACAGATCAGGTCCACAAGGTTTGTCAAACCCAAGAAGCTTCGTTTATTTTTGATCCCCCCGAAGGGTAACGGGAGTCCGGACTCGATAAGCTGAAAAAGCTCGAGGAAATTCGCCTTTACCCCCGGCCCGTAGATCAAAGGGGGGCGGATAATGACCACTTGCATGTCCGTTTGCTGCTCAATTTCCCGAAGTACCTGCTCCGCCTCCCATTTGGAAGTCGCATAAGCGTCCCGGGGGTGGGGCGAATCTCCATCCTTGAAGGGTCCGGAGGTCCTGTTCGTTGCCTCTCCATTGACCTTGATGGAACTGAGGAAAATGAAACGCTTCACCCCTGCAAGTGATGCGGCTTGTGCGAGCCTGCGCGTTCCCTCCACATTTGTCTTTCGATATTCCGCGGGCGGATCGGAAGACATGTCCCGCATGATGTGCACCCGAGCCGCCAGATGGACTACGGCATGGCAGCCGACCACAGCAGTGGCCCAGTACGTATTCGGTCCAATGTCGCCGATGCAGATGGTCTCGCCCGTTTCAGGCGTGGCGACATTTGCCGTCCTGCACGCCAAGCGTAAACGGTAACCCTGTTTCGCCAATTCGCGCGTCAATGCTCTCCCGACAAACCCGTCGGGTCCGGTAAGCAGAATAGTCTTAACGGAGGAGTTCGTTTGTGCCGGGTTGGCCATGCTCAGTCTCTGTCTGTTATTCGAATGCCTTGCAGAACTCGGCACAAAGAGTCTTTCTCGAAAATCTGGTCATGGCAATGTCCCGTGCGCGGTTTCCCATCGCGCGCAAGTCTCGCTTTTTCAAGGCATATGCCTCAAGAATCCGGTGGACAGTGCCCTCGACATCGCCATGATCGACCTGCCAGCATATGGAGTCGGTCGTATAAATCTCTCCGAGATGAGATCTTTTGGGACCGATTACGAGGAACGGTCTGCCAACGCTCATTATGCCGTATACCTTGCAAGGGTGCACGACACCTACCATGTTGTTTCCCATGGTCACCACGTGCAAATCGGCTGCAGACAGGCTGTATTGCGTCAGGTCCAAGGGCACGTAGGGCAGGGTGACCAGGTTATGGATACCATTGGCCCTGGCGAATTCATCGAGTTCGTTCCGTGGGGATTCGGCACAGATAAACACGAATACTAAATTCTTTCGCTTCTTAAGACGTTTAATCGCGTCCAGTAATGTTTGAATAGGATGTACCGGAGTAATATTCCCGCTGTACATAACCACGAACTTGCCATCCATGCAGCGCTGCTTTCGAAATGGATTGGCAGCATGCTTCACCGATGCAAACTGATTTTCATATGGCCACGGTGGAATGATGCGCATCCGATCAGCCAGGAGGACCTTCTTCTCCACCCTTTTCGCCATGTACGAATCCAGAGCGACAATGCTGTCGGACCGGCGCAGGAAGGATCGGTTCATGAATTCACAAAGACGGACAAAACACGAGGATTCCTGCATTCGGCCCGCTGCAATAAGCTGGTCCGGGTTGAGGTCCATTACCCAGTAGATGACTCGTACACGTCGGAAAAGGCCGATAAATAGAGCGGCAAGCGGGGCCATCGGCGGGGCGGTACTGACCAGGATGTGAGTCAGTCCGGGAACAAACAGGCCCATAAACATGCTCTGGATGACAAGGCTCAACCCGCCAAGCAGCCTCATGATGATCGGAGTTTTTCCAAAAGTACAAAAAGGCAGCCGCACGATTTTCACGCCGTCGATTGTCTCTCTGAAATGGAATTTTCTCCCGGGATCGTCATATCCTCCGGACGGTGTCAGAACGACAACCCGTCGTCCGCGAGCAACCAACTCGCGGGACAGATCATGGAGGTGCTGTCCCACCGAAGCGAAATCCGGTATGTAAACCTGGGTTACCAGCAACACGGTTGGACGTTTCATCATCGAGAAGCCCTTAAGACGCGTTCGTATGTGTTAATAGCACGGGTGATTCAGAGATCAGATTTTTGCAGGAGTCGATCCGTTCCGCTCGACTATCATGTTTCCGAGGACCACCACATCCATCCTGGTTCTTAGAAAACAGTCGAGGGCCTCCTGTGGCGTGCAGACGACAGGCTCGTTTTCATTAAACGAGGTATTGAGGACAATCGGGACCCCGGAGCGCTTTTCGAATGCCTTTATGAGCCGGTAATAACGTGGGTTCTGAGTCTCGCTTACGGTCTGCAGACGGCCGGAGCCATTGACATGGGTGACGGCCGGAATCTGCTTCCGCTTCTGGGGGCGTATCTGATAAACCTGCAGCATAAAAGGAACATCATAGTCGGTCTCGAACCATTCGGCCACGGCCTCCCTGGCGATGGAAGGGGCGAAGGGCCTGAAGGATTCGCGCCGCTTAATCTTCAGGTTCAGGATGTCCTTCATGTCCGCTCTGCGGGGATCGCACACGATGGACCGGTTGCCAAGCGCCCTCGGGCCCCATTCCATCCGGCCCTGGAACCAGCCGACCACTTCTCCCCTGGCGATGCGGTCGGCCGTCATTTCGCAGAGCTGTTGCTGATCTTCGACCCTTGTTACGGTGCAGCCTTGTGCAAGGAGTTCGGCATGGTTCGCGTCAATCAACTCCCTTACATGTTCTTCCGAGAACTCGGGACCGAGGAAGGCATGTTCCATGACAAAAGAGCGCTTTTTTCCGAGCTTCTGATGCCACAGGTAGTAGGCAGCGCCGATGGCCCCGCCGCCATCGGCGGCCGCGGATTGCACATATAATTCTTTAAAGGGGCTCCGTTCGAACACCTTGCCGTTCGCGACGGAATTCATCGCACACCCGCCTGCAAGACACAAATTGGGGTTTTGGCTTTTCTCGTAGGCATGATTGATGACGTGGAAGAAGGCTTCTTCATACATTTCCTGCAGCGACGCGGCAATATCCCTGTATCGATCGTCGAGAGGAGCACCTTTCTTTCTGTCTGGACCGAGGAGTTGTTCGAGTTTGGGTGAGTAAGCGATTCCGATATGTGGCGCTCCGTTCTCCCACACCATCGAAACGCCTTCGGAATGATGGAGAAAGTAGTCGAGGTCCAGTTCGAAGGCGCCTTTTCCTTTCAACCTCACGATCTTTCGCATGGCATCCATGTACGACGGCTTGCCATACGGCGCCAGCCCCATCACTTTGTATTCGTCGCCGTATTGGTGGAACCCGAGGAATTGGGTAATAGCGAGATAGAAGAGCCCAAGCGAATGCGGGAAAGTGACCTGTCCGTGCACCTCGATGGCCTCACCTTTCCCTTCGCCCCACATCGTGCTCACGAAGTCTCCGAACCCGTCGACTGAAACCACTACGGCCGATTCGAAGGGAGATACGTAAAAGGAACTGGCAAGATGGGCCCGATGATGCTCGACGTTGTGGACTTCCGCCCTGATGCCGTTGGTTCCGTCCCCGAGCTTCGATGCGAGCATGGCCTTGATGTCGGCGATTTTTCCGGCATTGGCGAGCCGATCCCGGATGGCAGAAAAGCTGGGCCGTTTGGACAAGGTGAAAAGCGCTTTTTTGAGGAGATTTGCATTTGGATTTCGGTTTACCGCGATGTGGTCGACGTCCGCGATCTTCATCCCGGCACAGTCGAGACAGTATGCAATTGCTTCTGAAGGGAACCCCGCCCAGTGTTTTATC
>JAEZXS010000003.1 GCA_023442755.1 Pseudomonadota bacterium | reverse complement strand
GGGGTGGGGCGCATCAGCCTTCAGGAAGCCATGGACTGGGGTGTCACAGGACCGAATTTGCGGGCCTGCGGTCTGGAATGGGACCTGCGGAAGAAGTTTCCCTATTCCGGCTACGATAGATTCGATTTCGACGTGCCCACGGCGCACGACGGCGACTGTTATGCGCGCTATCTCGTCAGGGTCGAGGAAATGCGCCAAAGCCTGCGAATCATCGAACAGGCCGCTGCCAACATGCCGCCGGGCAGATATTTGTCGGAGGATTACCGCTATATCGTTCCCAGGCGGGATGAAATGCTCAAACACATAGAAACTCTCATACACCATTTCATAAACGTAACCCGCGGCCCCAGGATACCCGTGGGGGAAGCTTATGCAGCCTGCGAAATTCCCCGGGGCGAGCAAGGATATTATGTCGTAAGCGACGGCCTCGGACATGCGTACAGAATGCGCATTCGCGGTCCCGGCTTCGCCAATGTCCAGGCGATGCCGCTAATGGCCGTGGGCGAGAGCATAGCGGATCTCATAGCAATAATCGGCTCGATCGACATCATTCTTCCCGATATCGATCGATAACCTGGCGACTAAATTGCCGTTGGCTACAACCGGTCACCTCGCCGAAAGAGGGGCTGGTATTTGATGCCTGATGGAGACTGGATTCCGGCTTTCGCCGGAACGGCGCACCGTAATTGACGCGATCCGGCGCGGGTTTCGCTGACCAAACACCCGGCATGGTGAAAACAACAGATGCTGACATGGACGGCAGGATTTTTCCTCTTACTCATTAAGCTGGCCCTGGTGCTGTTCTTTCTTCTGTTTGCGGCGGCCTACCTGGTCTGGGTCGAGCGGAAATTTCTCGCGCGACTGCAGCTTCGCTACGGACCGAACCGCGCCGGCACCTTCGGTCTGCTCCAGCCGCTTGCAGATGTCGTGAAGATGCTGACAAAGGAGGATATCGTTCCGGATGGCGCCGACAGGCTCTTTTTCATGCTTGCGCCCGCCGTCGTGGCATCCACAGCCTTCCTGATGTTTGCGGTCGTTCCCTTCGGATCGGATCTCACGATCTGGGGCCGAAAGATCCCGCTCGTCGTTACCGATCTCAACATCGGTCTTCTTTTCGTGTTCGCCATGTCGTCCCTCGGAGTGTACGGCGTTGCTCTCGGGGGATGGGCGTCGAATTCGAAATACGGCCTGCTGGGCGGCATTCGTGGCGCGGCCCAGATGATCAGCTACGAGCTTTCACTCGGACTCTCGCTCGTTCCCGTGGTCATGCTCGCCAGGTCCTTCAGCATTGTCGATATTGTCCAGGCCCAGCAAAACTATCCGTTTATCCTGGTCCAGCCCGTTGCATTCATCATTTTCGTCATAAGCGCCATGGCCGAAAGCAAGCGCATTCCCTTCGATCTGCCGGAGGCCGAAAACGAACTGGTCGCGGGATACCATACCGAATACAGCGGCATGCGCTTCGGCCTTTTCTTTCTCGGCGAATACGTCCACATCATGGTCTTCGGCGGAATCGTGTCGGTGCTGTTTCTCGGCGGCTGGCGCGGTCCCCTGCTGCCGCCTGTGCTGTGGCTCCTTTTGAAGATTTTGATCGTAGCGCTGTTCATGATCTGGGTTCGCGGCACCCTGCCCCGGCTCAGATACGATCAACTGATGACCCTGGGATGGAAGGTTCTCATCCCCGCAGCGCTTGTAAATATCCTGCTGACGGCCCTTGCCGGACAGCTCTAGAAGACATGGGGAGGAAACGGGATCGATGGAATCCGCTTGGGATGCAGTAAAAGCTCTTGCTTCCGGGTTTGCGACTACGTTCGTACACCTGTTTCGAAAGCCCATTACCGAGCAGTATCCCGAATACAGGACCAAGCTTCCGGTGCGCTCACGCGCCCGGATTGTTCTCACCCGCGACCCGGACGACCAGGAACGCTGCGTATCCTGTTTTCTCTGCTCTGCGGTCTGCCCGGTCAGCTGCATCTCCATGGAAGGAGCCCAGAGGGCTGACGGCCGACGCTATGCCCGCTGGTTCAGGATTAACTTTGCCCGGTGCATCTATTGCGGGCTGTGCGAGGAAGCCTGCCCCACTTCGGCTATCCAGCTCACCCCCGATTTCGAGTTTTCGAAACAGGGCATCATGAATTTCGTCTACGAAAAGGAAGACCTCCTGGTCGATCACCAGGGGAAAGACCCGGAGTACAACTACTACAAGTACGCGGGGATCGCCACAGACGATGCAGGCAAGGGTGAACACATTGGTGAAGAGAAGCCTGTAGACACGAAGAGCAATCTTCCCTGACCCTGTTCATCATTCTTTCGGAAGGCCGTATATGACGCTCTCGGGATTTCTTTTCTATCTCATAGCCGCAACCGTGGTCGGCTCGACGGCGGTGGCAATCACCAGGCGAAACATCGTCCATGCAGTGGTTTACCTGATTTTCTCCTTCTTCGGGACGGCAATGCTTTTCTATCTGCTTGGCGCCCCCCTTCTTGCAGCCCTGGAGATCATAATATATGCAGGGGCGATCATGGTGCTTTTCCTTTTCGTTGTCATAATGATCAGACCCGAACACCCCGACCAGGTACTCTTCCCCAGAAGCCAATGGCTGCCGGCGGCTGCTTTCGGGGCGATTTATCTCTTTTCAGCCTTCCTGGCCATTTTCAAGGCCCCGGGAACCGAGGCAGTCCTGTTGCTTCTCTGGGCCACTCCCAGGGAATTCGCCCTCTATGTTTTCCAACACTACTGGTTCTTCATAGAGGTGATTTCGATACTGCTCCTTATTGCCCTTGTCGGAGCACTTCAGGTTGGCAGGACGGGGGCATCGAAACAGGAGGAGGAAAAGGCATGATTGTACCCTTCAGCCATGTTCTCGCCCTCTCGGGCATCCTGTTCGTGCTCGGAATATTCTGCGCTGTAGTGCGCCGCAACCTGATCATGATCGTGCTCGGCATCGAAATCATGCTCAATGCAGCGGCGATCGCTTTCCTCGGGGCGAGCCTGCGCTGGCAGGATCTGGAGGGCCAGACGTTTATTCTTTTCATCCTTGCCGTGGCGGCTACGGAAGTCTCAGTCGGATTGGCTATCGTAGTCTACGCATTCCGGCGCACCGGTTCTTTCGACCCAAGTGACTATAACCTGTTGAAATGAACGAACCCAGAGAGGCGCAATGTTTGACTTCCCGGTAACGTCACCTACACTTCCTGCGCTCACGGCGGCAACATGGCTGCCTTTCGCCGCGTTCCTCGCGATCTTCGTCTTCACGAGATCGAGGCCTCAGCTTTCCGCCCGTATTTCCATAGCGGCCGTATCCATATCTCTTGCCTGCGCGCTGCTGCTGCTCATTATGCATCGCCATCCTGAAAAGCCGCTCCAGTACACTTTCCGCTGGCTTTCGGCAAGCGGTATAGATGTACCTTTCGGCTACCTCGTCGATCCGCTCAGCCTGCTTATGCTTGTCATTGTGGCGGCGATCTGTCTGCTCGTCCAGATCTATTCGCTGGGCTACATGGCCGGAGATCCGGGATTTTCCCGCTATTTCGCTTTCATGTCGCTCTTTGCCTGGGCTATGACGAGCCTTGCCGTATCCCCCACCATGTTTCAGCTCTATATCTTCTGGGAACTCGTCGGCCTGTCATCCTACCTGCTCATCGGCTTCTGGTACGAGAAGTTCAGCGCTACCCAGGCCGGGAAAAAGGCTTTCGTCATGACCCGCACGGGCGATGTCGCCTTTTTCATCGGCCTCCTCCTTCTTTTACTGAATCTCGGTAACCTCAACATCACGGATATGAACGGTCCCCGGGCTGCAGCACTGTCTCAGCCGGTCCTTACCGCAGCCGCACTCCTCCTATTCGGCGGCATCGTCGGAAAGAGCGCCCAGTTTCCGCTTATGACATGGCTTCCCGATGCCATGGAGGGACCGACACCGGTCAGCGCACTGCTGCATTCGGCAACCATGGTCGCTGCCGGCGTCTATCTTTTTGCTCGGCTTTTTCCGTTTTTCAGCCTTTCGCCTGCGGCGATGGACGTTTTCCTGGGCATCGGAACGATCAGTATGCTGCTGTCGGCAACCATGGCAATAATCAGCCGGGATATAAAAAAGGTTTGGGCCTACTCCACCATCAGCCAGCTCGGCCTGATGATCATGGCATTGGCCGCTGGAAGTTACTTCGCGGGAGTCTTCCACCTGGCAACGCATGCCGGCTTCAAAGCTCTGCTCTTCCTTTGCTCCGGGGTGTTTATCCATCACTTTCAGACAAACGACATCTACGAAATAAGCCAATCCGGCGGACGTCGAATCAAGGTGCCCACCGTGGCCATAGTGATAGCCGCGGCGGCGCTCTCGGGAATCCCCCCGTTCTCTGGTTTTTTCAGCAAAGAGGCCATCGTCGGAGGACTCGAAGCGCTTGGCAACCCTCTGTGGCTTTTCGCTGCTATGGCCGGCATCTTCCTGACCGCATACTATACGTTCCGCCTGATCTTCATCCTGCTCTTCCCGAAGGGCGCCCCGGCGGCTGCCGGGCACCAAACGATGCACGAACACTCGCGGGAAGATCGCGCGATGGCCTGGCCGCTCATCATTCTTGCGGCTGTTACAATGCTGCTCGGTTTTATCGAAGCTCCGCTGAGGAATTTCCTTATGGGCCCCGTCCCGCCGGCGACTTCGCACGCTATCTGGCCCATTTCACCGACCGGGATGATCGCCCTCGCCCTGGCCTTCGCCGGACTTGCCCTTGCGTGGTTCGAATTCGGAAGACCCGGCGCGGCGCGGATCGGATTTGTCGAGCGCATCCCCGCCCTTTCCCGGCTTTTTGCCGAGCGCTGGTACCTTGACCACATGTACCGCTTTTTGGTCGCCAACGTCATCGACAGGGGGATTTCTTACCTTTGTTATCAGAACGACAACAAGGTCATAGACGCAGGCATCGACGAAATGTGCAGGGGCACGGTCGAAGGCGGTCGATTATCGGCCCTTTTGAATTCGGGAATGATTCAGTACCGCCTTGTGACGATTTTTGCCGTGGTCGCATTGCTGGCGCTTTATTTCATCTTTTAAACGCGAAGGGTCCCTGCCGATGCATTATGCCCATTTTCCTTTTCTCTCCACCATAATCGCGAGCTGCGTGGTCGGAATGCTGGCAATCGTCTTCATACCCGAAGAGCGTAAGGACCTCATCAGGCAGGTGAGCGCCGTTTTCTCCGGCATCACCCTGCTTCTTTCCCTATACCTGTTCTTTGCTTATGACAGATCCCTGGGCGGCCTCCAGTTCGCGGAGAAGCTCTCCTGGATACCGTCGCTCGGCATCCAGTACTTCAACGCCATTGACGGCTTCAGCCTGCCGAATATCCTCCTTACCGGAATAGTCTTCTTCACCGGCGTTCTCACGATGTGGGAGCTGGAACACAGAGTAAAAGAATACTATGCCCTCTATTTTCTGCTGGTTACAGGCGTATTCGGCCTCTTCATGAGCATGGACCTGTTCTTTATTTTCATCTGGTATGATGTGTCCCTGTTCCCGATGTACCTGCTCATCGCCGTCTGGGGCACTACCCGCAAAGAATACGGGGCCATGAAGCTCACGCTTTATCTCCTTGCCGGAAGCGCCCTTATTCTGCCGGCAATCATCCTGCTTTTCGTCAAGTCCGGGCTGAGGACCTTCGATATCGTCGCCCTGTTTCAGCCCGGAATCTTTTCCGCCGACGAACAGAAGCTTGCCTTCATTCTGCTCTACCTCGGTTTCGGCATCCTTGCCGGCGTGTGGCCGTTCCACACATGGTCCCCGGTCGGTCACGTTGCGGCCCCTCACGGCGTCAGCATGGTCCATGCCGGAGTATTGATGAAGATCGGAGCATTCGGCGTGCTCCGGCTCGCCATCATGCTCTGTCCTCTGGGATGGCAGTACTGGGCGCAGCTCATGGCCCTGCTTGCCGCCATAGGCATCATTTACGGGGCGCTGGCCGGGCTCAGGCAGACGGACCTCAAGTATGTGATAGGGTATTCCAGCGTCTCGCACATGGGGGTTGTAGGACTGGGCCTTTCCACGGTAAGCGCTTCCGGTCTCGACGGGGCCGTATTCCAGATGTTTGCGCACGGCGTCATGACGGCGCTTCTCTTTTCATCGGTCGGCTATATCTACGACCGGACTCACACCAAGATGATCCCGGAACTGGGCGGATTGAGCCGAATCATGCCGGTGGCGTCCACCTATTTCATAGTCGCCGCCCTTGCCAGCATGGGAGTTCCCGGGCTGGCCAACTTCTGGGGAGAGCTTGTGGTTTTCATCTCTGCGTTCGAAGTCTACCCGGTGCGTGGCATTGTCGCCGTAGTTGCGCTTGTCGTTACGGCGCTTTTCATGCTGCGGGTCGTGCAGAAGACTTTCTACGGGCCGGAAAACGTACGATATGCCGGGCTGCCTGATATGTCGTTCTTCCTGGGTATTCCCCGGATGATTCTCGCAGCCGTCCTCCTGTTTCTTGGTCTCTATCCATCGCTGCTTTTCGACGTGATCCAGACCGCATCGATTCCTTTTATGAGTGGATTGCCAAGATGAAA
>JAEZXS010000364.1 GCA_023442755.1 Pseudomonadota bacterium | reverse complement strand
GTGTGCTGGTGGTAAAGGAAGAATGAAGGCGGCAATGCATTTTCCTGCAATTGCTTCTAAATACTACATAAGCAGTGCACTTTCCGCTTTGATCTACTCAAAAGTCGCGCTATAAAAAAACCTCATTTTCCGGGGGAATTGCTCACTTCACTGCAGGTCGCGAATCAATCCCATTCAGTCTCAGATGATGTTTCCCCATGACCGGACTGGAAGAAGCAACGGGCAGGTTCCGTTATGCCGGATTGTCTCGCCTGCCGTGGAAAAACAGCGTTCGATTTAACCTGGAAACTTACAAATAGGGAGGACTCGTTGATGACCGAGGAAAAAATAGGTGCACGCCTGAAGCGTTACAGAGAGGACAGGGGCCTCAGCCTGGAGGAAGTTGCGGAACGCAGCGGCCTCAAACCGGATTTTATTCAGGGCATAGAGGAAGAGAATGTCTATCCTTCGCTCGGTCCGCTTCTGAAGCTGGCCCGGGTGCTGGGCGTTCGTCTCGGTACCTTCCTGGACGATCAGTTCAGCAAGGATCCGCTTATAGTACACCTCGCCGAGCGGAAAGAAGAACTCAGTATGCTCAAGGGCAAGGACAAGCCTGTAGCCCTGAGGTTCCATTCCCTGGGACGCGGTAAGAAAGACCGCCACATGGAGCCCTTTTACATCGAAATCCTTCCTGAACCCGACGAGGACAAGAAGCTCTCCTTCCACGAAGGCGAAGAATTCATCGTGGTTGTTTCCGGAGAGGTCGAGGTCTATTACGGTCAGGAACTGCACATACTCAAAGCCGGGGACAGCATCTACTACAACTCGGTCGTCCCCCATTACGTAAGCTGCCGAGGCTCCAGGGCCGAAATATATGCGGTTCTGTATTTTCCGGAATAAGAGCGGAGATTCGTTACACCATGGAAAATCCACGTCTTCAGTTTCTCACATTGGGGCAGATCCTCGACCGAACTATCTCCCAATACCCCGACAATGATGCAGTGGTTTATTACGACCGCGATTTTCGCCTGACCTACCGCGAATTCGGCGAACTGGTCGATCGGCTGGCCAAGGGTCTCATGGCCCTGGGAGTCCAAAAAGGCGAGAAGGTAGCCGTCTGGGCGACAAACGTCCCCTACTGGGTCGCGCTCCAGTTTGCGACCGCCAAAATCGGCGCCATTCTGATCACGGTCAATACCCTGTACAAGATCGCCGAACTCGCTTACCTCGTTGGACAGTCCGAGTGCGAAAACATATTCATTATCGATGGATACCGGGACACAGACTATGTTCAGACCGTCTACGAACTCGTTCCCGAACTCAAAACCCAGCAGAGAGGATACCTGAAGAGCGCAAAGTTCCCGCACCTGAAGCGCGTGTTGTTTCTCGGCCATGAAAAACACCGTGGGATGTATTCGCTCTTCGAGTTGCTGTCGCTCGACAACATGGTCTCCGACGAGGAATACCGCGCACGCCAAGCTGAACTCGATCCCCACGACGTCGTCAATATGCAGTATACATCCGGCACAACGGGTTTTCCCAAAGGCGTTATGCTTACCCACTATAACGTCGGAAACAACGGCTACTGGATCGGGGCCAACCAGAACCTCGGCCCTAGGGACAGGGTCTGCCTTCCCGTGCCGCTTTTCCACTGTTTCGGCTGCGTTCTGGGGGTCCTTGCAGCCGTGAACCATTGCAGCACCATGGTTTTCGTGGAGAGTTTCGACCCGGTGATGGTCATGGCCTCCATAGAAGCCGAGCGCTGTACGGCTGTATACGGCGTTCCGACTATGTTCATCGCGATGCTGCAGCACAAGCTCTTTCCCAAGTTCGATTTCAGCACGCTGCGCACCGGCATCATGGCAGGATCGCCCTGCCCCATTACCGCCATGGAAGCGGTCATGGACAAGATGAACATGAAGGAGATCACGATCTGCTACGGCCTGACGGAGGCATCCCCCGTGATGGCTCAGACCACCGTGCACGACAGCGTGCAAAAACGTGTGGAGACCGTCGGCAAGGCAATGCCCGAGATCGAGTTGTCCATACAGGACCCGGAAACCCGCAAACCGCTTTCTACCGGAGTCATCGGTGAAGTATGCTGCCGGGGCTACAACATCATGAAGGGCTACTACAATATGCCCGAAGCAACCGCGGAGGTTATCGACGCCGACGGCTGGCTGCACTCGGGCGACCTGGGCAAGCTGGACGAGGACGAATATCTCCACATTACTGGCCGCCACAAGGACATGATCATTCGCGGCGGGGAAAATGTATACCCCCGCGAGGTCGAAGAATTCATCTATAAGATGGACGGGATCCAGGACGTTCAGGTTGTGGGGGTAGCAAGCAAGAAGTACGGCGAGGAAGTCGGCGCTTTCATCATCCTGAAGAAGGGGTATTCCTTCTCTGAAGAGGACGTGCGCGACTTCTGCCGGGGCAAGATCTCGCGCTACAAGATCCCCAAGTACATTGTGTTCACGGATCATTTCCCCCTTACGGCCAGTGGGAAGATTCAAAAGTTCAAGCTGCGTGAAATTGCAGCCGAGATGTTCCCGAATGCATGATCCCTGGTGATGCCGAATGCACACCGAGGCCGGCGGTTTCGCGATTGCGGAATTTGCCGGCCTTTTTCTTTTCGGTGCGCCCGATATGCTTGATACTTCTTTCCTTATGCCTGATATTGAATATACCCGGCTGAAGCGGCTCGGGGAAGACCGTCGATTCGTTGAACTCAGGTGACACGGCTATGGAAAGCACTGAAAACGATCTGCAACTGCTGCTCGAAGTGCTCCCTCCGCACATTCGCGGCAGACTGGAATCCAACCCCGGTTTCGATTCCCTTGTCGAGATCGTTCTCGATCTGGGAAGATATCCCCAGGCCCGTTTCGAAAGCAGCATGGAAGACCTTTCGAACGAGCGGGTCTCGCACGACGATATCGGCTATGTGGTGTCTCGAATCGGGAAGTTCTCGGAGGACAACAGAGCGGGAATCGAGCGGACGCTTCACCGCATCTCCGCGATACGAAGCAGAACCGGCTCCATAGTCGGCCTCACGTGCAGAGTCGGCAGGGCCGTTCTGGGCACTGTCGATATAATCCGGGACGTCATAGAAGATGGCAAGTCCCTGCTCCTTCTCGGCAGGCCAGGCGTGGGCAAAACGACTCTTCTGCGCGAGGCTGCGCGCGTTTTGGCGGACGACCTCGCCAAACGGGTGATCATAGTCGACACGTCCAACGAGATTGGAGGGGACGGCGATATTCCCCATCCGGGGATCGGTCGCGCCCGCCGCATGCAGGTGCCCTCGCCCAGCCGACAGCACGCGATCATGATCGAAGCGGTCGAAAACCACATGCCGCAGGTAATCGTCATCGACGAGATCGGGCGCGAAGCCGAGGCCCTGGCCGCCCGCACCATCGCGGAACGCGGCGTGCAGCTGATTGCAACCGCACACGGCAACACCTTGGAAAATCTTCTCCAGAACCCGACCCTTATGGACCTGGTAGGCGGAATCCAGGCAGTGACGCTTTCAGACGACGAAGCCCGCAGGCGCGGTACCCAGAAGACTGTCCTGGAGCGCAAGGCGCCGCCAACCTTTCAGGTGATGGTGGAAATCCAGGAACGCGACAGGCTTGCCGTACACCACAATCTGGCCGATGTAGTCGACCGGTTCCTGAGAGGGGCCTTTCTGGAGCCGGAAATCAGGGTAAGGAAGGAAGGCGGTGAGGTCGAGATAAGCAAGGCCGAAGCCCCGCTGGAATTTGCCTCGAAAATCGGCCAGGAAAGATCGGCACAGAGAGCCGCCCGAAAACGTCCCAGGCGAAAAAATGTCCGTATTTTTTCCTACGGTGTGAGCCGCCTCAGGCTCGAACGCATCATCCAGGGC
>JAEZXS010000307.1 GCA_023442755.1 Pseudomonadota bacterium | reverse complement strand
TCACGAGTAAAATACTACCGCTCCAAGTCTCCCAGGCCCAGTCAACCAAGGGTCACGAAGAGACCTCCAAACAGGTGGTGCGAAGAAAGAAGGGGCAAGCTCGCCAATGCTTAAGTCAACAACATTGCCCTCCCCCCTACCTGTCAGGTCAATAGAGTCATCTCCCCTTCTGTGCCTTTGCAGATGCCACTGCTGCCTGTTCATAAATGGACTGCTTCCATGACTCAGGCAAATCTTCAAGGCCAGCATCCACAAAAGCTCTGAACACCTTGGGCTTTAGGTGGGTGTCAAACATGATGTGGCAAGTTGGGCAGAGCATCAGCAGGTTGTTCTCGGTCTTTTTTCCTTCGGCTATTATATGAGCTTTCTGCCTTACCGCTACATGATGACCGCACATCTCACAGATTCCTGCCGATTTCATTCAGTGCTACCCCTCCAGAAAGCGCTACAATCCACTTTCTCTGTTCTGTCCATGTCTGAGTATGTTTGGTTGCGACATGATAGGCCAAATGACCTCCGTACTCAAGGTCATTCCATAGATCATTAATTCCTGCCTGGAAAATGCCCAAGAGCTTGGCAGGTGAAGCAAGGCACTTGCTATGTACAATTCTCTAGAATACTCCATACTAATCTCGACAAATCCGCTCTGTTGTTGTATTCATGAGTAACATTGCTGATGGAGGCAGGACATGAAAGAGCAGGTTAAGGCATTTGGTTATCTCCGAGTAAGCGGCAAGAGTCAGGTTGATGGATATGGCTTTGATCGGCAGGAAGAAGCAATCAACCACTTTGCAGAGAAGGTAGGGTATGAAGTTGTTCGCTTCTTCAGGGAAGAGGCTGTCTCTGGAACAGCAAGCGAGGAAGACAGACCAGCCTTTCAGGAGATGGTTGCGGAGATTCTGAAGGATGGTGTTAGAACCATCATCATCGAAGGGATGGACAGGTTAGCCAGGGAATACCGGATACAGGAAACCCTGCTGATCTACCTTGCCTCAAAAGGTATCACCCTGATCTGTGCCAGGACTGAAGAGAACGTCACCGATGCTGTTCAGTCTGACCCCATGAAGAAGGCACTCATCCAGATTCAGGGTATCTTCGCTGAACTTGAAAAGTCCCTCCTTGTGAAGAAGCTCAGGAATGCCAGGGAGAAGGCAAGAGCAGAGCGAGGCAAGTGTGAAGGCAGGAAGGGGTATGCTGAGAAGGCACCTGAACTGATCGAAGAAATCAAGAAGCTGAGAAGAAAGGCAAAGGGGCAACCCCGGAGAACTTATGTCCAGGTTGCCGAGGAACTGAACAACCAAGGGTTTAGGACCATGCAGGGGAAACCCTTCACTGGCCAGGCTGTTCAGGATATTTTGCGGTAAATCATGAACCGAGGCAATTTTGACAATGGGATTTTTTCCTTCTTAGCAATAGCTTAGCAGGATTCAGAAAATCATGGACACACAGGATTCAACTAGGGGTTGCCAAATCCACTCAGGGAGTATATAAGGGGAGAGTTGTGCGCCCATAGCTCAGCTGGATAGAGTGCCGGACTACGAATCCGTAGGTCGGAGGTTCGAATCCTCCTGGGCGCGCTTAGAAAGATTAAGGGGTCAGGTGATAATCACCCGGCCCCTTAGGCTTTTTTTACAAAGTTTTTTGCCATAATTTTGCCAAGAATCTAATTTTCCGGCTTTTCCCCTTCTTTACCGAATCTTCCCTGCAAAACCGCATTGAGCAATCCACCATCCGGCGTGCCCGCCTCGGCCCGAATACCCATTGCAGGGACAGCTCCTGATATGTACCTTTCAATAAGGACAAATCGACCCGCTAAAACTTCTCTTTTCCTTGAGAGCTGCGACCATGTTCTACTTTCAGCTGGCTGCAGAACTCCTCAGTCTGCGGTATAAGCTGTCGATGCACGACCGATGGAGCCGGAAATTCCTTGTGGCCCGGCAGAGTGAATCGCTTCGCCGTCTTCGAACGCACGCCTATCGAACTTCTCCATTCTACAGGGAGTTTCACAGAGGTCTTTACGACCGCCCTTTAGACGAACTTCCGGTACTGACCAAAAGTCTGCTCATGGACCGCTTCAACGATATTGTGACCGATCGTTCCATTCGGCTGGCCGACATAGAGGCACACCTCGCCTTAATTAGAAGACGCGAGCTTTTCGCCGGCCGCTACCTCGTCGGCGCAACCTCGGGAAGCACCGGAAAGAGAGGAATATTTCCCTTCGACGTCAGGACATTGGCAAATCTCATTGCGGGATTCCTGCGCGGCAACAAGTGGGCAGGTCTGGAACACGGGTTGATTCAACGCCAACGGATCGCCATTATAGCATCCGGGGTTCCCTGGCACATGTCTTTCAGGATCGCGGCAATCCTCAAAACCCCCTGGACTCCTCGATTGAGACTTGACGCCGGCGCGCCCCTCGACTTCCTCATCGAAAGGCTCAACGCCTGGCAGCCCCAAGTCATGGGTGGATATCCGTCCTCCGTCCACGCTCTGGCGAAAGAACAGCTGGCAGGCCGCCTGCGCATACGGCCTGAAGCCGTTTTTTGCGGTGGAGAGGTCTTGGCTCGAGAAACTCGCCGTATGGCTGAGGAGGCCTGGAGTGCGGAGGTGTTCGATCACTACGGCACGACAGAGGCGGGGAACATAGCAGCCGAGTGCGACCGGCATCGCGGGCTTCACATCAGCGAAGACCTCCTTGTAGTCGAAGTCGTGGACGTCAACAACGTACCGGTTCCTCCCGGCAGGTTCGGAGACAAGGTGCTTGTGACCGTTCTCTTCAACTTTACGCTGCCCCTGATCCGCTATGAGCTAAGCGATCGTGTGAAGCTGGCCCCTTGGTCTGCCTGCTCGTGCGGGAGACCCTACCGGCTGATTGAGTCCATCGAGGGAAGGGACGAGGAGATGCTCGATTTCCCGGCCCGCTCCGGCAGCCGCATCGCTGTTCATCCCCTCCTCTTCGAGAGAATTCTCGATACGATACCAGCCGCCGAGTGGCAGGTCGTTCAGGAACCGGACCGGCTGGTGGTCCTCCTTGGCGGAGTCTCCGGGTATATTGACGATGCTTCCCTCATCGACTCCATTCGGAAAGACTTGGCGGATCGGGGAGCCGTTCCCCTTGCCGTCGAGGTCGACAGGGTTTCGAGTATCCCGAGAGGCGTCACCGGCAAAAGGCCGTTCGTCAAGAAAACCAGGTCCTAACGAAAGAAGCCGTTTCTTCCGGCAGCGCAGAAAAAGGAAGCCGGCGTGAGCGGAAATACCACCTCGGACATGCTGTCCCGATTCGACAGCGCCGTACCGCCGGCAAATTCAGGGCCGGCAAGGCTTTCAAAAACCTTACCGGCCAATATTCTTGCAGCTTTACATCTTTTATAGCCAGGGCTTACTTCTTCAATGCCGCCAGGCGCTCCGAAACGCTGCTTGTCTGGGGAGCAGGAGTGCCCGTAGCCTTGGCCATCGCGGCGGCGATGTTGGCGTCTTCTTTTTCGGTTGAGGTCGGGGTGAGCAGACCCGAACGCGTATTCGCGGCATCGGCCTTCATCCTGGCCTCGTTCGCTTTTTTCTGCATGGCGTCCAGTGCGACATTGAAGGTTCCGCTGTCATTCTTGATGCCCGCAAGAACCTCGGCAGTGTGCGCCCGTTTCTCAGCCCTTTGTCTTTCCAGCTCGGCCCGCCGCATTTCGGACTTTGCCTGCTCAAGACGCGACCGGGCCTGCTTCAGCGCTTCAGCAGATTCCTCGACGAACTTTGTCAACTCATCCATCAGCAGTTTGGCATCCTCTGCTTCACGCCTTTCGCGCTCCATATCCGGTTTCATCTTCTCCAGCATCACCACCAATTTCTCGAGGCTTTCCCCGATTGAGGCTTTCTGTGCGGGATCTGCTGCTTCCGCGCTCTGCTGCTCCAGGATCGTTGCAGCCTGCAGCCGCTTGTTATAGAGCGCCTCTATTTCCTCGGCTTCCTTTTCTTCTCTGCGGAAGTCCGCCCTCGCCTTGGCCAATTCTTCGCTTGCTTTAGCCAAACGATCGGAAAACTCGGTTATTTGAGCTTCGGTTGCAGTCTCGGGGTCCAATGTCACCAGGAACTGCTGAACGGACGTGACCGCATTTTCAGCATGTTTTTTAAAAAGGTTAGCCAGAAAGCTCATTGGAACTCCTTGTGTAAAATGTAATTTGAGTCGTTAACCCATTCCGGTGAAGAAATGTCTACAACACCGTCATGGACATGGGGTCTACAGGCACGCCGGCCATGATACGAACCAGGGCGCCCTCCTCATCGACTTCCCGGGAAACAAGAAGGTACTCGGTCAAACTCAGGCCGCCGTTCACCTGGACGTCACGGCCATATAACATCATTGCGTGGTCGACGAAAAACGCATCTTCGTTCCCTTTTAGATTTTCACGAAATTCAACGGGACTGGCATGGTCCGGCCCGGGGCTGTGCAGCATGCGAAAATAGGTGGTCCGGTCAGGAGTCTGGAAATCCTTGTACCCGATCAGGCCGGTCTCGCTGTTGAGCCAGAATCCCCAGTCATCAGGAAACACCTCGTCAATCGTCTGGTATATGACGACCTCGCAACTCCCATTCCGACCGGAAACCTGCAAAACCCATTCATTGTCTTCGAGGTCCTTCAAATAAAATCGAAAAGTCGGAACCCCGAGACAACGAAATTCACCAATGGCCATAACGAGCGCATCACCGGCAGGAAGCCTTACCTTGAGGCTCTCGCCGGCCAGGATGAAATCGGTCGGGTCAAACCGCAACACGGCATTGAGGTGCAACCCCAGAGGATAATCCCGCTTCTGCTGCTCCTCGGAACCGGTAAATAAGCCCTTCACACGGGCGACCGCTCTCTCGCTCTGTTTCGCCAGGATCTTAGCGATTACCCCCATTTACCTTCTCCTCCGCATGAAATAGTAACCCAGACCCCCAAGTATCCCAATAACTGCAACCCATCCCCACGGAAAGCCGGATGATTTTTTCGGGGGCGCCGCCTTGTCGACATAATCGGCAGCAAGAGCGATACCTGCGGCATCCGACGGGACATAAGCCGGATTTACTTTCACCCCCTGCTGTTCAAGAGACATGGTCGACTGGTCGAGGTTTTTGACTTTTTCCTTCAGCTCGGCATTTTCTGCGGACAGGCGATCGACTTCCTTTCGAAACTGCTGCATTCCCGGATCATCCCGATGATGGTAGTACATTTCGGCATACTGCCGGTCGTTGATGTGGTCGAGCATAAACCACAGCATCGTGGCATCCCATATTCCGAAACTGCCGTAGCTGCGGTAGACGTAAACCGGAGGCTGCCAGCTGTTTGTTTCGTAAAATACGGTGCGCCTGGAATACCAGTCGGAGCCCGACGAGGATGCCTGGTTCCGGACTGAATTAATCGTCGTCTGCTCGCTGTTGCCCGGCTTGTAAGAGGCTCCGGTTCCCTTCTGAAACTTCGACTGCTGGGCCGAATATGCCTCATAGGCCTTCGCGCTCTCCTGTTTGGAGAAGCTCCTGTTCATCTTTTCCTGAATCGGGGAGCGTGCAGGAGATTTCACCGGGTCGGCCGAAGCGCTTCCCGCAGGTGGAGTTGCGGAGTTTCCATACCTGGGAGCAGAGCTGCCCGAAGAAGCGCCGGGGGAAGGTTGCGTGGCCGAGTTGCCGTAGCTGGAGCCCCTCACTGACGGAGAACCGGTGGGGCCGGAATCTGGTTTGGATGCCGAATTACCGTAGCTGCCACGTGAAGAACCGGAAGACCTCGTGGAACTGGAGGCTTTCCCCTCGCTGCTGCTGCCAGCCCTTGCATGTGCGTCATAGCTGAAAATCAGCGAGGTTCCAAATAACACACATAACGCTACGACAAGGCTCTTTGACCTCATGGTTACCTCCCGCGTAAATGATCCTATGCGTCGGAGTTCAGAGTTTAATGACATCCCGTTCCAGCAACACCATTTCAGATTACCATCAAAGCCAGTCCTGCAGCAAGAGCGTCATTTCAGGGAAGCGAAGCCGGCGGGCGTGTACCGGTTCGAGATCGCAGTCGATTTTTGCCCGGAAAACCAGCAACCTGTGCGCCCGCCGTCGAGCAGTGATTGTCATATTGTTTGGCCATTGGATAGGCTTCCACGAGTCCTTCCAACGGTGTGAACGGTGCAGCGCTCGGGGACACCGGCCGGGAAATCGTAAACTCGCGGGATAACCCGCTGTACCAAGCCGTCCTCGCATTGCGGTGGGATCAGTCGGGGCAATGCTGCGAAGCATTCACTCTAACCGTTGTCAACAATACGGGCCGGCCGGAACAGATTTTCTGGGACAGGACATTCTACGTCCATAACGGAACGCAGGAGGGAGGCTTTCTGTTTCTCCTCTTTACAGTTATTGATTGCAATATTTGCAGCACACTTTGAAGCCGGTTTATAAACGAGCTTATAGGACAACTTCGTTACGAGCATAAGGATGGAGGATATCCGCGTAAGTCTAGTTAAGTTTAGTAAAGCAAAAGCAGGTTTCAATAAGAAATAATATCTGAAATGTGACAATACTGATCAGACATGAATAGAAGACATCCATAATATACTGATTGTTTCAAAACATACGTTTTAAGAATCAAAGTATCACTCAGAAATGAAATCAAAATAGATGTCTCCATGGCAAAATAATCCAGGTCATTAATCACTGTGTCGGATGTATCCTATCGGACAAACGTTTACAATTAATCAGATCGAAGCATCTTATTCCCGATCGGCCTACAGCAAGAGTGTACATCGCCTTAGAGATAAAATTGTCAGCATTTTCATTCGATCGAGTACCGATCTGAAGTGATTCCAATCGGACTGGGGCGACGTGAATCGGCCGTAAATGACGGCTTTTAGACTCATTGCGCCCTGTCTGAATCCCTGGCATGCAACTTGCTCATTTCAGCCCAGAGTTGGCAAGTCCATCCTGTCTCCTGCGGCGCCGGACAGCGCCGCTGTTGGGTCCAATTCTCCAGTACGGCATTGCTCAGGATTCAACCCGATCGGCTTTCGCTGCCAGGGATCAGGCAAACCGACCTAGGCTCGATCTGCTTTGCAGGATTGCCGGAATCAAAGCCCCCGTAAAAAGAGGAGGAAACATGAAAAAATCACTTATCTGCATGATGGTTTTGGTATTCGTGCTGGCCGGGATGCTCGGCGTATCCACGGCGGCGCAAAACGTCACCAATGACAATCAAAAAGGCTCCCTTCTGATCTTTCCCAAAATCGACGTCAGCGATCACCGCGACACGATCGTCCGCATCTGCAACGACTATAGCGCCGCGGTTCACATCCAGTGTTTCTGGGTAAACTCCATTCTCCAGAACCAGGGCTTCGATTTCACTCTCTACGGCAATCAGTGCACATGGTTCAGCGCGAAATTCGGCAGCAGCGAGCGGCGGCAGTACGATGTCGCCCCCTTCCCGATCGCACTGGGGCCGGAAGCACCGGGATCGATTGCAACCGGCTACGCCAATGCATTCACCGGCGAGTTGAAGTGCTTTGCCACGAATTCCGACACCGGCCAGCCCATCTCCTTCAACCACCTGTTCGGCACCGCGGAAATCATGATTGGCTACGATACAGTGCTGATGTACGGCTATCCCTCCTGGAACTTTGTGGCCCACGGGGTACCCCTGGGCGGGCCGGTCGGTCCAAACGGTGAACTGCAGTTGAACGGGCAGAATGGCGCCTATGATGGCTGCCCCGCCTATCTCACCACCGAATACCTGCCGCCTTCACTGCACGGCGCGGGCACGGAAATCTCCCTCGTTCCCTGCGTTCAAGACATGCGTCAGGACGGCTATGGTATCTCCACCAAAGCGCAATTCGACATCTGGGACATGAACGGAACTCGGGTGGGCACGGCCTGGAAATGCGTAAACACTTTATTCGACAGCTTCCTGGCTCCTGCCAACTACCCCGGCAGCGGCTTCATTCCGGGGACCGATCCCTGGACCGGGCTGCCGATCGGAGCATACGGAGGCGCGTACTTCGTCCTCAACAATTTCGCTTATGCCCCGAACTGCGCCTCCGGATTTTGCTGCAACGACAACGGCCGCATCCGCGTGACCGCCGTTTCGAGCAGCCAGTGCGAGAGCCCGTACTATTACAACTTCTGGCGTGACCTGACCATCGACACGTCATATCTCCACCTGCCCTCCCCGATTCCCGGCCTCGCGATCTACTACTACCAACTCTACGGCGTAGGTCCGACCGGCTCGACCAAGAGCACTTCCTTCGTCGGCACCATCATCAAGTATGGATCGGGGTGCGCCGACGGCCACTGCGACATCTCCCCCTTCGCGAAAAACCTGGTCGGCGCAGGGTGCGATTCCAGCGGCAACATCAAGTACAACCCGAGCAACAGCATTATCCCGGAATTTTTTGAGTAAGGGTGAACTCGAGATTCGTAGGCAAAGGGCCGGATAGTCACCCGACCCTTTGTCTTCGATGGAAGTATGGCAGGAGCGGCTTTCAGCCGCCTGAAAATAATGGACTCCGGCGTACCCCATGGCGGCTGGATTCCGTCTGTGCCGGAATGACGAGAGTTGCTGTGTCTCTCATCCGGTTGCCAAAAGACATGCATTTTGTCGAGGCTCTCACCGGACTGCCGGGTTTATGTCCGCATCCGGCACATTGTCCGCATTGATTCTGTCGTGCCGCCACCGGCATCGGAAATACTCGTTCCAGGACCTGTCGTAGACCTTGATAGCCCGGATGTAGGTCGCATACACTCCCCGGGCGCCGTATCCATCGAGGTCCGGACGCAATCTGATCATGAACTCGCTTGCGCCGATGTGGTCTCTTCGGCTGCCCCAGTCGTAGGTGTACCCGAGGCGGGTCCAGGGTGCGGTATTCTGTGGAGCGGAAGGATTGTAGTAGGTGGTAGCTGCGTTGTATGCAAACCACGACTGATAAGATTGATCGGTGGAGAAGAAGAGAAAGGGGTCCGGCAACGCCCATGTCCTGCAATCCGTGTCCCGGACCCGTAAGGTCTCCTCGAGGGGGACGGCGACTTCGGCCCGGTGATCTGTGATCTCCGGG
This sequence comes from Pseudomonadota bacterium, assembly GCA_023442755.1. Taxonomy (GTDB): domain Bacteria; phylum Desulfobacterota; class Syntrophobacteria; order Syntrophobacterales; family Syntrophobacteraceae; genus SbD1. Next base: position 5,115 of record JAEZXS010000307.1, on the reverse strand, counting down.
TCGGGCGCCGGCCTATAGAGATCCTCCGGATAGACCCACATCTCCAGGACCACGTCGTAGGCCTTTCTCGGATTCAGCCCGAGCAGCTCCATGACCCTTTCTTTCCCCGGAGGGCAGGATGCCTGCTGCCGCGACCAGAAGTAATTGCGCAACTCGGGCACGACGGTGACCCACAGGCTCTTTTTCAAAACCGACAGGGCCTCGCCGCCGGCCGGGTGAACGGTTCCACTCCCGTCCGGTCCGCCAAACATACATGGATAGTACCATTCGAGGTAGGACTGCTTATCCATGAACGCCGCCACCCGGATGCGCGACTTTCCGGGTTCCCCTTCCCAGCTTATCTCGCCGCCCCGCAGTCTTTGCCGGTTGATGGAATCCTCGGGCCAGGGGGGCATCTCGGGAGGGCCGGGGTACCGGCGCGGCGGTACGATAGCGAGCAGAGTGTTGGAAACCTTTTCCGGAGTTGAGGTCTTTGCGGTCTCGTCCAGGGATGCTTCGAAACGCAAACAATCCTCGACGGTCCAGGATCCCGTTATCCAGAAAGGCGCCTGGTCGCAATCGGCCGTATAGCCGCAGTAGCCCAATCGGGCCGCAAAGAAGAGGAATACCAGGAGAACCAGGACGGCAGGCTTTCCGGCTCTCTTAAAAGGTTCGGCGGGCATCTCTCATTTTCCCTCGGCGAATCGGTTCAACGCTGAAAAGACAATTCTGACCGACAGTTCCCGAAGAGCTTTTCGGAAGCGCTTCTCCCCGAGGATGTCCGTAAGATAGTATGTTATGCTACAGACGAAAACGCAACAAAAGTTCTCAACCGGATGAATTCCCTGGTGGAATGCGGCGTTCTTTTCCCTCCCTTGTCTTAGCCGGAAGGCTTTGAGAAGAGACAAAGCGATCTTTTTCGGAGCAACCCCGAAATGACGGCAGGCGTAATCTCGGATACCCACGGACTCATGCGGCGGGAAGCACTCGATGCGCTTCGGGACGCGGACTTGATTATCCATGCAGGGGATATCGGGAAATCTTCAGTTCTTGAGATCCTGGAGACGATCGCCCCGGTGTTTGCCGTAAGAGGCAACATCGACCGCGAGGAATGGGCCTCCTCGCTCCCGGCTTCCCGGCTGGTCGAGGTCGAATCGGTTAGGATTTATGTCGTTCACGACATAAAAGACCTGGACATCGATCCGGTTGCCGAATCCATTCAGATGGTTATCAGCGGCCATTCCCACTTGCCCGCCATCGTCGAACGAAACGGCGTATCGTTCCTGAACCCGGGCAGCGCCGGCCCGAGGCGGTTCAGCTTGCCGATAAGCATGGCCGTTATCCGAATATCGGGGCGCCGCATACAGGTACGCCTGGTAGACCTCCAAAGCTCGTCCCACCGGCCGGGCTAGCCGAATCCCAGCCTCGTGAATCCCGATCCCAAGTGCTTACTTTTATGATTAACCGGTTATACACATATTTATGGCTGCTGAGCGGCACCGGGATTTTGAGGTGGATTCAATGAAACACGAGCAATTCCGATTATCGGAAGGCGATTTGAGTTTTCTGGTGGACGTCGTTTCACCGGGCAGCGTGGAAAAAGACAGGCTGAAACAGCTTATCAGGCGGGATGAGAGCGTTCGGGATTCCTACATCCGCGACGAGAAGGTATTTTCCAGGATAATGAATGAAGAGGAAGCTTTCCTGAGAATTTCCCCGCAGCTCTACTTTGAAATTCTCCTTCGCAAGACGCGTAGCCAACTCCATGACGCAGGGTACACGGTCGAGAGAACCGGAAGGAACACGATACCGGTTTTTGATTTGAAGGATGTGGACGAATTTCTTTCGCGGGAATCCGTCCTTGCTTATCTCGCCGACATGCTGGCATCCTTTACCAAAATCGAAAGCTACAGCATATCTTACCCGGTGCGGAAAGGAATCTGGCGAACAATCCGGTACAGCGACCTCGATATCGACAGCCTGATGAAATATGCGCAATGGACCGAAGAGGAACAGAGGTTCTCCATATATAAGAGGATTGGAGACCTTTGCCTTTTTATGGTCGGCATATTTCCGGAGTACACGATCTACTCGCAACGTTATGCCCTCACCGGTGAACCGAGGCCGAAAATCGCCGGCCAGGCGCGCAGGAGTATGGCGGAATACGAAAAGGAAGGTCGCAAATTCTACGAGTCGGCCGCAGAACATCCGTCAGCGAAAAATGCGGGGCTCGCGGATGTATTCAGCCTTCTCCACGATCACTTCAATGCGGCGAAAAAACCGCTGAATTTCCTCTCGGAGCACTACCTTCACTACCGGAGGTCGCGCCTTTTCGGGATGGAGAGGCATTAGCGAGCGGCTTATGATGCAAAAAATACTGATCACAACCGGCGCGATCATCCTGCTCATCGGGCTCCTCTGGCCATGGATCGGGAAATTGCCTTTCGGGCAGCTTCCCGGAGACATCGTCATCAACAGGCCGAATTTCAAGTTCTACTTCCCGATCACAACCATGATCATCGTCAGCCTGGTCGTTTCGCTCATCCTGAGGCTGTTCAGGAAGTGAAATTCCAGTTGCTTCGCAGATCATTCCATCTTCACCCCGCCCTGCCGCTGTGTTAAATTTTTCGATAGGGATTGCGTTTTCCCTTGAAAGTTCGTGCGCAAGGAGATTGGATATGCCTATCTATGAATATAAATGCAACGAGTGCGGTCATGTCTTCGAGGAACTCGTGTTCCACGAGGTGGAGGGGCTCGAATGCCCCAGGTGTTCCGGTAAGGTGCACAAACTGATGTCGGCTTTCAACTTCGAGATTCCCGACGAAATCTGCGGCAGGCTGCCCAAAGGACAGGAACGGGAACTCTGCACCGAATGCAGGCAGGGAGGCAGTTCCTGTCCGATGTCATCCTGACCGCGGATGTCCCGGTTAATGAACGGAAGCCTTAACACTTGTACACAATCTTATGGAGAGGTTAGCGCCTGGATGGAAGAAGAAAACGAAAAACTGGATGAGATGACGGAAGAAGAAGAAAGTTTTGCCGAGCTGTTTCAGGAAAGCTTCAAAAAACCGGTCCATTTCAGTCCGGGACAGAAGATAGACGCCAAAATAGTGAAGATTTCCGCGGAATGGGTCTTTCTTGATCTGGGAGGCAAAAGCGAGGGCTATCTCGACCGGAAAGAACTGCAGGATGAGTCCGGAAACCTGACGGTAAAAGAAGGCGACACCATTCAAGCCTACCTGCTCTCTTCGGCAAATAACGAACTGCGCTTCACCACCCAGATCACAGGCGGCGATGCGGGACGCTACTACATGCAGGAAGCCTGGGAAAACGGGATCCCGGTTGACGGGCTGATCGAAAAGGAGATCAAGGGCGGTTTCGAAATCAAAATCGCCGGAGGGCTGCGCGCCTTCTGCCCCTATTCCCAGATGGGGATGCAGCGCCAGGCCAACCCGAAAGACCTGGTGGGACAGCATGCCGCATTCCGCATAACGCAATACGACGAAAAAGGGCGGAACATCGTCCTTTCCAACAGGGCCGTCCTCGAGGAGGAACGCCGGAAGCAAAAAGAAGCCCTGAAGAATACCCTCCAGGAAGGCATGAAGGTCACGGGGACCATCAGCTCCATACAGAACTTCGGCGCATTCGTGAGGATCGACTGCGTGGAGGGGCTGATACCGATTTCGGAAATCGGGTGGGACCGCGTCGAGGACATCAAGGAAGTGTTGCAGGTGGGTCAGGAGGTCGAAGTCGTCGCCATGAAGCTGGACTGGGCGAAGGACCGCCTCTCTTTCAGCCTGAGGCGCTCCCAGCCCGATCCGTGGAGTCATATCGAAAAGGACTTTCTGCAGGGCTCCCAGCACACCGGCACGGTTGTGCGGCTGACCAACTTCGGGGCATTCGTGACGCTTGCCGCAGGAGTGGACGGGCTTCTGCACATCTCCAAGCTCGGGGCGGGCAAGAGAATCAATCACCCGCGCGAGGTGCTGTCTACCGGTCAGGTAGTGGATGTGAAAATCGATACGGTCGATAAGGAAAACAAGCGTATCGGCCTGTCGCTTGCCGGCGCCGGCAAGGAAGAGGAAGAGGCGAAAAGCGCCGAGGACTATGCGCAGTACATGAAGCCGGCGTCCAAGTCCATGGGGACCCTGGCGGATTTGTTAAAAAAGAAACTTTCCTGAAAATGTGGGGAGCGGCCGCTCCCCACTATCCCCTTCGCCTGCCGAGTGGTTCGCTGTGGTGCACTTCCGGCGGTTTTCCAAGCACCGGACTTTAGCCCGGCTCCCGTGAAGCTTGCTTTATTGCGGTAAGACCGCGAAGAAGAGATTCTTTTGTTATTTTGGCTGTGGGAGCGGCTTCTAGCCGCGATGCCTGTTTTTTGAAGATGTGTATTGATTCTCCCACGCCGCGAAGCTCGCAATTGAAAAATGTCCGTACCGAACGCTGTAAATCGTTGCTATTCATTTTTCAAAGAGAATCGGGGATCGGGCAAGGCTTTGAACGAACAGGCCGCCCTATCTGCCGGTAAACCGGAATATCACGCCAAACGCAGTGACGAGGGAATCGCGGAGGAAGGCCGCGAAAGGGGTAGAAACGAAGGGCAGGCCTAATGTCCCGCGGATTGCCTCTCGGCTCTTCCCGGCGCCCTCTGCGGTAAATATTTTTTATCCTTATTTCATTCTCCGCCGGACCTTGCCGCAGGCCGAAGTAGCAGCCTTTTTCCCGCACTTTTGCTGCACTCTTATTGCACCGTTATTGCACCAGTACCGCACCGCTTCAGTCGCTCTAAGGGCCTGACTTCCTGAAACCGTGCCCAACAGGGAAAGAAAGTCATCGGGCCACCTCGGTTGAAAAATTCCCCGGCACCGGTTTACTCCCTGTGCAGATAATTTTGAACCGGCATCTGCGCTGAGTGTCCCGGCACCGTTACAATGCGGTTTTATCAGGTAGGGATAATTTTTCTGACGAACTGGAATCTGAACGTGCGTTTAGATCCCGACTATACAGGCCCCCAAAAAGGACACTCCCCGTCTGATCTCCAGGCACTATGAGCAAGGCGCCCTGCTTCTCACCTCAAACCGCAGTTTCGGCCAGTGGAATGAAACCTTTGGAGATACGGTCATTGCCACCGCCATT
>JAEZXS010000297.1 GCA_023442755.1 Pseudomonadota bacterium | reverse complement strand
TTCTTCGCCAGTCCGTAGGCCCGATCCCTCGCCTCCCGGGCGGTGGCCCCGACCCCGCTCACGCACATAACGTATCCCCGGGAACTCATCACCACGTACTCGGGCCGGTCACCGCTGCCGGAAGCATCTCTTTTCAATACCTCCGAAAAATGGAAATTCTGCCAGTCGCCCGGCTGCAGGTCTTCACGGAAATAAATCTCCAGGCCGTGCGGATCGTACTTGTTGTTTATCGTCTCATAGGGAAACGGAGGTACGGCAAGCAGGAGAACGATTCCAAAACCCTGGCGCCATTTCGGGGCATACTGCCTCCCGTCGGCAACCGCTTTCAGAAATTCCCCCCAGGGCGAAAGCATCAGCGCGGACTCGGCATGGATCGTCGGGTAGCCGAACCTGGGAGTGGCCTCGAGCGGAATGGCGCCATCCTGGTTTACGATGCAGTTGATATCGAAGCACCCGCGAAATTTTATTTCCCGGAGGTAGGGCGTTATCCTGGCCAGGGTTTCCGAAAAAAGCCTGTTGTCCTCGTCGCTGTCCCACCACATGAGCGTTCCCATTTCGTCGGTCCTCGGGCCGAGACCGCCGGGGAACAGTTCCTTGTGTTCCATGTTCATCATTATCGGCCCGACCCAGTCCGTGCCGTTGAAATACCGAGTGGCGGCCAACTCGACCCCTTCGACCCGTTTCTGCAGGTCGATCGAATAGCACTCGCCGCCGTTGAATTTCTTATAATTATCCAGCAGGTTCAACATATCGCGGCAGTCTTCGAACTTGCCGTCGTATGAGAAGCACTTGTCGGCATGGCCGTTCTGCTTGACCACCCACCTGTCATTATGTTTTTTCACGAATTCGCAGGCATCGTCGGCGGAAGAAAAATGGATTGAGGGGACTGTGCGCATCCCGAGCTGCTGGAAGATGGCCTGGGCGTTCGCGCGCTCGAACTCGAGCCGGTCTCCGCCTTCCGATCCTCCAAACACGCTGAAGCCCTCCTCCCGCAGCTCATCCTGAACCTGGCCCCATCCCGACTGGTCGAATATGATGAGCCCTTCCTTTCCAACCCAGGAAAGCTCGTCCTTCCAGTTCCTGACCTTTCTTACCCCGAATCCTCCTCCGATCTCCGAATATTCATCGTCTTCTATTGCAATGGTTACTTCATTTCCCTCCCGCACCAGCCTGCATGCGAGGTCAAGCGCATCGCCGTCTTTGGACAGTACAGCAAGAACTCTCATAGACTCCTGTCTTATCCGGTTCCCCTTCCTCTGGAGAATCCGAATTGAAATCATGCTGAAATTGCCTGCAACACATAACGGATTTATTCGCGGAAGTGTTACGCCTAATCCGGGATAAATTCAAGCATCTTTGCGGAAACGAACGGGTGTTCAGCGAGAAACACGGCAAACGAGGAAAAACAGCATGATACGTACTGATATGCAGGAAAATCAAAAAATGGAAGGCCGATTTTCGCAATGAATTCGCGTAGCGGTCCGCAGCCTTTCGGGAAGCCCGGCGAAAAATAATTTATCAATCTTCTTCATCGAGCCGATGGGAGGGACCGAGGAGTATAGATACCATGAGCAGCCTGTCCGGTACATCTTTATTGGGGGCGATCCCGGGGTACGGCAGCACGATTTCCGCAGGCGGGACTTCTTCGACGGATGCTTCCATAGCCGTCACCTTCAAGGGAACCAAGCCGCGAAGAAGAACCAACTATAAGCAATACTGAGATCAGTTCCGGTAATCTGTGGGAGCGGCTTGCAGCCGCGATTATGCGGAGCACATTGGAACAGGCTGGTCATGAGTTTTTCTTTTCTCTCGCGAAGCTTGCAATGTTGCGGTAAAGCCGCGAAGAAAAAATTCTTTAGGCATGGTTGCTGTGGAAGAAGCTTTCAGCCACGATGCTTTACCCTCGAAGGTGCGTATTGATCTTCTCCCACGCAAAGCCGCGAAGACGCGAAGAAGAACGAAAGCAAAGCCAACTTTCCATGGGAGCGGCTTGCAGCCGCGATGGTTTTTCTTCCCAGCCGCGAACCCTCCAGGCGGTCCAGTCGTGGTTTAAGCATCAAGGCTGAACGCCGTTCACACATCAGAACCTGATTTCTCGGTCACGATCGGATCATGCGCTGCTGTTGACATGCATGCGCAAAACACGGGACCCCGAATCTTTCCTTCCTGAATCTCCCTCACCTCGCGAGTACACAATCGCCGGCGGAACCGGCACTTTGCCCGATGGCACGATGCTCCCGCAGCACTCGGAATTTACAAAAGTGTACTTATGCACGGCCTGTACCATGGCGATAACTGGGGTAATAACGGCCATTTCCCGCACGATGCAAAAAGAACTTTATCGAGGCAGCGAAAGGAGAAAAAAGATGTCGGTTTCGTCAGTCACTTCAAGTACGGCGGCCACGGACACGGCGAGCGTGGTGACATCCACCGTTTCCGCCACGTCCAAAAGCAAAGTCTACGACAAGATGGATACCAACAAGGACGGAAAGGTCAGCTACCAGGAAGAGATCGCATACAGGCAAAATCATCCCGAAGCGGCTCAGACCGATCGGTCCCGGGCGCAACAGGAATCGAGCGACATCAAATCGCTTGTCGGAACGCTCATCGACACCATGGCATAACGAAACAGGCAAAGCAGCAGGCTTGTTTTACGAGAGCGGCTTGCTGCCGTGATTAGATGATTGGAATACTGAAAACGGCTGGATATGCAGGTCCGTGTTGGAAACCATCTCACCGCTGAGCCGCCGAGATCGCGGAGGAGAGCGGAAATGCAACACGGGCACAGGGGGCACGGGATAACTCGTTTGCTTTTATCCGGTGCCTCTTCCCGCCAGTTGTGGCACCGCAACACATAGCTCCAGAGCCATTTCACAGGCATGAAACACCGATGGAACACCCTGGAACTAATGATGTCACATTTCCGACTTTTGGTCGCGTGAGGCTGCAACCTGCATCGTTACTTGATAGGGACCGCCCGGACGCTCATTGGTGATTAGCGTGAAAATACGCGCCCTGGGTCCATGCTGGTATGGCGTAAGTAAATATACTTTTCCAACCCTGGTTCCAAATGGTCCCTGTGCTGTATCATCACGAAGCTTGGTAATGCTTATCCCTGGCTGAGTTAAGCTGGAACTGGAAATAATTTTCTCAAATGCTTCTTGAAAAGCTCCAGGGAAAGAAGGAGCCGCAGCCCGTTAAAGCTTTATTTTTTCGCAATATAATAAGCGCACCTCTTGCCACTGGTGCCAAGGGAGCGAGGACTCAGCTTCTCGGCGTTGCCTTAATGGTTCCTGTTTTTCCAGGCATTCACCATATAATGAC
>JAEZXS010000052.1 GCA_023442755.1 Pseudomonadota bacterium | reverse complement strand
CCATATTGGCGGAAAAATTCTCGGCAAGGGGGGCAATCTCTTCGAGGATTCGATCAAATGTTCTGTCGTTGCCGCCTGCAGCTTTGCAGAATTCTTCCCATGTGAGACCGGCTTTCCGATAGGACTTTTCCTGTTTAATCTGGTAGAGCGTGACAAATTTCAGGAGTTCGTTGGCCCGTATGTTGAAATCCGCGGCTTTTATCTTTCCAAGTGCCTCGGATTCAAGCTGCCTGACTGCCAATTCAGCCTGAGCTTTTTTCGCTTCCCTGCGGCCGAGGGCGTAAACCTCGTCAACCGCGGCCACTTCCGCCGATTTACCCATTCCGTCTCCTTTCACTGGCTCGATATCGATTACCTGCCCCATGAGTTCTTCCGCCTTTTCCATAGCCGCTTCCCGGGAGGGGAATTTCCGTCCGATGCACTTCCGCCCGGCGCAGCTCGATTTCATCGTTAAAAAGTACGTCCCTGGACCCGATTCCCCGACATAAGGGGCGCTGAAGGTCTCCGGCTTTGCCCGCTTCTCCGCGGGAGATTCGGGCGGCTCCTGCCATCCGGAGCCGTCATTGCCGAAGTCGAGCTTCTCCCCGGCTACCTGCAGATAGAGCGCTCCAAGGCCGCGCCTTTCTCCTTCCGCTGTAAGCTTCTTGCGCCCAGTGGCCCGTCTCTCATGCATAAGGCAGTAGCCAAGCTCGGCGTCGGTGAGCCTACCCAGGGCCGATTGCCAATTGACGTCATTTACCGAGCAGTACCGGATCCAGCGCACCGCCTCACTTTCGTTTGTCGCGGCTCCTTGCTCCACACCGACCTCCTACATCCCACCGAGGAGGCCCAGGGCCTGCTCGATGGTGGTCCGCCGCCCTTCCGCTTCAGCTTTCAGCCGCAGCCAGAAGAGAGACATGCGGGTCCCGACCCTGAGACCTTCCCCAACGGCACTCACATAGCCGCCGTCGGCAAGGGTAGCGACGTGGCTCATCACCGTCCCGTAGGGCAGATTGAGCGCCTCGGAAATTTCCTTGCCCGTGACCATCCGTGTTTGGTTTGAGAGGTATTCGAGGATATCCATTGAGGTTTTGACTGCGGCGATCCGCTTATAGCTTGGACTCATATTCTCCCTCCCCCTTGTGATCCTGTTGCAGCGGTCCCCCCGACCGCTAAGCTGCCTTTCCGAGACGGTCCAAGAGCCGCTCGGAACACCCCTTATCCGCGAAATATTGGCGTATGCGTTGCGACGTAAGTTTGCCGTTCAGAAAATGGGTTATGGCGCTCTGTCCCACTCCCAAGTCGCGCGCGAACTCGCTTGCCCGAAAGCCTTCGGCGATCATCCACATCCGGATTTGATCGCCGGCGCTAATCTCCCGTTTGGATACCCTGCTCATAGCCCGATCCTGTCTTCGATCTGTTTTTTCCGCTTCCGCCTGGTGCGCTCCTCGGCGGTAAGCACTCCGAGTTCGTAGTAAGGTGCTTGCTCGCGATCGAGCACGCGGAATCCGGCCACTTTGACGGCAGCATCCAGGATGTCGGCACTCCCGGTGATAACGGCCAGGGCGGCAGCGAATTCGAGGGGGATACGCCTGTTATGTGCCCCTTCGGCGCACCAGTTGTTGATCGTGTGCACAGACACGTCTTCGCCAACCAGGCGCGACAATTCGTGCGCCACCGCTTCACGGTCCAGCCCGGATTTATCAAGCGCTGTGCGCAGCGCTTCGGTCACGGATTCCTTGGTTCTCAGGGACCCGGCCCTGAGAGCCGGCAGGCCTTTTTTTGACATTGCGATGGTCAATTGCCTGGGTTTTTCGTCCAATTTCTGCCCCCAATTTGACGTTGCGTCACCTCAATGGCCGTGATATTGAGGGGTTTGGTCAAGTTCTTGATTTACGATCATATCTATAATTCACATTTGTAAACACGGTCAAGCATAAAAATTTATGTCCGTAAATTTCGTGGAGCGATTATTACGCCTGATCAACGAAAAGGCATCTGGCAACCAGGCATTTTTTGCCAACAAAACCGGTATCTCTGCTGGAGCTATTACTGCCTACACAAAAGGCAGGCTCCCTCAGGCGGAACAGCTCATTCGCATCCATGAAGCTTTCGACGTAAACCTAAACTGGCTTCTGACCGGAACAGGAAAGCCCTACGTTCATGAACGTGAATATGGGTTTCCTGAAAAGTGCCTGGATAAGGAAGAATATCTGCTTGTGCCTCTTTTGCAGTCCTGGGTGAAAGGTGGGCCGGAAGGAAGGATCATCTACGAGGGGATTGCGGACTATTACCCTTTCAAGAGGTATTTCGTAGAAAAGCTTGTGGGATCCAGGCCGGAGCGCGCGCAGGATCTTTACCTGGCCAGGGTAAGAGGGGATTCAATGGCCCCTACTATCAATGATGGTGAAACGATACTTTTCGATATACACGAAGGCGAACGGCTACGAATCAAAACGGGGGATATTTACCTCGTGCAGCTTCCGGACGGCTCGGTTACGGTCAAACGCCTGGCCGTTAACAATGACCCGGAAGGCACCAGGTTGATATGCAACTCGGACAATGTGGCTGCCTACCGGACATTCGAATTCAGGCTGGACCCTGACCGAAAAATTCAATCCTACGTCCTCGGCCGGGTGAGGTGGGCGGGTAAGGAATTTGATTAGCGGTTCCCACTTTATGGGAGTGCGTCATGAATATTGTGTGCTCCATTTGTGGTCTCGAACAGCCTGAAAGCGAAAAATGTATTGGTTGCGGTCATACGTTCACCGGATCGGAAGTAAAAATCCGCGTCAGAGATGAAGTACGTGAGATTCCTCCGCAACATGGCCAGGGCAAAGACCGCTCTGTGCCGGGCATCGTCCTCTTCCTCGCCATCTTCGTGTTGGCTGGAATTGCCATCTTTTATGCCCTTCCTGGTACCGCTGATAGAAGTCCGGACACACAAGCAACGAAAAGCGCACAAAAGAACGAGCCGGCGAATTTGCGGCATATCTCCGGCGAGCATCGCGTTGCCTGTTTATCGGAGGGTGATCTCGATAAGGCTGTTTCTTTTGCTGTACAGCGTGACGCTGCCGCATTTGCAAAAATGATGTATCAAGGCCGATGTTTCCTTCTGATGGAAGGTGAACCTGTCTATCTTCTGGACTTTCGTCTTTCCGGAAAAGCTAAAATAAGAAGGCAGGGAGACACGGAATCTGCATGGACGATATTTGAGGCCGTCAAAAACTCAACAAAATAGAGACTATATTTAAATGAAAATATATCTGGCAGGCCCCTTGTTTACCGAGGCCGAACGCGCCTGGATGGGCGATTTGAAAACGCGCATCCTCGACCTGGCCGCGCGGATCGGCGTGGAGGTCGACGTGATGTGGCCCTGGGAATTTGTTTCACAACACGAGCTGCAGGCCCTGGGCGATCAGGCCGGCCGGGAAATCTTCCGGCCTTGCTTCTCCCACCTGAAGTCCGCCGACGTGCTGATCGCCCTCCTCGATGGACCAATGGTCGATGACGGAACCGCTTGGGAAATCGGCTTCTTCTATTCCCGTCGCAAGGCCGGCCAGTCCATCATCGGCATCCGCACCGATATCCGCAACGCCGGCGAATGCTCCGGCTCCATCATCAACGCCATGATCGAATATTCATGTGACCATATTGCCCGAGGTAAGGAGGAATTACTGCGTTTGCTCGAACAATGTTTAAAGCAAAGGCTTTGAACTGTGGGGGACCCAAAATGAGAAACGTTCCCATCAGGATGACAAGCGTAGCATCCCAAATTGCCTTAGCGCTTTCTTTTGTTCTACTCCCATCCTTCGGCTTGTATGCCGAGCCGACTAAAGCCAGCCAGTCCATCTATGAAAGAGACATTAAAAAGGCCACAACGAGCGATGGTCTAACGAAAGCGGACTTGGCCTGGCACGCAACGAATACATATGGTTGGGACTGCGAAGAAGTGACAGCGCAGGGCTTACCAACCCCGGATGGATATTTCACGATCACCTGCTCCAGCGGCAAGAAATTGCGTGTCTACCCTCGAAACGGCCAGCATCCCAAAATTACTAATGAACAAGGCAACTACAAGTGAAGGCTTATTGCGGTTTCTGCCGGCCTTGATCTCCCGCGGCAAGGCCATTATCGATTCAACATACAACTGGAGGACTAAAACCGTGCCAGAACCCTTCCTTTCTGAAACAGAAGAGCTGACCATTGGTATTGAGAATTTTATCTTCCACGTGGTACATCATGGCGGACCGGAGCCGATCCTCTTTGACGAAGTCCCCCTGGGGGAATACGAGGGATTTTTCCTAGACCTAATTAGGGCAACGTTGAAGGGCAACAGATTTATATTCGCAGAGCATTCTACGACGAAGCAGCTTTTGAAGGAAGTTGTGGACGAGCCGGGAAGATTCGTTCCAATTTCCAAACAACTGGCGGCCAATTTCCATTATGAACAAGATAAGCGGATCAAGCCAGGTGCTCTGATCGTTGTCGGTCTCAATGCCGGCGATCAGAAGTTTTACTCAATGATCAAGTACGACCATGAACGAGTTTTGACCTACCGCGAAGAAGGAACCCGGGCCATTCTGCAGGAAATCGCAAATACTTTCTCCAAATCTCGCGAAGCCCTACATAAATCAGCTGTGGTTCGACTTGATCGAGGCGAGGGTGAGTTGGTCGTAATCGATCAAACTGTCCGAGCAGACATCAGTGATTTCTTCCGAACCTTTCTCGGCGCAAAACGCATGCTTTCCAATGCCCAACTTACCGAACTCGTGGAAAAGGTGATTGTTGAAACCGCAAAGGCCCATAAGGATACTTTGCCTAACTCCATCACATGCAGAATCAGGGAAATTGCCTTCAATGTAATCCAAAATAATGATACTTTTGAGTCGGAAAAGGTCTGTGCGCAAGTGTTCGGGGCTGATGGTGGGGAAAAGGTCCAGAAGACCTTTGATAGAGCCGTTAAGCGCCTGGGACTTGAAGGTGAGAAATTTGAGTATGATAAAAATGCGCTTCGGAAGCCGCGAAAGCGCAAACTCCACACCAAGGAAGGTGTGCAGATCCAGTATGGAGAGGATGCCAAAGAGACTGTGGCGATTAATGAAATCGATGCCAACAAGACTATTATCACAATCACGACTGCCAAGTTGACAGAGTGCTGAATCAATGCCAAGCCTTCCCGAAATAGCAATTTCCACTTTAGCTGCTCTTCGTGCCAGGGAGACTTCCTTCCAGGAAAATCACCTTGCGCTCAGGATTTACGGGAGCATGTGCGAAAGTGGACAGCTATTTGAGGGGCTTCAATGTCTCGATCAGCAACTAAAAAGCGCTGATTTGGGAACATGTTACATCAAAGACATCGAAGCCCTCCCGGTCAGTGAGCTTTCCTTTGGGGAAATAGAGAATCGCGCGATTGACTTCACTATCCAGAAGAGAGGGAACGGAGGGAGTTTCTATTTTTTCTACGTATGCGGATTGGCGGATGCGCTGTCCGATCCTGAATTCCCGAAACTCGCCGAAAAAGTATCTCTCTTTTTGGATTTCCAACCGTTTGCAACTTGGTCTACATGGTTCCTACCTTGGGGGACAGAAATCCCATTTGATATTCCAGAATGGACTGGCCTTCAAGATCCCAGAAAGCTGGTGCGGGATTTAACCGCCTCGGAATGCGTTCCTCGGGATATCCGCAACTGGACTCTATGCAGATCTGACAACATAGAAGATTCTGCGGTCCTGAGTACTTGGAAACTTGCCGCATCTAGACATCTTATGTTCGTTTTGCCCCACGAAGTCGTCCCATTCGATGGTGGCGTAGGTGTGTCTTTCAAAGGCCAGCGCACATTCACATTGCCGGCTGACATGGAACCCGGAACCGATTTTTTCCCGATTTTACATGAGGCAGCTTATTGGCTATACAAGTCGCAAAATGAGGCTGATACGAAACATGCTCTTTTGAATTTCCATCTCGCTATGGAATCGACAAATATGGTCAATTGGCCGGAACCCAGCTCTCTATCCAGATCTCTTTCCAATGCGATTGAAGCATATCGGCTCCACCTATATGACACGGGTAAAGAATTTCTGAAGTCTCTGGCTGATCTCAGGAAAGCATTGCACGAGGAGGTAACCAGAGTAAGTGAGGCTGCTCACTCTCTTGTTGGTAAGCTCTGGAAGGATTTTGCTATTGCCGCATCCATAGTGGCTATACGTTTTGCCACTGTGACGAGTGGTGCCATTTCGCATACCGGACTTCAGGTACTATCATGTGGCACAGCTTTGTTCCTGACCGCAAGTCTTGTCATAACGCTCTATAGTAATTCGAGGTTCTTCAGCACCGCAGAAAAGAGCAGGAAGGATTGGAGGAATCGATTATACCTTTTCATGCGGGATGATGAGTTTCAACACCTGGTTGAAGATCCGGTACGGCAGGGGCTGCGAACATATCGGAACGTGGCCCTGCTCACAATTCTTATCTATTGCATTATTATCATCTTCCTTCTGAATATGACCTTCCCGATCTTCGCATACGCCAGATGGG
>JAEZXS010000143.1 GCA_023442755.1 Pseudomonadota bacterium | reverse complement strand
GTTCATGATTATATTTGCAGATGCCGTCTTTACAATATTCTTTAATGCAATCGGATGGTAGCTGCACATACATGCCCGACGACCATACCAACTCCTCATCTGCGCCTGCGCTACGCGCCTCGGGAGTCTCTCTTTCCTACGGGGCGAAGGCCATTCTGGAAGGCGTCAGCTTCTCTGTAGAGCCCGGAGAGATCGTCACTATCCTGGGTGGCAGCGGAAGTGGAAAAAGCACGCTGCTGAAGGGCATAATCGGCCTGCTGCCGCCGGTGGAAGGCAAAATCTTTCTTTACGGAGACGAGATCTACGCAGGCAAGGATAAGGGTCCTGTCCTGTCCGCATGGAAACGCATCGGAGTCCTGTTCCAGTCCGGCGCTCTCATCGGCTCTCTTACAGTTGCCGAAAACATAGGCCTCCCGATCAGGGAATTCTCGAAGCTCCCTCGTGAAATCGCATCCGAAATCGTTCAACTGAAGTTGGAGATGGTGAAGCTTGGGGGCTATGGCGACCTCCTCCCGGCGGAACTCAGCGGAGGGATGAAAAAGCGCGCAGCCCTGGCAAGAGCGATGGCGCTCGACCCCGAAATCCTCTTCTGCGATGAGCCTGTTGCCGGCCTGGATCCCGTCACCGCAGCCGAAATGGACCGGCTGCTCCTCGAGCTGAATGATTCCCTGGGCATCACCATGGTGGTGATCACGCACGATCTGCCAAACATCAGGACTATATCCGACCGCTCCATCATGCTGGATGCAGAGGCCAGGGGAATCATAGCCTCCGGCTCCCCTGAGGAACTGGAAAACAGCCCGGATCCACGCGTCTTTGCATTTTTTCACAGGCAGCCTCACCCCACATAGACTGGAAAGGTTATCCATTGCCTCGCTCTGCCAATGCGTTCAAAATCGGTATCTTCTCACTGATCTGCGGGGCAATACTTTTCTTTGCCATCATCTGGCTCGTGGCAGCCCCTTATCTCGAAAAAACGCGAACATATGTGAGTTACTTCAGCGAGTCGGTCAAGGGATTACAAAAAGATGCCGTGGTGAATTACAGAGGAGTTTCAGTCGGCCGGGTGGCCTCCATTGAGATCGCACCGGATGGACGTCTGGTGGAGGTCCGGCTCAAGCTGAAACACGATTTCCATGTGGACGAGTCCGTGGCAATCCAATTGCGCGAACAGGGTCTGACGGGCCTTCGATACCTCGAAATTGACAAAGCTCCGGAAAATATTGACGAACTCACCCCGAAAATCACATTTCCAACCAAATACCCGGTCCTACGATCATACCCTTCAGAAATAGAGCAGCTCAAAACCGCTCTAGAGGATCTCTATCAGAAAGTCGCCTCACTGGACCTACATGCACTTACGGATAGCTGGACCCGAACATCCGAACTGATGAATAATCTTCTCATGCAAATCGGCGCCGGATCGCAAACCGGGAATCTCGGAGAAACGGTACTCGCTCTCAGGAACATGGCGCAGGAGGCAGCCACTCTACTTGGCCGCATTTCCAGTGCAGCGACTCAGCAGGGGGTAGACAAGGGGTTCGAAGATCTATCGGCAACCCTGGCAGCAAGCCGCAAAGCATCCGAGCAGCTCGCCTCTCTTCTGAAAGATTTGCCCCCGGACGCTCTGAACCAGCTATCCCGGCAAATGCAGACGACTGTCAAATCGGGGGGAACCGTCATTGCAAACCTTAACAGGCAGCTCGAAAACTCCTCCGTTCTTCTCCAACAGGACCTCGAACAGCTAAAAACATTTCTGTTTCAGTTGAACTCTCTAATCCAGGAACTCAAAGAACAACCAAACCGCATTATCTTTCCGAGCAAGACCGAGGAACCTTTCAAAAAGAAGGAAAAGCGCTGAAAACAGCTATAGATGCCAGAAGAGAGCGAATATGGAACAGCAAAGCGAAGAGACACCGAACCGAATAATTCTCAACCTGGGTGGGATCATCTGTAGAAGTGCAAAGGAGCGCGGCCGAGATTTCAGGTGGGGAATGCTTATGACATTTCTGGTCCTGCTCTGTGCGGAACCCGGCTGCATCGGTTCTTTTTCATCATCCCGGCCTCCGGAGTATTTTCAGCTCGACTACGCAGCCAGGTCTTCCAGCTGTACGGACTCCTTACCCGGAGCGGTCCGCGTCTGGGCGTTTTCGGCTGCCGCCCCGTTTGACAGCGAACAGATGGTCATGATAGACGAGGCGCGGCAGGTCAGGTTTTCATCACATTACCACTGGGTCGCTACGCCCGGCGACATGTTGGCGGACAAGCTCATTCGCGATCTCTCTTCCACCCATCTTTTCGAAGACGCCGTTCCGGTCGGCAGCCCCGTGTCCACGACCTATGCAATGAGTGGAAACATCTATCGGTTCGCTCTCGAGAAAAGTGGTTCTGAATCGAATTCCGTGCTGGACCTGGAGATAAGTCTGTGGCAGGAAGAACCTGCCCGAGCCGTGCTTTTTCGAAAGCATTATCATTACCAGAGCCCCCCTATCCGTTCTACCGACCCCGATGACTATGCGAGAGCCATGGCCGAGGCCGTTTCCAGGTTATCTTACGACCTGAGGAACGACCTGTGCATCGCTATACAAGACAGCTTGCATCGAGCCGTCGGCTCACGTATTCAACCTGGCGCTTGATGCTGCTGTTTGAATCTTCGAGCACTTTAGTCAAATCGTTGATAGCGTACAACACGGAACTGTGGCTGCGACGGAAGGACTTCCCGATGGCATCGAGTGATTCTGTTGTGTAACGTCGGCACAGAAACATGCCGATTTTGCGGGCAGCCGCAAGCTCCTTGCGCCTCTTCGTCGATTTGAGGTCTTCGATCGAGACGTTAAAAGCACTGCAAACGATTTGCTGAATATGGTCGATGGTGAGTTTGGGAAGCCGGTCAAGCATGGTTTCAGTGACTTCCCTGGCGAGATCCAGGCAAACGGGCACACCCAGAATATTTGTCTTTGCTATCACGCCGACCAGGCAGCTCTCAAGTTGCCGAATATCCCCGGTGATCCGATCCGCCATGAACTCGACAATCTCAGCGGGAAGCCGAATTCCCTCTCCCTGGGCCTTCTTCCTTATAATCTCCATCCGTGTGGTGAAATCCGGCTTCCCTATGGGAGCTACCAGGATGCCGTTCAATCTCGACTGCAGTTCATTTGTCAATTTAGGTATGTCTTTGGGATAGGTATTCCCTGTGCAGAGAATCCTTTTTCCTCGGTCCATCAGTTCGTCCAGAGTATAGACCAGCTCGTTCTGGACCTTTTCCTTTCCGCTCAGGAACTCCACTTTTTCGAGCAGGAGCACATCGCACTCCGCCCTGAACTTATGCTTGAATGTCTCTATGCTCCCATTTTTCAGAGAATAGATCATTTCGTTCGCAAACTGTTCAGCGGTGACGTAATGAACACGTAATGC
>JAEZXS010000137.1 GCA_023442755.1 Pseudomonadota bacterium | reverse complement strand
GCCAAGGACAGGGGGCTGAGAACGGAAAGGCTGAAAAAGGGACCCACAAAGTTGCAGAAAAGAAAAGGCGTAGGCCTTTTTTACGAAGCGGTGCGGTACTTTACGCAGGGTAATGGAATCGTTAACTTGCTCGTGGAGTGGCTCCCGAGTTCTCCCCTGGGAAATCGGAGGGATGGGAGCAACTGTTCCAGAGCCCCGCCGGAAATAGTGGTTCCAAAAGTCGCCGGATGTGCACGAAGACAGTGGGCAGAGCGTGGTAAGGAGAGGGGAATTCCGACCGGGAAAAAACGAGAAAAGATTTGGAAAGCCAGGAAGTAGCGCACCTTTTTTCTACAATAGTCCTGCCTTTCCGGTCAACAAGAATTCGTTTGACAATGCCCGATCACTCTGTTTTAGTAACCCGTGATTAGTCACACGAGCTGATTTCTGGGCGTACCCTGAATGCCTTTTCCTCTTCACGCGTTTCTTCCGAATTTTCCGCTCTCCCGATTTTTCCGCTGTTTCCGCCGGCTCCGGCCTGCCGCTCAGAATGCAGATTCCACGGTTCGATTTCCCCTGTGTGCATTGCTTTGCGCTACTGTCCGCTTACGTCTCAGCGCCTTCCCCAGCCCTGCCGGCCGGTTTCGGAGGCAATGCAATGGAATCTCCATGCCGCATCTGATGAGCAGGTATTCTTATTTACCGATCTGAGGAGGTATCCAGGATGGAAAAAAAGGTCCTTTCCGAATCCGCACTCGAAAGAATGGAGAAGGAATATGGCGAGTGGCTCGATGAATACCAGAGGGCTTTGAGGAAAATGCCCGAGCGGCTCGACCGCTTTTCCACCGTTTCCGATCTCGAGGTGAAGCCGATCTACACGCCCTTGGACATCGCGCACAAGGACTTTTCCGAGGATATCGGCTTTCCCGGAAAATATCCTTTCACACGGGGCATCCAGCCGACCATGTACCGGGCGCGCCTGTGGACAATGCGCATGTTCGCCGGGCTCGGGACGGCCGAGGACACGAACAAGCGATTTCATTACCTGATAAATCACGGTGAAACGGGGCTGAGCACTGCCTTCGATTTCCCGACACTCATGGGATACGATACCGATTCGCCGCTTGCCCGGGGAGAGTGCGGGAAATGCGGCGTTGCAATAGACACTATCGAGGATATGCAGCGGTTGTTCAACGACATAAACCTCGAAGAGGTCACCGCGTCCATGACCATCAATCCCCCCGCTTCGGTGCTATGGGCGATGTACATCGCCAATGCCGAAAACGAGGGTTTCTCGCGAAAGAAACTGGGCGGGACGATTCAAAACGACTGCCTGAAGGAGTTCATAGCGCAGAAGACGCTGATGCTTCCCCCCGAACCGAGCCTCCGGCTGGTGACGGACACGGTCGAGTTCGGCACGCGCGAGGTCCCGCGTTGGAACACCATCAGCATAAGCGGCTACCACATCAGGGAAGCGGGCGCCACGGCGGCCCAGGAACTGGCGTTCACCATCTACGACGGGATCACCTATGTCGAAGAGGGAATAAAGAGGGGCATGACCGTCGATGATTTCGCGGGCAGGCTCTCCTTCTTCTGGAATTCCCACATAGATTTTTTCGAAGAAATCGCCAAGATGCGCGCAAGCCGCCGGTTGTGGGCTCGCATCATGAAGGAGCGCTTCAAAGCCAAAGACCCGCGCTCGATGCTCATGCGCTTCCATACGCAGACGGCCGGCTGCTCCCTGACCGCCCAGGAACCCTACAATAACGTCATCCGGACCACTACGGAAGCGCTCGCAGCCATTCTCGGCGGCACCCAGTCGCTCCACACCAACTCGCTCGACGAAGTATATATGATCCCCAGCGAGGAGGCCGTGCTGATCGCCCTTCGCACCCAGCAGATCCTGGCCGACGAGGCCGGCGTTACCAATGTGATCGATCCGCTTGCGGGGAGCTATTTCGTGGAGGCTCTGACCGACAAGATGGAAGAAGAGGCAAACGACTACATCAGGAAGCTGGACGACCTCGGCGGCATGGTGGCTGCAATCGAACGCGACTTCCCTCAGATGGAGATCGCCGATGCGGCGTACCATTTCCAGCAGCAGGTGGAAGCGGGGGAGAAGGTCATCATCGGGGTAAATAAATACCAGTCCGAACGCCCGGAACTGGAGTTCGTCCTGAAGATCGACGACGAGATTGAGCGGATGCAGATCGAGCGCACGAACCGGTTCAAGGAGAAGAGGGACAAGGACCGGTTCAGGAGGGCGATGGACGAGCTGCGGCGCCGATGCGAAGGGCCGCCCTGCTGGGAAAACAACGTCATGCCCGCTTTGATCGAGGCCGTACGCGCCGGGGCGACCGAGCAGGAGTGCTGCGACCTCTACCGGCAGGCCTTCGGGGTGTATACCGACCCCGGGACGTTCTAGAGTGTATATTTTCGGCAGTGCCGGTTCGAAACCGGCAAATTGCGCCGGTGCGTCTTTTAACCTCTGAAGATGTTTACTTTAAGTAGGGAGGTAGGTTTCCATGGAAAAAGGAAGGAAACTTCGCATATTGGTTGCCAAGCCCGGCCTTGACGGCCATGACCGAGGCGCCCGCGTCATCGCCCGCGCTTTCAGGGACGCCGGCTTCGAGGTAATCTATACCGGGTGTCACCAGACGCCCGAGCAGATCGTTAACACCGCCATCCAGGAAGACGTGGACCTGATCGGGCTGAGCATCCTGTCCGGGGCGCATACCTATTCCTTTCCCAGAATACTCGAACTGCTGCGGGAGAGTAATGCCGAGGATATTTCCGTGATCGGAGGGGGGATTTTTCCTCTTGAGGACATCCCGAAACTGAAGGAAATCGGCATAAAGGAAATCTTCGAGCCCGGCGCGAAACTCAACGAAATAATAGATTGGGTCGGAAGGAACATAAAACCCCGCGGCGCTATTATGCTTGCGGGGCGGTGATGCGTCGTCCGCATCTCCGGCGTTTCCAGTTAAGGAGAAATCTTATTGTCCGACGAATCGACGAAAAGAATTGTGGATATGGATATCGTAGAACAGATCGTTTCCGGAAACGTGAGGGCGACAGCCCGTCTCCTGCGCGACATCGACGATGAAATCCCATCGGCGCGCGAGATACTGCGGGAACTCTATCCGCATACGGGCAAGGCCTACGTGATCGGTTTCACCGGGTCCCCGGGCGTAGGCAAGAGCACCCTGGTGGACCAGCTTGCCTCGCGGTACCGAAAAGAGGGCAAAACGGTCGGAATCCTGGCCGTCGACCCTACCAGCCCCTTCAGCGGCGGCGCCATTCTCGGCGACCGCATACGGATGCAGCGGCACTTCCTCGACCCGGGCGTCTTCATTCGAAGCCTTGCCACCCGCGGGCACTTCGGCGGCATCACCCGGTCAACGAACGATATGGTCAACGTTCTGGACGCGATGGGCAGGGACATCATCATCATCGAGACGGTGGGGGTGGGGCAGGACGAGGTGGAGATAGCGAATAGCGCCCACAGTACCGTCCTGGTAACCGTACCGGGCATGGGGGACGACATCCAGGCCATCAAGGCCGGGATCATGGAGATCGGAAACATTTTCGTGGTGAACAAGGCTGACCGGGAGGGCACGCGCAAGACGATCGCGGAGCTGCGAAACCTCATCCAGCTTGGGTCCCGGCGGCGTGACGGAAACGGCTGGGAACCGGTCATCCTCGAGACCGAGGCGGTCAAGGGCCGCGGGATAGAAGAACTGTACGCGGCGATTGAAAAGCACAGGGATTTTCTTTTCAGCGGCGGGGATTCCAGCTGGAAGGAGGCGCTCGAAAAGCGTGCGCGGATGCAGCTTCTCGAAGCGCTAAAAGACCAGGCGTTCCGGACCATCGTCGCCCGGCTGGAGAGCCGCGGGGACACCCTCGACGAAATGGTCGAAAAGATCGTCGAGAAGCAGGCCGACCCCTATTCTCTCGTTCAGGAGATTATCGCGCGGGAAATCGGGTAGGCGGATATAATCCGCAACAAAGGTCTCGCCCAAGTCCCTGTTACTCCAAAACGATCCGCGGATAGATCATTTCCGAAAGCGAATCACCAGTTGGCTGGCAGGGCGGTAGTCGTTCTTGTCGGTTTCGTTGCCCCACTGCTCCCACTCCGGGCGGCGCTGCCGGGCGAAAAGCTCCAGGTAGGGCCCCGGGCTGCATGTTTCGATCAGATCGTAGAGTTCGTCCGGTTTTCGGGAGTGTTCACGCTTTCTGGCGCAGACGATGTTCACCTGCATTCTGCCGGGTGGGAGGGTGCGGAAGTTGCCCCTTACGCCGAACAGGACCAGTTCGGTAACGTTGCGAAAATAGAAACCCACCCCGCGGCCGTCCGGTCCTCCGTCCCTGCGCACCTTGTACCAGACGATATTCGTCTTGTAGGTGAACCCCCATCTTTTCATGACCTCCAGACCCTCTTTCAAGAGAGCATTGGGCGTCCAGAGATAGAGGTGGCTACGGGGAAGTGCAAGCTCCTCCACGGGCAGGCCCATGATCTCCTCGAAGGTCATCGTGCCGTAGCGGGAAAGTCTCTTGTGTTCGGGGGCCATCTTGCCGGTGCGGTTCGAAAAACGCCAGGGTGGGTCGGCCAGTATGGTTCCCATTTTCCCCAGGTTTGCGGAGCGCATATCTTCGGAAGCCGATAATACCTTAGTCTCCATCGCCATCTCATGCCCTCGGTTATGAGTTCCTGGATATTGCGGAGCTAGGAATCACGTCATTTTGACCTTATCAGAAACGCCGGTTTCCCGAAATGTCAAAAACATCCAACTGTAGGGCAGCGGGAAAACCAGGTGCAGGAAATTGCCGTGGGAGCGGCTTGCAGCCGCGATGATTTTCTCCGGATGCCGACAGAACTTTGCAATTGAGGCTGAAAGTCTGTTTTATGAGAGTAGTCAGGTCCGGTCGCCGCATCAACTTCTGCGGATGAATACTCCAGGCACTTTTCCATAAAAAAAACCGGCGGTCCCTTGGGGGGCCGCCGGTCTTGTTTACTGCACAGCGCGTGGGGGCGCTGGGCTTACTTCAACAGGGGCACGATCAACAGAGCCACGATGTTGATAACCTTGATCATCGGGTTGATGGCAGGGCCGGCCGTATCTTTGTACGGGTCGCCTACGGTGTCGCCGGTAACCGCCGCCTTGTGGGCGTCGGAACCCTTGCCGCCGTACATGCCGTCTTCGATGAACT
The DNA here is from genome assembly GCA_023442755.1 of Pseudomonadota bacterium. Classification (GTDB taxonomy): domain Bacteria; phylum Desulfobacterota; class Syntrophobacteria; order Syntrophobacterales; family Syntrophobacteraceae; genus SbD1. The sequence goes on along the minus strand of JAEZXS010000137.1, from coordinate 12,567 downwards.
TCTTTGCGTTATCCCATGCGCCGCCGCCGCTGGTCATCGCGATGGCCTGGAACAGACCCGTGATGATGCTGCCGATGAGCACGCCGCCGAGGGCTTCCTTACCAATCAGGAAACCGACTGCGATAGGAGCCACAACCGGGATGAGGGCCGGAAGCATCATCTGCTTGATTGCGGACTTGGTAACGATGTCAACGCATTTGCCGTATTCGGGCTTTGCGGTGCCTTCCATGATGCCCGGAATTTCGCGGAACTGACGGCGAACTTCTTCAACAACGCCGCCTGCGGCTATACCAACGGCTTCCATCAGCAGGGAGCCGAAAAAGTAGGGCAGCAGACCGCCGATGAACAGGCCGACGATGACCTTCGGGTTGGACAGATCGAACATGACCTGAGCCGGGAAGGAGCGCGAATATTCGGCGAAAAGAACCAGGGCTGCCAGACCGGCGGAACCGATCGCATAACCCTTGGTAACGGCTTTGGTGGTGTTGCCGACTGCGTCCAGAGGATCGGTGATGTCGCGCACGCTGTCGGGAAGCTCCGCCATTTCAGCAATGCCGCCTGCGTTGTCCGTGATCGGGCCGTAGGAATCGATGGCTACGACGATACCGGTCATGGAGAGCATTGCAACGGCGGACAGGGCGATTGCAAAAAGCCCGGTGCCGGCATTACCGGCAAAACCGCCGCCAAGCTGGTAAGCCCAGATGATGGCGCCGCAGATAACCAGGGCGGGAGCGCCGGTGGATTTCATGCTGACGGCCAGACCCGATATAACGTTCGTGCCGTGGCCGGTGACACTGGCGGCGGCAATGTGCTTAACGGGGTTGAAGGACTTGGAGGTGAAATACTCGGTGATCATAACGATGGCGCCGGTCAGCACCAGGCCGATGACGGCCGTGGTGAAAACGCCCATCGGGGTGAAGGCGGGCTGTACACCCTGCTGCTTCAGGAACCACTGGGAAGCGAAATAGAAGGCGACCGCTGCCAGAATACCGGCAACCGCAAGACCCTTATAGAGGGCGCCCATGATGTACTCGCTCTTGCCCATGCGCACGAAGTAGGTACCGATGATCGAAGCGACGATGGAGATGCCGCCGATGAGGAGGGGGAATTCCACCCAGAGGCTGTCGGCTCCGAAAACGGTCTTCGCCAGCAGCATTGCTGCAACCAGCGTAACGGTATAGGTTTCGTAAAGGTCTGCAGCCATACCCGCGCAGTCGCCGACGTTGTCGCCAACGTTGTCGGCGATAACCGCTGCGTTTCTCGGGTCGTCTTCGGGGATTCCCGCTTCGACCTTACCAACCAGGTCGGCGCCTACGTCAGCGGCCTTGGTGTAGATACCGCCGGCGATACGAGCGAACACGCTCATCAGGGAGCAGCCGAAGCCGAGACCGATGAGGGCGTGGAAAACTTCTTCGGCGGGAGCATACATCTTGGCAGCCACGAAGTAGCCGGTGATGCCGAGTAGGCCGAGACCGACGACCATGATGCCGGTAACCGAACCGCCTTTGAAGGCAACCGACAGAGCGGCCTGAAGTCCGCGCTTTGCGGCTTCGGTCGTACGCACGTTGGCCTTGACCGTTACGAGCATGCCGATGTAGCCGGCAAGAGCGGAACCCAGTGCGCCGATGACGAAACCAACTGCGGTCCAGACGCCCAGATAGGTGAGCAGTGCGGCAAGGACGATGCCGACTACGGCAACGGTCTTGTATTCCCGCGTAAGGAATGCCGTTGCGCCTTCACGGATGGCTTCCGAGATGGCCTGCATTTTTTCGGAACCGGCGCTCTGCTTGCCGACCCATGCTGCGGTGATCAGCGCGTAGACAACGCCGAGACCACCACATACAAGCGCGAAGATGGTGATCATACTCGCGTTCATTTAACCCTCCTGGTTAATTGTGATGTAGTTTAATGGTACAAACCGGGGTCGGGGTAACCCCTTCATTAGCCTTTTCGTTCCCTGGTAAACTCCTCCTTCCGAATTGAACTCTAACATTGTTACTCTTTTCTCAAAGTAGATGCGCAAATCGGCCCGGCATTTCAGGAACGCCAAAAAAATGGATGGTCTTCTTATTTGGGTTTTTCCGTCTCGCTCCAAGCAGGTCGATATTTAAACTGGGTCGAATTTATGGATGCGCAGAATTTCGAGGAGCTATTATGAGGCGGATTTTCAGGCTTGACTACGTTGACATAGTACGCCAAAACCTTCCAGAGCTTGCCGTAGACAAAAAAGACCATAAGAATCGGTGGTTTCCAACACGCGCGACAAACCTACTGTAAGCGCGTCCGCTTTGTCAAGCAGAAAAGCTTCTCAAAACGCGTGCAGGCGTGGGATTATAGATTCTCGGCCGTTTTACCGACCCAGGAAATTTCGCCCCTAACGCGCTCCATTGCGCCAAGCTTTTCTCCAAGCAAAGACTCCAGGTGCGCCGCTTCTTCCTCCCCTCTCGATCTCAGCTCCGTTCCGCGCTCGATCGCGCGTGTAATTCCCTCCGCCACGGTCTCCATCTTCTGCACCATTTCCAATCGGAAACCGGCCGTACTCTTATTGAGCCTGCTTATGAAATCGAATCGAATCCTGCCCGCCTGCATTTCAATGGCTTCATTCATGTGCTGTTTGCGCTTGCTGAGGATCACCCTGTTGGCGGTCCTGAAAGCCCAGTCCCTGAAACGTTGAAACCTTCCGCTGATGTACTGTGGAAACACCTGGGTGAGGGAGGCGGTCAGCATGTCCAGTCCCACCGCATCTTCCCGGAACTTGTAGTGAAAAGCCGATTCCGAGGTCCAGAGCGACTCGGCCTCTACCTGTTCGAAAGGCACGGAAAAAAGCTGGGACGAAAAGGAGAGCAGATCGTCTATAACCTGGTTCACCTTTTCCGCGAATCGCCGGCAGATGGCGTCGAATGCCTGCGAAAGCCTCTCGTCCTCCTGCTCGCGCCAGGCCGAGAGTTCCGTCTCTATTTTTTCGTGGACGAACTTTTCGAGCGCATCGTTGAGTTCTTTCAGGGACAAATCTTTCCGCTCTTCGCAGAACTCGTTGAATTCCTTTTCCATGCGCGGAACGAGTTCTTTTTTCAGCTGCGACAGACCGTGGTCCAGTTCCTTCACCACCTGGCGGTCAATTTCGGAGTTGAAGAGCACCTGGAAGGTGCTTTTTTCCCGGACCAGTTCTTCCTTCTTGGCGGCGAAGGCTTCAATTTTTTCCCGCATCTGCTCGACCGGGGTCTTGAGTGATTTGAGTTCCAGTTCGATTCCAAGCCGCTCGCGCGAAAGGATCTTGAGAAGGTTGTTTACAACCGAGCCGAGCAGGACTTTGCCCTTTTCCTTCATGAGAAACCGGCCGAGCGTGGCGGAAAAATCGGAAAGCCGGCTCTTTTCGGTCATCTCCGGGGCGTTTTCCAGCCTTCCCATGAGCGCCAGCTTGGCCGAGATGGGAAATACCTTTATTTCCGGTCCCATGACCTGCTCGATCGCCGCTCTGGAAAACGACAGCGCCCGGCTGATCTCCTCTTCCTTCAGGTAATCGATTTTGTTCAGGAGAAAGAAAATGCGGTCCGCATACTGGCGCACATCGGCCAGGAAATCGAGTTCGGCGCTGCTTACCGGCTGGTCGATGGAGAGCAGGAACAGGGCGGCGTCGGATTTCGGTAGATATTTGTAGGCGACGTCGGTGTTGTGAATGTAGACCGATCCCACCCCCGGCGTGTCGACCAGGCGCACCCCGTCCTTGAGATAAGGGGAAGGATAGAAAACGACCACCTCCCGCACTTCCTTTACATTGCGCGGATTGCCGCTCTCTGTTACATAATCCGCAAGCTCTTCCACGGGAATGTCGCGCTGTTTCCCGTTATCGAAAAACACTCTTACCGCAAGTTCCTCGCCGTAGACGAGCACCGTGACGATGGACGTGAGCGGAACGACCGATACGGGGAGCAGATCCGCGCCGAGTAGAGCGTTTATGAGGCAGGTTTTCCCGCGCTTGAACTGCCCGACCACAACCAGGTTGAAGGTGTTCGCCTCGAGTTTTTCCTTGAACTCCAGGCAGGACTGCCGGTCCGTCAGGTCCAGTTCGAGCATCTTGTCGATAACATCGAGGGCATGCTCTTTGAGACGATTGTAATTGTTTATGGCGCCGGTCGGTTCGCTTTGACCGCCGGCCGTATCCGAAAACTCCGACATAACTTCTCCGCCGGTTGCAGCATAAAAAACTCCTGCATGTTTTGGGACAGCAGGAGTCGAGGATTTCCCAGAGCAAGTGCAGTATTGAATGTGCCGCCTCAGTTTGCCTTGAAGACGCAGATAACCTATAATGAACACCCCATGAAATCGCAAGACAAAATTAGACAAAAATTCGAATGTTGAGAGGCGGTTTTGAGCATGTGCAAAATAATCACTCCGATCGGAAAGAAAAGCCGAACTTTCATTTTACCGGCAGTGGCGGTCTTCTTGCTGCTGCTCCTTGCGGGAGCGCGCACGGTCCTGGCCGAAGATGCCTATGCCGGACTGAAGCAAAAGCTCGTGGACGACGGCTTTTCCCGACCCCAGGTCCAGAAGGTCTTCCAGGCGGTCCCGCCCCCCATGTACAACCTCGTTTCCAAGACATTCCGCATGCGTGAAAGCCAGCTCAATTACGATCAGTTTCTCGAGCCCTCCGAGATTACAAAGGCTCGCCGCTTCATATCAATGCACCGGGATTCGTTCCGAAGAGCGCAAAAGGTCTACGGGGTCGAACCCGGGGTGATAGCAGCCATCCTCCTGGTGGAAACCCATTTCGGTTCGTACACCGGCAACACCTCCACCCTGGCGGTTTTTACCACCTTTGCCGTGATGGACTGGAAAGCCAACCGCGACCGCATCTGGAAGCTGCTCGCTCCGCAGGACCGCGAAAGACTGGGCCGCGAAGCTTTCGACCGCAAGCTGCTCGACCGGTCAGCCTGGGCCTACAAGGAATTGTCGGCCCTGATACAATGGTCGAATGCAAACGGAATAAGGCTCGATTCTTTTCATGGCTCCGTCATGGGCGCTTTCGGGTGGCCGCAATTCCTGCCGAGCAGCCTCGTGGAGTACGGAGCGGATGGAAACGCCGACGGAAGGATCGATCTATTCAATCCTGAAGACGCGATTTTCAGCACGGCCAATTACCTGAAGGGACACGGCTGGTGCCAGGCAAGGTTTCCCCTGGACCAGGAACAGGTTATCTGGACATACAATCACAGCAAGCCCTACGTTCGCACCATTCTTGGAATAGCCGACAGGCTGAAGGGTGACGGCGCGCTGTAGCGGGGCGCCGCAAACGATTACTTCTGGATGAAAGACTTGGAAGAATGAGCAAGGGAATACAGCAGATCATCATCAGCGGTCTGGGAGGCCAGGGAGTTCTTTTCGTTACCCGGCTGCTAGCGGATTCGGCCCTCAACGCGGGTTGCTCCGTCCTGATATCCGAAACGCACGGGATGGCGCAGAGAGGCGGAAACGTAATCAGCCACCTCAAAGTGGCTTCGAAGGAGTCCGGACAGGCCCTCGTCAGCCCTCTCATCCGCCCCGGCCATGCTGACATACTTCTGGCCTTGCACCCCGAGGCCTCGCTGGTGCACGGGCATTTCCTCAGTCCCGACGGACTGACCTTCAGCAACTGCACTGCGAAGGTCCCCGGCACGCATGCGCTCGACGCCTCCGCAATCGCATCCGACCTCAATTCGCCGGTTTCGGCAAACCTCGTCCTGCTGGGCTTTGCCGCCGCGTCCGGCAAGCTCTTCTGTGGGCAGGAAGCCATAGAATCGACACTCGAAGGTTATGGAGGCAAACGGCTTGAGATGTCGCTTCGCGCCTTCAGGGCAGGGGTTGCCCAGGCGACGTGGTATTAAAAACAACAAGGTCATAATTGGGCTTATTCGACCTTGTTGTTTTCAAGAGCTGAAGGGGCCGTGATCGGGGTTGCTGCACTTTTCCAGCGAGATCGTGAAAATATCCCAGGCGCCGCTCCGGCTGAACGAAAGCACTCCCCCCATTCCTTTGAGCAGCTTGAAGCTCGAGGAAATGTTTCCGCCCGGGTCGTCTTGGTCGAAGGGCAGCAGCATGAGTTCAGGGTCTTTTATCTTCTTCCCGGTTACCGGGTTCATGATCTCCACGTAGATCGAATCGTTGCGGTCATAGGTCTTGACGGCGAGTTCTTTTTTGTCCGCCATCGATTTTACCGCGCTTCGGAGCACGGTGACAAACACCTGGGCCAGGACGTCCGGGTCGACGTGCGCGGTCGGCAGTTCCGGATAGAGTTCCAGCCGCAGCGCCACCTGCTCCTTCTCCAGTTCGGGGGAGAGCAGGGCGATGGTTTCGGACAGGATGGAATTGACGTGGCATTCGCGGATCTTCAGCTCCACGGGTCGCAGATAGTTGCTGATCCGGTTCAGCTTCTCCTCGAGCCGGCGTGCCTCCTGGAGTATGATCTCCGCTTCGTGCGATTCCGGGTGTTTTTTCTGGAGGCGCCGCGCAAAGCCTCCGATCGAAACCAGGGGGTTCCGGATCTCGTGGGCCACCTCCGCGGCAATGGCTCCCAGCGTTTTTAGCTTTTCCTTCTGAACCAGGGCTTTCTGTGCTTCTTCGAGCTGCCGGGTGCGGTCGCGCACCATTTCTTCCAGGTGCTCCCTGTACTCGGACAATTCCCGTTCCGCTTTTTTGCGCCCCGTGATGTCGCGAATGATGCCCACGTGGCCGCTCGGCCTCCCGTCCGAGCCCCTGATGATCGAATAAGTTCCTTCTATCGGGAAAATGGTCCCGTCTTTCTTCTTCAGCTCCCACTCGATGTTGATCGATGCCCGCTCCAAGGCAGGGTAGGCATATTTGCCGAAATTTCTGAAGCTTTCGTCGGATGGGTGAATGATGCGAACGGATACGCCTTCGAGTTCCTCCCGCGTATAGTCGAAAAGTTCGGTAAAAGCCCTGTTTACGGAGACGATGACCCTGTCCGTATCCACCATCAGGATGGCGTCCGAGGTGCCTTCGACAAGTGCCCTGTATATTTCCTCCGACCGCCGCAAGGCCTCCTCCGCTTCCTTGCGCTCGGTCACGTCCGTGACGAAACCTTCCACGGCAAACAGGCTTCCGGTGTCGGAGTACACGCCGCGAGCCCGCTCCCACACCCACTTGATCCTGCCCTCGGCATCCCGTATACGATAGGTGAACCGGAAGGGGCGCCCCTCGGCCAGTTCGCTCTGCCGGCCCTTCCGGACCTCATCTCTGTCTTCTTCCACTATGAGATCGTCTATTTTCTGCTTATGCGTCAGTTCGCCGGGCGAATACCCCGTGAGGTCCATCGCCCCGGCGCTCACGAATTCCAGGGTACACTCCGGATCGGCCTTGCACCGGTATGCCATGCCGGGCAGATTTCCGAAAAGGGTCGAAAGCACCCTCTGGTGTTCCCGGAGTGCTTCCTCGGATTTGCGTATGGAATCTATCGTGGATTTGATGCAGGAGTACATGAACACGGTCGTGAACAGGACGAAGAACCATCCCTTGAGCGTACCCGCCCAGAGGCCCGCGCGCGTGTTGCCGAATATGCGTTCGAGCGCGAGGTCGGAGAAGGCAACCCATGCCACACCGATTATAGCGTAAATCAGCGCTATCTTGAGGGCGCTCCTGAAATTGGAAACACCCGGCTTGTGGAAGACCTCTTTCAAATATCCTCCATGTGGCAAAGATATCGGACCGAAAAGGGCATTCCCTTGATTTGTAATATTTGCCCCGGGCTTTTTCAAGAAGACGGCCGGATAAGATGCCGGCGGGCATGTACGGGAAAATATCTTTTAATGCCGGAATTTCGATTTGTTAATAAAATTCGCTCCTGCCTAAACTCTGCGCTCTCTGCCCAGATATGCCTGCCTGACCTCACGATCTGCAAGAAGCACCCTGGCAGGGCCCTCAAGCTTTATCCTGCCGTTTTCGAGGACGTAGCCGCGGTTGGCTATGCCGAGAGCGGCCCGTGCGTTCTGTTCGATCAGGAGGATGGTGATTCCGAGTTCCCTCAGGCGGACGAGGGTTTCCAGGATAACCTGCACCAGCAGGGGGGCCAGCCCCATGCAGGGCTCATCCAGGAGAAGCAGCCGGGGGCGGGCCATGAGGGCGCGCCCGATTGCCAGCATCTGCTGCTCGCCTCCCGACAGGGTCCCCGCCTGCTGTCCGATTCGCTGTTTCAGGATGGGGAAGATCTCAAGCACCCGGTCGAGATCTTCGGCGATTGCCTTGTCTCTTTTGCGAGAGCGGACGTATGCCCCCAGTTCGAGGTTTTCCCGCACGCTCAGGGGAGGGAAAAGAAAACGCCCCTCCGGGACGAGGCTTATTCCCTTCGCGACTATGCGATCCGGCGCAAGCCCCCGCAGCGAAGCCCCTTCGAACTCGATCTCACCCTCCCAATCGAGAATGAAGCCGCATACTGCCTGGAGCAGAGTGCTCTTCCCCGCCCCGTTCGCCCCGACGAGGGCAACCAGTTCTCCGGAATTCACTTTGACGGAGATTCCATTTACTGCCGGAACGCTTCCATACCGGCACTTCAGATTGCGGAGCGCAAGCATCATTTTCCCGCCTGATCCCGCCCGAGATAGGCGCCTATGACGGTCTCGTTCGACTGCACCTCGGCCGGACTGCCCTCTGCGAGGACCTCCCCGTGGTTCAGCACGAGCACGCGGTCGGATATGGACATAATCAGGTTCATGTCGTGTTCCACCAGGAGCAGGGTAATGCCGCTGTGCCTGATCCGGTTCAGCAGCCCGGCCAGGGCTTCAGTCTCCGCCCCGTTGAGCCCCGATGCCGGCTCGTCGAGCAGGAGGACCCTGGGGCCGGTGGCAAGGGCGCGCGCTATTTCCAGGAAGCGCTGCCATCCGAACGGAAGTTCGCTGCAGCGCCAGTCCGCCGCGTCGGATAAACCGACAAACTCAAGCAGGTCAAGCGCCCGCTCGCGCGCGACCTTCTCTTCCTTCGCCACCCCCGGGTGTCGGATCATCGCCCCGAAAAATCCGCAGCGCGTTTTCACGTGACGTCCCACCAGGACGTTTTCCAAAACGGTCATGCTTCCAAAAAGCTCGACGTTCTGAAACGTGCGCGCAATGCCCATCGCGACGCGTTCATGTGCCTTCCTGTGGTCGATTTCCCGGTCTCCGAAAAGGATCCGGCCGGAATCGGCCGTGTAACTGCCCGTGACCAGGTTGAGAAGCGTGGTCTTGCCGGCGCCGTTGGGACCGATCAGCGCCTGGATTGAACCCGGCAGGACACTGAAGGAAATGCCGGAGAGCGCCTGGACGCCTCCGAACGACTTGGAGACCGCGTCAGCCCTGAGGACCGGTGGAAACGCGTCCCGACCTGAACCTGGCGCGTTCGTATGCATCCAGAATCCCCCTGAACAAGCCTTGAGGTAAAAGAATCATGATGACGATCAGAACCGTGCCGTAGACGATCATCTCGTATTCGGTGAAGACGGTGAGGGTCTCGGGCAGGACCGTCAGGACGGCCGCGCCCAGCAGCGCCCCCCAGACGCTTGCCATTCCGCCGATGACCACCATTGTCACGATGCGCACCGATACGAGAAAATCGAACGAACTCGGGCTGATAAACCCGACGAGGTGCGTGTAGAGAAAGCCTGCGACCGCGGCGAGCACTGCGCTGAAAACAAATACGTGGACCTTGAGGCGCCCGGTATCGACTCCCATCGAGGAAGCAGCGCGCTCACTGTCGTGAATCGCGCGCAGCGCCCGTCCTATCCGTGATCGGATGAGCCTCTCGCAGAGAAAGATTGCCAGAATGGCAACTGCCCATACCAGGAAGAAGTAGTTTTTCGCGGGAGAAAAGGAGAGGCGGCCGATCTCCAGCGAAGGGATTCCGACCAGGCCCGAGTCCCCTCCCGTCAGGCTGCTCCACTGGCGGAAAACGACGAAGCCGATCATGCCGAACCCTAGTGTTCCCATGCCCAGGTAAAAGCCGCTCAGTTCCAGGAGCGGAAGGGCGATGAGGAAAGCGGCCACGGCGGTAAGAAGCACGGCCGCCGGCAGGGCAAGCCACGGCGACCAGTGGCAGTGCGCTGTCAGGATGCCGCTCGTGTAGGCTCCCAGGCCGTAGAAAGCGGCATGTCCCAGGGAAATCTGCCCCGCATAGCCCATCAGCATGTTCAGGCCGAGCGCGAGCAGGGTCTGGATGCCGACGAAGGTCAGGAGCTGGAGCAGGTAAGGGCTGTGCAGCCCCAGGCCCGCGGCGCAGACGGCAAGAGCGAGTATGAGGTATCGCATGCGTTTCTTCCGTAACGATCAAGAGTTTACCGTAAAAAAAACCAGCATTTGAATGCGTGCACACGACACAGACTCGTCACCCCGGCGAAAGCCGGGGCCCAGTCGTTTTGACTATAACAAACGCTGGATTCCGGCGTTCGCCGGAACGACGAACTGCGATCGAGCCTGGGAGCCTCTCTCACAGGTCCGCGCGATTAAAACCTCTGCACGGATGCGGTGCCCAGAATGCCCGTCGGGCGAAAGTAGAGAATCAGCAGCAGCAAAACGAACGCGGCGGCATCCTTCAGGCCGGAAGAGAGAAAACCGACGCCGAGCGCTTCGAGTATCCCGAGGAGAAGCCCTCCCACGATGGCTCCCCAGGAACTGCCCAGCCCCCCGATCATCGCGGCGCAGAAGCCCTTCAGCCCCAGGTTCATCCCCATATCGAAGCTGCTCATGCTGATCGGGGCGATCAGAACGCCGCCGATTCCCCCCATGGCCGCGCTCATGGCAAAGGCCAGCAGCACCATCCTGTCGGTCGGGATGCCCACGATAGAGGCCGCCTTCCTGCTTATCGCGCAGGCAAGCATCGCCCTCCCCGTAAGAAACTTTTTATGGAACAGGTGCAGCCCGCAAACGACGAGCAGGGTGATGGCAAGTATCCAGAGACTCTGGGGCAGCAGGGTCGCCCCGGCCACTTCTACGGGAGCATGGCTCGAAAAGGGCGGTGCGCTGTGCGAATCCTTGCCCCAGCCCAGCATGCCGATCCCCCGTATCAGGATGGAAGCCCCGACGGTGATGATCACCAGGACAATCGGGTGCGGTTTTCGGACCTTTCTCAGGGCAAAGCGCTCGAGCAGCAGGCCGCCGGTCGCCGTGAGGGCGACCGCTCCGGCAAATGCGGCAGGAAGCGGGATTTTCAGGCCTTTCCAAAGCGATACCAGGCTGAGGGCCCCCACCATGACGAACTCGCCGTGGGCGAAATTGATCAGCCCCGTGCTGCTGTAGAGCATCGAAAAGCCGAGCGCGATCACGGCATAAACCGCGCCGTTGGTTATTCCGGAAAAAAGATATTGAAGAAGTTCCTGCATACCTGTCCGACTTCGTTCCCGTTTGCCGGGTTTGAGGAATATTGGTGTGCGGTTTTCCAGGAAGCACGGGGTTTGCGCAGGGAACAGGAGGGGAAGGATTCAACCCTGAAAGTGCTTCGTTATATACGCTGCAGTCAACCGCTCCGGGTTGTCCGCCTGAAAGCTGCAATCATAGAAAACTGTGGGAGAGGCTTTCTGCCTCGCAGACTGTTGAAAAAGCCCCCAATCCGTCACCCCGATGCCTGCCCCGGATCAGGTCCGGGGCAGGCATCGGGGCCCAGAAGTGCTCGAAAACACTAGGTTCCGGCTTTCGCCGGAATGACGATCACGATGATTTTAGAGTTTGTCATCAATCTGAGAGGCTTTCTGCCTCGATGGTTTTTGAAGGCATCGAGGCTGCAAGCCTCTCCCACAGGTTGCCTCCTGTTGACATTGGCGCCTTACTGCAGCAGGCGCCACTTTCCGTCTTTGATCTCCACCATGACGAAGGCGTCCTCCCCAAGTCCGTTATGGTCCTGGGGGGAGAAGGTGAAGGTGCCGGTTATCCCGACGTGGCCCTTGATCTTCTCCAGGTTCTCGGCCAGCTTTTTCCTGTCGCCCTCCGTGCCTTTGAGCGCTTCTGCCAGGAGGGAAATCCCGTCATAGGCATACCCGCCGAAGCCGGAAACCGGCATGGAGTAGCGCTTCTCGAACTCGGCAATGTAGCTTTTGAGAACCGCCTTCTGCGGATCGGAATCCGGGAGCTGATCGGCAACGAGTATCTTACCCGTGGGCAGCAGGATGCCTTCGGCTGCTTTTTCCGCCAGTTCGATGAACTTCGGCGAAGCCACCCCGTGGCTTTGGTAGAGCGGGATCTTCATATTGAGCTGGACTGCATTCCTGGCGATCACCGCGGGCCCGGGATTCGTTCCCCAGCATACGATCGCTTCGGGCTGGGCGGCGCGGATTTTTGCGAGCTGAGCGGTCATGTCGGTGTCTTTGGCGCCGAAAGTCTCAGCTTGGGCAATCTGGATGCCGAACTTGGGAGCCTGCGCGGTGAGCTGTTCCCTGCCGCTCTCGCCGTATGCGTTTTCCACCGAAATTATCCCGATCCGCTTGATGTTCTTCCCCTGCATGTGCCTGTAGATGGCCGCAACGGCCAGGGCGTCGTTCTGGGCCGTCTTGAACACCAGGGGCTTTACCGGTTCGGTTATCTTGATTCCTGCAGCGCAGCTTATGAGAGGGACCTGCGC
>JAEZXS010000118.1 GCA_023442755.1 Pseudomonadota bacterium | reverse complement strand
CGAACGCATTGACCATGCCGCCGGCCAGGATCAGCGTATCTTTCCTGGCGCCGGCCCGTACCGATGCGATCGCGAGCACCAGGACCAGGGTTGCCGTGCTGCCGGCAAAGGCGAAAAAGGCCACCCCGGGAAAGGGGGAGAACCCCATGAGCATGCCGATGATGGCGCCTATGGCCGACCCGCCGGAAATGCCGAGGATGTACGGCTCCGCCAGGGGATTGCGCAAAAGGGCCTGGAAAACAAGCCCACCGAGGGACAGCGCGGCGCCGGCAAGGGCGGCCAGCAGGATCCGGGGAAGCCGGATGCGCCACACGATGTTTGCAGCAGTGGAACCGGGATCTGCCCGATCGAGGAGAAGATCGATCAACTGGTGCAGGTTACTGCCGGTGGAGCCGGTGGAAAGCCCGAGAATCATCGCCAGGACGAGGAGCAGCCCGAGCAGCAGGACTACCGCCAGCATGCGCCGCACCAGTAAGGATCTGCGAAGTGCCGTCTCCTCCATTAGAACAGCTCCGGGTGGATAATCCGGGCCAGAGTCTCCAGCGCATCCACCAGGCGAGGGGTCGGCCGGTCGAAAATATTCGATTCGACAATATATATGCGGTTATTCTTTACAGCGGGCATGCCGGTGTACTGCTTCCACTCATCCATGGCCTGCGCGGATTGTTCTCCCTGAGTCATCGTCGTGATGAGCAGCACCTCGGGCTGGGACGCAAGGACCTGTTCCCTGCTGAACCGGGGATACGGGGTCGGGCCTCCGGCCAGGTTCTTCCCTCCCGCCGTCGTGATGAGCTCGTCGATATAGGTGTTCGAACCTGCGGAAACTATGGGGACTATCCCGATCTGGAGAAAGACCTCCGGGCGGTGCTTCGCTCCCGAAACACGCGATTTCACCCGGTCGATCCTGGCGCGCATATCCTCGGCAAGCGCAGCAGCTTTCTGCCCGGCGTTCAGGAGGCGTCCGATTTCCACGCAGGCATCCACTATGGCTTCGAGGTTCCCGGGATTCACCACGTAAACGGGTATTCCCAAGGCTTCGAGCCTGTCCACGACATCCCGGGGATTACCGTCCCGGGTGGCAATGCAGAGGTCCGGTTCGAGCGCGACAATCCGCTCCAGGTCAAGATGCACATAGGAGCCCACCCTGGGAAGAGACTGCGCCTCCGGCGGAAAGTCGCAGTGCCGGGTAACCCCTTTCAGCCTGTGCCCCTCCCCCAGCGCAAACACTATTTCCGTTATGCTGGGGGCCAGCGACACCACCCGGACGGGGTTTTCGGGAACGGATACGCTGCGGCCCCACTGGTCTCTGACCACCCCGGCTTCCGCTCCGGGGGCGGCAGCCATTGTCAGCGCCAGAACAAACAGAATCGGCAGGACCGCACGACGTATCACACTGCAGCCACAGATGCGTTCGAGATTATTCATACGTTTTATTCCAGCACTAATCCTGGTCCACCAGTCGGAACTGAACGGGCAGCGTCACCCAGGTGGCAACAGCTCTTCCCTTAACACAACCGGGTTTGAATCTCCACCGGCTCACGGCGTCCATTGCGCTCTGCTCGAAATACCCCGCCGGGTGCGCTTCGAGAACGCCGGGCCTGGACACATGTCCGTCGGGCCCCACGAGGAAACGTAACACCACTTTACCGTCAATGCCCATATTTCTTGCTTTACTGGGATAGGCAGGCGCAGTTTTTGTCAAAACCTGGGGGGGTTGGTCGACCTTAGCCGCATCAAATTCACCCTGAATACGGTCCGATCCGGAAGACGGCCCACCCTGACCGCTGCTCGCCCCGCTGCTAACTCCCGGATCGCCTGCAACGGCGGGGCCGGGTCGGATGCTTTCCGCAACGGGCGCCGGAGCGGCGGCCTCATCGGCAGGAACAGCGGCCGGAGAGCCCTGCATCTGAGTAACCGGCTTCGCCTCCGTTTTTACGATTTTCTTCCGTTGCGGCTTTTCCCTCACGGCAGCCTGCTCGGCTTTTCCGGCAGCCCTGGAAACATCGGGCGCAGCAATTCTCACTTCCGCTGATACCTGCGCCGTCGGCGGTTCGTTCTGCCCCCCTTCGCCGCCGGGGTCTGCGATTCCGACGGCCTCCGGCCCCGCCATGTAGACTCTGAGCACGGGTTCCGGGGGATGCTGCGAAGGCGACGTAAACGGCACCATCAGGACTGCCGCTGCAGCTATATGCACCAGCACCGCCCCACCGGTCCCAAAGATCATGTCTTTCCAACCATGCCTGTCTGCGCGGGAAAGTGCGGATTCGCCCTCCGATCCTCCCTCGAACTCGGAGCCGAACCCGGGAAGCAGCACATCTTCCTCCGCATGGGAAGTCGCTAATGCAGGGTCGTTCTTCTCTCGCAAAGCGAAGAAGAACGGGAAAAAGGAAATACGCCCGGAAACCGGTTCCAGGAGTCGTTCAGCGAATACCTCATTATTAAATCTCGCCAGTGCTTTCATTCTTCCTGTCTTTCATGATCGCGGTCCCGCCTGGGCGCATGCGCGTCAATTTTAGCATTCGTAACCGCCGCTAGGTCTGAACTGCTGTGGGAAAGGCTTCCAGCCTCGATCCTTTAGAAACTTTTCAGGCAGTCTGAACTCATTTTCCCCAGGCTTTTCTTCGCGTCTTCGCGGCTTCGCGAGAGAAAAGAAAAATCTATGGCTATCCTAATTCAATGTGCTCCGCATGATCGCGGTCCCGCCCAGGCAGGACCGCTCCCACAAGTACTGAAATTATTCCGTTTTTCTTAATGGTCAGTACTTCTTCGCGGCTTGTTCCTGTTAAGTTGACGGCAATGCGCCTGGGCGGGACCGCTCCCACAAGATTCTGGAACTATTATGTAATGCTTCATAGTTCCTTCTTCTTCACGGTCTTTGCCCTTTAGTTGACGCCCGGGTGCCCCGCCGGTTCTAGCGCTGCTGAGGCTGTGCGACCCCATTCAGCATCGCGTTCAGGGCCATCCGGACGACGAGGGGAACGGTTTGCGATTTCACCCGGTCGATCCATGCGTCCGGCTTTTTTCCGGCAATCTCTTCGGCAACGCTCCTGCACCAGGCTTCGAACAGTTCGAGGCCGGGAGCGAGCCCCCGCTCATGGGCGTCGCTGAGCGCAAGGGCCGCTTCCAGGAAGGAGGCGTACCGGGGCTCCACCAGCAGGTCTTCCAGGCGGGCGAGATGCCGGCGCAGGCTTTCTTCATCCTCGAGGGCCCCCGACTCTCGGAGCAGCCCGTAGAGATCTATCCTGCGCTCCTCCAGCCTGCGGAACGCGCTGCGCCCCGAGGAAATCCCGTTCTGGCGCAGGACGGCATCCCTGACCCCGGCGTAGACCGATTTCGCGATCAATTCGCCGAGCTTGCTATGCCCGCCCGCATTGTCCACCCGGGTTCCCCTCCCTTCGACTACCAGGACCTCGTCGGTACCCGTGCCTGTCGCCTGGTTTCCCCCCGGGCTGACGGTGCTGCGCACATCGAGGTCCTGCATAGCCGCGGTTTTGGCTTCCGTCGCCGTGATGATCGCCCGCGCCCTGGCCCTCGGCGAGAGCCGCATGTTCGTCAGAAGGATCACGTTTATGGTCCCGGGTTCGTAAAAGAGCCCCGCATCGGCCGACATCCGCATGGCGTTGCTCTCCACCCCCGCGGTCACGAGCGCCCAGACCGTCATATCTCCGTAGTGCGCGCTTTGGACCGACAGGTTTTCCATGTCGGCGCCCGTAAACAGAAAGCAGCTGTTCGAGGAAGACTTCCGGATTGCCTTGAGCGCATGGTCCTTCCATCCCTTGAGTCCGCACCGGTCCCCGATGCTCCAGCAGGGCGGCGGGAAATAGTGGTTGCCGACCGTTTTGATGCCGCTGCGTTCCCCCTCCAGGGTGGAAGTCACTCGCATCGGCCCTCTGAAGTCGAGGATGAGCGTTCTGTTGGGAAAGTCGTATATGGTGGTTTCGACGACTTTTGCGGATCGTACGTAATCCAGGGGGATATCGAGGGGCTTCGCCCGGATCTGTTTTTCCGGAAGCACTCGGTTCCGCTCCGAGGCAAATTCCTCGTCGTAGATCGACGACGCCAGCCAGGACACGAACTCCCCCGAATGAGTCGAGGCGCGGCATGCCAGGTTGCACGGGAAACAGTAAATTCGGCCCCTGCGAACCGCCTCGACTTCCTTCCAACCGGGACGCGACAGGAACTCCATAACAGCCTCCCTGTTCCCGCCACAGGCGTAGACGAACTGGGGATCGAACCGCCGCCACTCCTCCAGGCTCATTTCCACCGCATCGCCCGTTTTGCCGAGCCGTGGAGGAATGCCGCCCGCAGCCCGGATGAACTCGTCCTGGAGCGAATCGTCGCCGGCGGTCATGACCCGGCCCCCGTCCACCTCCATCAGGCGCACGACCCGCTTCCTCTTCTCCCGCGGGATCTTTTCCACCTTGCTGGATATCAGCCACAGCTGCCGTTGAATTTCTCCGACAGCCTCCTCCGCGGCGGCTTCCCTGTCGAAAATCGTGCCCAGAAGCCGGATATTCCGGAAAAGTTCCTCCAGGGAACGAGGCTCCAGCACTATCGTGCGGCAGTCCTCCCCGGGCTGGCGGGCAATCGTCTCCCGGTTCATGGTTGAAGCGAAGACGACATCGGGCCGGACGGTTCTCACCCGGACCGGCGACGGGGCGAGAAAACCGCCGACGATTTCTTTCTCATCCGATCCCGGGACCCTGTCGTGAAGCGTAATGCCCGCAAGGCAGTCGCCCGCGCCAAGCCGACAGATGATGTCTGTGACCGAGGGCGAGAGCGAAACGACCCTGCGCGGTTTTTCCTGCAGGGTGATCCGGGTCCCGCAGGAATCGACGAAGCTGACGGGGTATGCAGCCTGGCTCAATGCCGGAAAAACGAGAAACAGCAGGACGGCGAGGCCCGGCGATTTCATCGAGAACAGCTTGATTGTTTTCATAGCGGGTATCTCCTTCGGCCCGGGCCGGCATCAAAAATGGGCCGTTATGCCGCCGCGGAAGGTCCTGCCCGGCATGGGATATCCGTCCACGTAGGAATAGTCCCTGTCCGTCAGGTTGTCGGTGACAAGGAAGAGTTCCAGGTATTTGGAAGGGCGATACGTCGCCCGGGCAGAGAAGATCACGAATCCCCCCTTGTCGATGGCCTGCGTATACGTGGGGGAGAGCCAGTTGAAGTCCTCCTGCTTTTCGTCGCCCGTGTAGAACCCGGTGAACGTAAAGGTGGTCTTCCTGCCGATCCCCACTTCAATGCCTCCGGTTGCATCCCACAGCGGCACGCCTGGGACTACCGAAGTCTTGAGCGTCCGGGAATAGGTTTCGTCTTCGAGGCTGCGCTGCGTGTAATAGACGAAGTTTGCGAAGGGCTTGAGGCTGAGAGGCGTATCGTGAAAGGTGAAGGACTTCTTGTAGCTGACATTTCCTTCGATGGCGGCCAGGATTGCGCCGTTCACGTTGCGGGAAGTGGTCCAGGTGCTGTCGCCATCCACGCTGGCCGGGAAACCGGCGGAAATCCTGTTGCTGTAGTCGGTATAGAAGAATCCCAGGCCGGCCTTGAAACCTCCGATCTGCGCATCCAGCCCGATATCGTAGGTGGTGCCGGTTTCGGGCTTGAGGTCGGGGTTTCCGACCACCTTCGTCCAGCCCCCCATCTGGAACCGTCCGGCAAGCTCATCGGCAGTGGGAGCGCGGAAGGCGGTCCCGACCGCCATGCGTCCGGTCAGCCAGTCCAGGAAGGAGTAGGTGAGGCCGGTACGCCAGCTTGCATGGCCGAAATCCTGGCTCTTCTGCAGCACGTCGAGGCCGCTTGTCGGCAGGATGTCCTCCTGGAAAAAGTCGTATCGAACGCCCATGGTGAGCGTAAGCTTTTCCCATTTGACTTTTTCTTCCGCAAAAGCCGCGTAATTGTCGTACCGGCTGTCCGGGGTCCAACTGCTGCCCTCCGGGTTCGTATAGTTGGAAATATCGGTGCCGTCCCAGCTGAAACCGAGCAGAAGCCGTCCGAAGGAAAGCGTCGGGAAGCTCACCTGCGCCAGGGCCCCCTGCGTGTTTGCCTCGGTCGTCGAGGCAAAGTAGCCCCAGTCCCCCGTGGGGTTGTCCCACCTGTTCCTGTCCTCGACGCGGTAATAGCCCAGGCGCCAGTTGATTCCCAGGTCCGGCAAGGCGCCGTCGTAATCGATGGACCCGTATCCCCTCACGATGTTCTTGGTATTGTCCAGGCTGGCTGCCGGGGCGTACGCAGCGTCGGGATAGCCCACGTCCCAGGCGCGGTAGAAATTCCCCACGGCAAATACGGTGTGGTCCGGGGCAACACGGGCGAGAAGACTTGCCGAGTAGGCCTCGTCGTTATAGCCGGTGTTCGGGACCAACTGCCCGTTTCCTCTTTCGTAGCTGCCCTGCGTGACGGTCCGGGCCGTTACCGACAGCCCGATGCGCTCGTCGAAAAGCCCTCCGGAAAACCCGGCGTGCCCTTTGACGTAGTCATTGCTCCCGTACTCGGCCCCGGCCTCACTGGAGGGGTCGCCTTTGCCCCTGCGGGTGATGATGTTTACGACTCCGCCCATGGCCGACGACCCGTAGACGACGGAGCCGGGTCCCCGCACCACCTCCACCCTTTCGACGTTTTCAAGCGGAATGGACGCGATGTTTCCCGTCCCGGAACGGTGGCCGTCGATGAGAACCAGGACATGCCCCTTTATGTCCGTCCCGGTGGTGTCGCTGCTGAATCCCCGTATGGTAATGGAGGAAAGCGCTCCGGGGTATTTCTGGAAATGTTCGGGAAGCTTTTCGGTAAGAAGCGTTGCAAGGTCGTCCGCACGGGACCCTTGAATTTCCTTGCGCGTAATCACCTGCACCGGAACGGGAAGCTCTTTGGCCGGCGTGGGCAGCCGCGTCGCCGTTACCACCACTTCGTCGAGATTCGCGCTTTGCGCAGGTTGGGTTGTTGCCGGCGTTTCCAAAGGCTCGGCGATCGATGGGAAGGAACAAACGAGAAAAATCAGGGACGCAAGTATGGATCTTTTCATTTCGGTTCTCCTTTCCCCCCACGGGGATGCGAAGAGGCGATTCATGCATCGACAAGGTTTCCTGACTCTCGTTCGTCCTACTCACCGCGCCTTCCCGTCACGCAGGCGCGTGACAGTGGCATCGTGCGGTTTTCGTCCCGATTACAGTCGCGGGGCGGCGGAAGCTTTGCACTTCCTTCCCTTGGATCGATGCGCCGTGTATTTACTGTGGTGCTGCGGCACTCCTCCTTTTACAGCCTGGAATAGGCCTCGCCCAGGTGGTCCAGCCAGACGTCCACCACTTCAGGATAGTCGCCCGTCCCTTTCATGACGGCCTCGCACTGCCGTCCGTTAGCCTTGAGAATCGATTTCCAGCTGTCCGGACCGTCCCCGGCCATATCGTTCATCGCATGATCGCCCGCAACGAGCATGAACGGGATAAGAAAAACCTTTCCCTTGCCCGCGCCGAGCCTGGGCAGGACGTCCTTTATGGAAGGATAGCCGTCCACGGTTGCCAGGAAGACACCGGGATCCGTTTCCGAAAGAATGCGGTCCATCGCGACATAGATGGCATCAGACGGGTGCTGCCCGGAGCCGTGGCCCATGAGAATGACCTTATCCTCAGGCTTTCGCGCGGCGGGGATATTTTTGATCATCGCCTTCGCCACGTGCACCATATCATCGTGCGAAGAAAGCAGGGGCATTGCGACCTGCACCTTCTTGAAGCCGCCCGCCATCTGTTCGAACAGGCGCGCGTTCTGATACAGGTCGTGGAATTCCCGGCCGGGAATGGTCTGGAGCGACAGCACCGCAACGTGGGTGAACCCGTCACTCATGAGCTTTGCAAGCGCCGTCTCCGGAGAACTCAGCTCCTTGCCCTGCGCGGCAAGCTTTGCCCGAATGGTCTTCGATGTGAACGCCCAGCGGATTTCCGTTCCGGGAAACTTTTCCCTGGTCCGGGCGTCGATCTTGTCGAACACTTTCTGCGCTTCGGGCACCGAGGTCCCGAAAGCGACCAGCAGGATCGCCTTCTTATCCTGCTTTTCGTGCGGGGCCGCGAAAGCCGCACTCCCGAACAGAAGTGCCAGGACCATCGCGATTGCCGGAACAGCCAGTCTTTGCATCGCCTTCATATATTCACCCCTTTCGAATTTCCGCACATGCGGGCATCTCCGCGGCGCGGCAAAAAAAAATCCCTGGAGCCACACAGCCCCAAGGATTGCACCCTGATTTACTTTATCCTCCGGCGGGATCGGACCTTCCACGTACCGATTCCCAAACGCCATCAGGCAGGTCTTCTGGCTTACGAATCGCCCTACTCTCCGGACCTTCCCATTCCAGTCACCCGAAACAGTGGTTTTACCGGATTTCGTCCCCGTTCACAGCGGCGGGACCGTTCCCGAATCTCACGGGATTCCCTTTTAAACATAAAGTACCTGATGCGTACAAAACTTTTCGCCCCAATCCGTAGCAGAAAATGCAGGGCGGTGTCAATGGATTTGAGAAGGAAATAAGCTGGGTATGTTGAGGTGAGGCCGCGAAGCAGAACGAACCATAGGGAGTTATGGGATAGTTCAGGTATTTTGTGGGAGCGGCTTGCAGCCGCGATCAGGCAATTGCGAAGAACAGTAAAACTGCCGTACCATGGTTTCTTCTTCTCACGCGAAGATCGCTAATGCTGCGGTAAAGGCCGCGAAGAAGAGCTCCTTGTCAATGTTGCTGTGGGAGCGCCTTCAGCCACGATGCGCGGCCTTCGAAAGTGCGTGTTGGCTTTGTCTCACGCGAAGCCGCGAAGACGCGAAGAAGAGCGAACTTCCGAAGGATTGGAGTGTAGCCCCGATCATGTGGGAGCGGCTTGCAGTCGCGATTATAAGGACCAAGCCGCGAAGAAAACCCAATTGATCCTGTCATGTTTTCCCCCAAAGCATTCTCGACTCGGCAGGACTGAAGGCCTTTCCCACATCAGCACCTGATTTCTCGGTTGCGATCACATCATGCGCTGCTAAGTTGACTCGCATGTCCGGTTGGGTGCGGGAATCGGCATGGAAAGAGGTGGTCCACTTGCCGAAATCAAAAAGGCAGGGCCTTTTCACCCCGCCTTTTCGAGTCACCGCATCTCAAGCACTACGGCCCAACGTAGAACGAGAACCCCGGAAGATAGATACCGAAGCCCGGTGAAACACGGGGGGCATAATAACGGGGGGCGTAGTAGCTGCCCGAATAACCGTTACCCCATCCCCCATGATGCCGGTAACCATAGTACCCGGAGTGGTGATTGTGACGATAACCGGAGTAATGGTTGCGGCCGAAGCCGTCATCGTGCGTCCAGGCATAACCCGGAGCGGAAAATGTAAGGACGGCCAGCGCAACAACCGATAAACCAACTATTTTCATTAAACGAGCCAGCTTCATTGTCATCACCTCCATATGGATTTTCACACCTTTCGGTATTTCGTATAAGGCAAACGGCGTGCCACGGAGGCGAAGCGGACTGCCGGCCGATCTGCAAAGACCGGCTTCCCGGCGGGGTCGATCCGGTTACACTAATTGCCCTTTTTCCTGCAATTTTTTGCTCATCGGGGACAAAAATGAACACGAGTGCGGGGATATGCTTCGCTTCGGCAAGTATAGTTTTTGGAAACCTGTTGAACTTCCGAAACTCCCGATAAAGGAGAAAGGGATGAACCCATCGGATCAAGGCGGGCTGCCCTTGCCGCAGTCCTCGGGGCATAGGGTTCTCGAAAGAGAAAGAGTCCTGAGGAAGGCGCATATCAAATGCTGGACCGGCATTTCAAAGTGGATGCCGGCGCTTCTCTTGAGCCTGGGTTTTACACCGGCGGCATGCATAAGTTAGAGGATGCGCACCGGATATGCGATGTTTAGCAGGTTCCCGGTCTTCTTCCCGTCACCTGCCTGCACTTCTTTACACCCCTATCGTTTGAAATTTTTACAACCGTAAAAAAAGCTGACAGGAGCCTCCCTGTTTTGCATTGTTTGTACCATCGTACACTTGTCAAAATATTCCATGTTTTCCATTGGTTGCAAAAACAGCCCATGCACCGGGATCTGGCACGGTCGTTGCCTTTTAGAAAAGCGCTTGCTCCAAAATGGGCAAGCTCCGGATCGCCCGAAATTGCCGGGCTCGAAAAAGGGTCCGGCGTCGAATTTTTCCTACAGGCAATATGTCCATTTTACAGGAGGCCCCCCAATGAACTGTTTCAGACAAGTCTACGAATTTCTAAAAGCTTCTTCCGAAGCACATGCGAGATGGGATTACGAAGTATCGATGTCGATCATCAAGAACCGCAAAAAACTCATCATGCTGCTTCTGCTTCTTATGCCGATCGCGGTCGTGTCCCTGCTCGAAGCGGCGCCGCTGCTGGGAGGCAAGGAAGCATACGCTCCGGCCTTCTACTCGACCCACATCTTCCTGGTATCCGTTGCGATCGGCCTGGCCGCCGGCCTGATCACCGGCTGCATCGGTGCGGGCGGCGGGTTCATCATCACCCCGGCCCTCATGGCGGCGGGCGTCAAGGGCATCCTGGCCGTCGGAACCGACCTCTTCCACATCTTCGCCAAGGCCATCATGGGAACGGCCGTCCACAAGAAACTCGGAAACGTCTCGCCGAAACTCGCCATCGCGTTCCTGGTGGGCTCCGGCGCGGGCACGTTCGCTGGTGGAGCGGTAAACAGGGTTCTCTACAACAAGGACCCTCTCCTGAGTGAAGCCTTCATCAGCCTGGTTTATGCGGTCCTGCTCGGCTTCCTCGGCTTTTACGCCCTTTTCGATTTTCTCCGCTCGCGCAAGGGCGCGGCGGCCTCTTCCGGCGACGCCCACGGCTCCGGGCCTTCCGGCACCCCCAATATCGCCCACAAGCTGCAGTCGATAAACATCCCCCCCATGATTTCGTTTGACGAAGACTTCGTCCCCGGCGGCAAGAAAATCTCCTGGGTCATCATCGCCGCTGGCGGCGCAGTGGTCGGTGTTCTTGCCGCGATTATGGGCGTCGGCGGCGGTTTCGTAACCTTCCCGATGTTCGTGTACGTTTTCGGCGTCTCCTCGATGACGACGGTCGGTACGGACATCCTTCAGATCATCTTTACGGCCGGCCTTGCCTCCATCAGCCAGTACGCCATTTACGGGTATGTCTTCTACACCCTGGCGATTGGCATGCTGATAGGCTCCCTGCTCGGCATCCAGGTGGGCGCGCTGACCACAAAGGTGGTCAAAGGCATCCACATCCGCGGGTTCTATGCGGTCTCCATTCTCGCAGGTTTCATCAACCGCGCCGCAACGCTGCCCCGGAAGATGGTCGAACTGGAGATAGTGGATATCCCCAAAGCGGTCACAGCCAATATCGAATTCGTCGGAAACATCGTTTTCTGGGTGGTCGTCGCCATCTTCGGACTGT
Organism: Pseudomonadota bacterium; assembly: GCA_023442755.1. Taxonomy (GTDB): domain Bacteria; phylum Desulfobacterota; class Syntrophobacteria; order Syntrophobacterales; family Syntrophobacteraceae; genus SbD1. Next base: position 4,208 of record JAEZXS010000118.1, on the reverse strand, counting down.
GGATTTTCGCCAAATTCTTCGCCAATGTCGGAAGCCTCAGGGAAGAAACCCGCGTGGCTGAACCCGCCGCCAAACCGGCTACCGCGTAAAGCACGAGACAAGAGGAGAATCGAAAATGTTGGTCAGACATAAAAATACAATGAATATCGGCGGGCTGCTGGCCCTTACCTTCGTGGGCATATTGCTCCTTATCTTCTCCCCCGTGTTCGGCAACGGGCATAACGGGTTGGAATACTCGGACGCGCTGTTTAACAAACTGGCAAAAGGCTCTTCCTACTTCATCCCGAAGCTCGCCAAGGAAGTGAAGGAACTGGACGGCAAGCAGTTCGACGTCGCTCTCAAAATGGAAAAACCGGAACAGGCCACCCTTGCGACCAAGCTTTTCGCGGCAGCCGGTGCACAGGCCTCCAGCCAGGGCGCCGAGTTGAAGGTCAGCGGCAACCTGGGGCAGGTGCTCGCCTCCGTTCTCCAGGATTCCGACGCCATGTACCACGATAAGGGCTCCGTGGTCAGCACCCGCTATGGCGGCGTGAATGAAAAAGAAGCCATGGCTACCTGGTGGTCCGCACTGAACAAGATCGTCAAGGAATTTCAGAAGAGCAAGAAGGCCGAACAGGCCACCACCATCTCCGAGGTCATGAAAAAGGGCATCGAACCCGCGTACAACTTCTACGGCATCGAGAGCCAGAAGATTTCGGAAAAGGCGTTCACCGTCCTCGGGCTGCTCCTGTTCTACATCGCCTACACGATGTGGTGGGGCTACGCGATCTTCAACATCTTCGACGGTCTCGGCCTGAGCATGAAGAAGGCCAAGGTAAAGCAGGAAGTCTAGTTTCGGCGGCGCGACTTGGCGCCGCGGCAGGACACGGAAACACTTACTCATGAAGAACAAACAGCCGCTGCCCCGAAAGGGGCGGCGGCTGTTGTCGTTCATTGGGCCGTAATGCCGGAGCTAATCCATAACTCCTTATGGTTCGTTTTTCTTCGCGCCTGGGATAAGATCGATGCGCACTTTCGAATACAAAGCATCGAGGCTGGAAGCCGCTCCCACAATTCGATGTCTAATCCTTCCGGAAAAGCCTCCCGAGTAAGCCCCGCGAAGACACGGCCGCCTTTTCCGCATACTCGTCGATCCTGTCCTTGAGTTCCTCCGCTTCCTTCGCCAGTTTCTCCCGCTCAGCCGTTATCGACTCGAGTTTTTCCTTCGCTTCCGCCAGTTCCGATTCCAGTTCGCCCACGCGGGCTTCGAGCTGGAGGCTTGCCGCGCGGTCCGCCTCCTCCTGCTCCTGCTGCTCCGTAATGTCGGCAAAGGTGCATATGACCCCTATCAGCTCGTCTTCCTGCACCCTGATGGGGGCGGCGCTGATCCGGAAGCATCGTTTGCGGCCGCCGGGCTCGGTGTCCAGCCACAGCTTCCAGCACCGGACCGTTTCCCCCCGGAAAGCCCTGGCAACCGGAAAATCTTCCGTCGCCAGCACCTCTCCTTCCGTCGTGGTTGCCCGCACTCCTTTGATCCATTCCGAAAACGGCAGCATCTCTTCTTCCACCGCGAAACCCAGGAGGTCCACGGCCATGTCGTTCACGCGGAGCAGATCGCCGTCCTTATCGAAAATCATTACGCCGTTGTTGATCGAATTTATCGTCGCGGCGAGTTCAGTTTCCCTCTGTTCGGCATCCTCCCGCGCCTGGGTCAATTCGGCCGTTCGGGTCACAACCAGGTATTCGAGATAGCTGCCGTAATCCTTGTCAACCTTTTCGGCTTCTTTCAGTGCGGTAATGTCGCGCCACACCGTGATTCCGCCTATTACGTCGCCCTCGGCATTGCGTATGGGGGATGCCTTGCACAGAAGCGGGACCCGCCGGCCGTTCGGCCGCTCGAGCGCCCATTCCTCGCTCTCCGTGACCTTCCCGTATTTGATGGCCCGGTAAATGGGCAAATTTTCCAGCTTCGGCCTGTCGGTTTCGTCAGCCGTGGAGATCCTGAGGGCCTTTATGTATTCTTCCGCCTGCAGCCCCTCGGCCTTCTCCTTCGAGCGGCCCGTCAGCGCCTGACCGTAGCTGCTCATCATCCGCACGGCGAAATCGGGCTGCCCGTCGGCAACGATGATGACGTCGGGCGCACAATTCATTATTGCCTGCAATATCTGCTGGCTTTCTTCCGCGCGCGAGAGCTGCGCGCGCAAATCCAGCAATTCTTCCATGAGCTGTTCCCTGCTTTTATCAGTGTCCTGCATGCGCTCCCTCCACAACAGTCATACCGGAAATCGCCTTTCCCTATGCGTTTCCCGGCAAAGCAAAGGTGAAGGACCAGAGAGGATGGTCTCGAAAACGAGGTACCGCTCGCACATACAATTAGCCCCGAACCGGATATGAGACAATAGAAAAGAACACGGGGCACAAAGGTTGGTGTAAAAACCCTTTGAGCGCCATTCGTTCCCGGATGGACAGTGCGCCGGAATTGGATTACCATCCCGGATTCGTGAACTTTCGTGGAACAGGCCCCCTCGCGGGCTGTAAGGAGATACGTTGAGTCTGATACAGATAGATGCAGGCAAGTGTAAAAAGGACGGACTGTGTGCGGAGGTCTGCCCTTCCGCGCTTATCTTCCGGCAAGGCAAAGAGCTGCCGCAGGTTGCAGCCGATATGGAAAAGTTCTGCAATGCGTGCGGCCACTGCGTGGGCATATGCCCCTCCGGAGCGCTGTCCCTGGAGAGGATGCCGATCGGGGATTGCGCGGCGGTTCGGAGAGAACTGGAACCGGACACGGACGCGATAGAGCAGTTTCTCAAGAGGCGGCGTTCGATCCGGGAATTCAAGCAGGACCCGGTGCCCCGCGAAACCCTGGAGCGGGTGATCGATGCCGCCCGCTGGGCCCCTTCGGCCGTCAACGTTCAGCCGGTTCGCTGGACAGCGGTGACGAAACGGGAGGACGTCCTGTTCCTTGCCGGGCAGACCGCCGAATGGATGAGGGAGACGAACAATGCGCCGATCTACCTCGCGGCTTGGGACCGGGGCAGGGACATGATACTCCGGGGCGCGCCCCACCTCGTTGTGGCCTGCTCGCCCGCGGACAGCGTCTGGGGACCGATTGACTGCTCAATCGCCCTCACCTACCTCGAACTTGCGGCCCAGGCAAACGACCTCGGCACCTGCTGGGCGGGGCTTCTCGTCCGGGCGGCCGGCGCCAGGCCGGAAATCGGCCGGTTCCTCGGGTTGGAAGAAGGGCTGAAGATACAAGGGGCTGTCATGATCGGGCGACCCAAATACAAATACCGCCGCATTCCTGTAAGGAATGCCGCAAAAATCACATGGCTGTAATTCGGAGAACAGCGGATGAAAAGAGACGACAAGCTCACACTGGAAATCTTTTCCGACTTCGTCTGACCCTGGTGCTATTTCATTACCGGGCGTATTGAAAAGCTGAAGCAGGAGTTCGATTTTTCGATAAGATGGATAGCATTTCCCCTGCGGCCCGAGATTCCGGAAGAGGGCGTCACCCTGGAACGGCTCTTTGCCGGCCGCGATATCGACATCCCCGAATACCAGGAACGCATGATCCGCACAGCGGCCGAATGCGGCCTGCCGTTCGGGAAACGAGTAATGTCGTTTAACAGCCGCCGCGCCCAGGAACTGGGGAAATGGGCGGAATCGCGCAACAAGGGCGACCAGTTCCATGCGGCCGTTTTCCGGGCCTATTTCGTCGACGGCCAAAATATCGGCAAAATGGATGTGCTCACCGAAATCGCCGCATCGGTCGGACTCGATCCCCGGGAGGCCAGAGATGTGATCGAGCATGAGCACTTCCGGATGGCGGTCGAAAGCGACTGGGAATACGCCCGGTCCTGCGGCATTGCCGCCGTACCGACCTTTGCGGCGGTAGGACGGCGCCTTGTGGGGGCACAGAGCTACGAAGCGCTGAAAAAACTCGTTACCTCGCCCGCCATGGAAGTTTAGGGCTGGATGTTCGTTGATAGATGTCTCGTGGGAGCGGCTTGCAGCCGCGATGCCTGCTATGTTGCGGTAAGGTAGCAACCGTTGAAAATTGGTCGGGGTAAGACGAAAAGATCTCACCGCAGAGACAGTAGAGTAGAGAGGGAAACACAAGATGGTTAGGCCACATGCTTCCATAGTATCCTCCCTTTCGGGCGGCGTGGCAAAGAGCATGCAGGCCGTACAGCCTATGTCACCCTCCCCCTCGTGGGACCGGA